>CAXNJE010000174.1:0-6866 GCA_964202565.1 Breznakiellaceae bacterium | reverse complement strand
CCACGCGTCCTGCCGGGTCTTCGCGAGCGCAAACGCCTGCTCCAAACCCTCGAGTCCACGGCGGCCAGTCTCGGCCTGGAACGCAGCTCCATCTGGACCTTCGCCAAACCCGGTTCCGTCGGCTACAGCTCGGTGACCAGGGAAAACTTCCTGGGCTTCGGTGCCAGCGCCACCACGCTCCTGCCGGACCTATTCAAGATAAATACCTTCTCCGTGGACGCCTACAGCTCGCGCCTCGGACAAGGCCGCATACCCACGGCGCTCACCCTGCCTTTTACGCGCAGGACCCGCACCCTCTACTGGCTCTTCTGGAATTCCTACCTCGCCCGGCTATCCCGGCAGGACTACGCGCGCCTGTTCGGCCGAAACCTGGACGACGACTTCCAGCCCGAATTTCGTCTGGCCCGCCGTGTAGGTATCATCGAAGAAACCGCGTACGGCTACGCGCTCACCGGGCGCGGGCGCTATCTTTTCCACCTGGTCGAGCAGGCCTACACCACCGAATACATCGACAAGACCTGGAAAACCTGCCGCACCCAAGCCTGGCCCCCTAGCCTCGAACTCTACTGAAGGGAACATAAGGAAAGCCATGGGCGTGATTTTCGAGCTGAAACAAACAGGTCTCAGGTTTGGTGCCTTCGCCGCCCTCACCGCGATCGACCTGAAAATCCTGGAAGGGGAGACCCTAATCCTGCTGGGTCCCAACGGTGCAGGCAAGACCTGCGTGCTCAATCTCCTCGCCGGACTCCTGCCACCCAGTTCAGGCTCGGTCCTCCGCCCCGGAACGGAGGCCTGCCCTGCGCGCCTTGGCTACTGCCCGCAGGCCAGCGCCATCTGGGAAAACCTGACCGTCACCGAACAGCTCGCCCTGGCCGCCGCCCTGTACGGCGTCGACAAGAATCGCGCCCGTGAACACGGCGAGTCCCTGCTGGAAGAATACCGCCTGACCGGTGAGGAACGTACCTTGGGACGCGAACTTTCGCGCGGTAACAGGCGCAAACTCAACCTGGTCCTGTCACTTGTCCACGAACCCGACATCCTGCTGCTGGACGAACCCGAAGCCGAGCTGGACGCAGCTTCCCGCGCCGCTCTCGTACAGTCACTACTCAAGCTGGCAAAAAGCGGCACCATGACCATGGTAATCTCCACCCACCACCAGCAGGAAGCCGAACAACTCGCCAGCCGGGTCGCCGTGCTCCACGCCGGACGCATAATATCATGAGAGCCCACCCCAACCCGCGCGCCCCCCGGCCCGGCTGCATCGCGGCGCTTTTCAGGGCAACGGTAAGGGAACTGGTCCGCGAACGCGCATTCCTGGTTCTAACCCTGATAGTGGCACCACTTTTTATCTTGGTGTACCGCCTCATTTTCCTGCAGGGCATGATCGTCTACCGCATCGGCGTGGTGGATGCGGATACCGGCGGAATTTCCGCACTGCTCTACACACAGCTCTCCGCACAACTGGAAGAAAATCCCGAGCTAAGCTATTCCGACGGTTCCAGCCTCTTCGACCTGCGCAGCTACCCCACACGCGAAGCAGGCGAGCGGGCCATACGCAACCGGGACATTTACGTGCTCGTGATTCCCGGCGCCACCGAAGCACGCGTCACACTCGCGGGGGACTTCTCCGACCCCTACTACCTGCTCGCGTCGACAGCGCTCAAGGCCGCCCTGGAGAATGCCTTCGCGGAACTCGTCGGACAAGCCTCACCCCTGAACTTCGAGACCAGCGCGTCGGGCTTTTCCGGCAAGAAGACACCCTTCGAAAACTACGTTCCCGGCCTCATTGTCGTGTCGAGCCTGGCGGGAATCTACCTCTTCAGCCTGGCCCTCGCACGGGAAAGGGAAAACCTCGCCGCTATCAGGTACCGCCTTGCGGGGCTCCCCGTCTCAGCCCTCGTCGCGGGCAAGGGCGCGGCCTTCATTCTGCTTTCGGCAACAAGCTCGCTCCTTGCGTTTGCCAGCGCCTCCGCCCTCGGCTTCGGCAGCCCCGGCGGCATGGCGGCCGATCTCTGTGTGGGACTCGCCTTCTGCGTGCTCTGTTCTGCGGCCGTCGTCGGCATCGCCTTCGCCGTGGCTGCCTTCGCCCGCAATAGCTTCGAAGCCCTCTCCCTCGCCACCTTCCCCTTTTTCCTCACCGTCTTCTTTTCCGGCTCGGTCTACCCCCTACCCGAATTCCCCCTCCTCACCATCGCAGGCGCCGAAATCCACCTCTTCGACTTCCTCCCCTCCACCCACGCCGTCCGCGGCCTCCGCCGCACCCTCACCTTCGGCCTCGCCGAAGCCGGCCCCGAAGCCCTCCTCTCCCTCGCCGCCCTCTCCGTCATCGCAGCCCTCTGCCTCCTCGGCGGCGGCCTCCTCTACAAGCGCAGGGTTTTGGAAGGAAAATAGAAAATAGGTCCGGAAAGAGTATGAAGGGGGGCTGAGCCATCGCCTTCCCGGTTCGCCTACACCATTAATGACGCTTTCCACAAATCCCCCAGGCCCCCCTCGTTCCAAAGCCTATGGGCGGGCCTTGGTATCGGGGATCGTGCGGAATTCTGGATTAATGGCGCTGCATCCGCACCCGGCCGCCCACTACGGGCTTTTCCGCTACCCCCGGGATTGGGTGCTGATGCGTCTATATTTCATGTTGTAAATGTCACTGAAAAGCAGTACTATAATAAAATGAACAACAGACAGCGGAAAACGCTGGAATTGATCTTTGAGCGACCTCAAAGAGCCGACATCGTTTGGACGGATATAGAATCTCTTTTCAGATCCCTTGGCGCAACCGTCGAATCAGGATCAGGTTCGCGCTTGCATGTCGAGCTTAACGGGGAGGATGCTTCTTTCCATCGCCCGCACCCACAGAAGGAAACAGATAAGGGTGCTGTGGGATCGGTACGGCGCTTTCTTGAAAATGCAGGAGTAAGGCCATGATGCAATACAAAGGTTATTATGCAAAGACTTACATCGACGAGGAGGCAAAACTCATCCATGGAGAACTCAAGGGGCTCCGCGCTGTGGTCACCTTCCAAGGACGGACAGTCGAGGAAACCGAAACAGCGTTCCATGATTCTGTCGATGACTACCTGGATTGGTGTGCCGCCCGAGGAAAAGAACCGGAAAAACCATTTTCTGGCCGGTTCAATGTCAGGATCGATCCCGACCTCCACGCCAAGGCTGCCGTAGCCGCCTCGCGCCTTGGCATATCCCTTAATCGCTTCGTGGAAAAGGCACTTGAGGACGAGGCAATGTCCATGACCTAAATCTTGCCCACAGCCTTTCTTTCCCGTATCATGGCGGCAGTGGATCCACATACGCATATCATAGAAAAACAAGCTACACCGGCAGGTCCGTATAAAATCGCCACCTTCAACGCGGAGAATTTCTACCTGCTGCTGGACAGGGAATATTCTCAGGCCGACTTCGAAGGGCTCGCCGACGACGCCTACATGGCCATGAATTTTTCCATCTACAACCCCAACAAGGAACGAACCAAAATCGCAGCCATCGCGCAGACCATCCTGGAGGAAGATTTCGATTTCGTCGGCCTCTGCGAGGTGGGCGGCATGGAAACCCTCGCCAATTTCAACAGGTATTATCTGCGTGACCGCTACGACTGTTTTCTCCACGAGGAGAACAGCCATCGGGGTATCTTCGTAGGCGCCCTGGTATTAAAGGGCCGCTTCGACTCGGTACATGCGCGTAACGTGCGGGGCGCCTTTTCCAGGAACCTGCTAAGGGTCAGCCTGCGCCAGGGCAAAACCCGGCTGCGCCTTTTCGTGGTCCACCTCAAGTCCCAGCACGGCCCCGACATGGGCATCGAACAGCGCATGGCGGAGGTCCGCCAACTGTGCTCCCAGGTGGACCGGCGGAATTGCATAGTCCTGGGCGACTTCAACGGCATCGCCATCCGTGGCCAACACCAGTTCGAATTCGATCCCTTCCTGGAATTGCCCTTCAGGGACGTCCTGGAAGCGATGGACATACCGGAACCAGCCCGCTTCACCCACTTCTACTTCAAGGGTGGCTTCCACTTCAGCCAGCTGGACTACATCTTCTGCTCCAACGACCTGGCCATCCTGGACGGCGGAACGCTCTGCGATCTCGTCCCCATCAACTACCAGCAAAGAAGGCTACTGCCTTCGGACCACATCTTCCTCAAGGCGACCATTCAGCCGGAGGTGTAAGTTGTGCGATCCTTACAGCTCGAATTCGATATCGATGCAGACACCATTGCCGCTCCCCATACGGATCGTACCGGCCAGTTGCTGCACCAGCATGCTTATCAGCTTCATGCCGAAACCGGTGGAATTGTCAAAATCGACGGGAGCCGGCAAACCCGGACCATCGTCAGCGTAGCGCACAGAAACCCTTGATCCTGTTCTGGACGCCGACACCCTGATCAAGCCCCTATCGGAATCCCGGAAAGCGTATTTCATGGAATTGGTGATCAATTCATTGATTATGATACCCAGGGTCGCCAGTTTCTTGGCTCCCATCAGAAAATCATCAACCTGAAGCTCCGCGCGCACCTTGTGTCTGGTTTCGAACAACGCCATTACCTGATCGATCAAGTCCACAAGATAATCCCTGACACCCAGGTCAGAAAAATCATCGGAACGGTAGAGCTTGTCGTAAAGCACCATCATGCTCTGTACCCGGCCGGTGGCATCGTTCAGGATGTTCGCCAGCGTCACGTTATCCTGACTTTCCGCCTGCAGGTGCAGAAGGCTGCTTATTGTGCCCAAATTGTTTTTCACCCGGTGGTGGGCTTCTTTCAGAATCAGGTCCTTTTCCCGTAACAGGGTTTCAACCTGCTTTTCGGCCCGAACACGTTCGCTTATGTCATTGTAGGCAATCACCACCCCGTAGCCCGCCAACGGTACCGGCGCGGCGGACACGTTTATCCACACGATGTCATCCGTATCCTTGACTATACCCATTTCCACGTTCTCTACCAAACGATTCTCATTCAGCGCCAGGGTACTGGCGTATTCACCGGAGGGCATGGGCGATCCGTCCTTTCTGATTATCCGCCACTCCCGGCTGTCGATGGCCCGTTTGGCATGCTCCTCCTCGGTCAAACCGAGCATGCGCGACGCAGGCGGGTTGTTTTTAAGGATTTTCCCTTCCTCATCGGAGATGGTCAGGCCCACCGGCACCACCTGGAAAATCGTGCTGTACAGGGTGGCACTCACCTGTTCCGCATCCTGTACCCTTTTCTGCTCTGTAATATCCGTCGCATAGATCACAACCCGGGAAGTCCGCCCCTCAGCATCCAGGACAGGGTAGAGGTTCTGATGTATCCACCGGCCACCCCGGACATCCTCAAAGGAATGCGGCTCGCCGGTGCGGTAGACTTCTTCCAGATAGCCCCTGCGACGTTCGACCGAATCCGGCGGCAGAAGTCCAAAAACATCCATACCCAGGCACTCATCCACGGTCCGACCCAGGCGTAGGGCAAAGGTCGTATTGGCCGCCAGGATCGTTCCGTCCCGTTCCAGAAAGCAGATGGATTCATCAATAGCGTCGAATACGGACTTTAGCTTGCTCTCGCTTTCCGCCAGTGCGTCTTCCGTCCGCTTGCGCTCGCTGATATCATCGCCAGAACTGAGCGATCCGACTATTCGTCCCTCATCGTTCCGCAGCACAGTATTGTGCCAGGCGATCAAGTGTTCCCGACCTGCGGCGTCGATCACGGGATTCTCGAAGTATTCCACTGGTTCGAACGTTCCTTCCATGATTGTCCGGAAGACCCGCTTTACTTCGGGTGCAATAGCTGGTGGGATAAATGTGTCGATCCAGTTCCTGCCCAGAATATCCTCACGTCGATAACCCAGAATCTCGCAACCCCGACGGTTGATAAGGGTGACCATGCCGTTGCGATCGATGACCACGAACAGGGTACCCGCCACATCCAGGTACATCTGCGCCAGATTCCGCTCGGCCTGTACCGCCGCCTCTACCCCTTTCCTCTCGGTGATATCAGCTGCGATACCTTCCATACCCAGGACTCGCCCTGATGGGTCGGTCAAAGGCAAGCCTTCGGTACGGTGCCAGCGCCAGCTTCCGTCGTAATGCCGGACTCGGTACTCGATGTTCTTCAACACCTGCCCTGTCCCTATTAATTGTTTGAACCAATCCAGACAGGCAGGAAGATCGTCTGGATGGATAAATTCCTGGAAAGACCGCCCCAACACTTCGGAAATCGGATGCCCCAGCAGGGTTGTCCAGGCATTGGAAACGAAGCTGAACAAACCATCCCTGGTCAGGATATAAATGATGTCATGGCTGTTTTCGATCAGATGCCTGTATTTTCTCTCACTTTCCCTCAGGGCGCTGTTTTTCTCGAACAGCTTGAAGGCCATCTTGATTGCGGCGACCAGAACAGTCTCGCCTGAATTCTTGAGTATATACCCATAGGAGGTGATGCCCTCGGTTCTTTCCACCACCTCGCGTTCGGTGTGGGAAGAAAGGAACACCAAGGGAAGGTCGTGCTTTTCAAGGATTTCAAGCGCCGCTTGGGTCCCATCCATGCCGGAACCCAGATTTAAATCCATCAACACAAGATCGATGCGGGAACCCACCGCCAACATTTCAAGCGCGGCCTCTCCGCTGGGTACAGTCAGCACAGCATAACCGTACCGCTCCAGCGTCCGTTTTTCGGCCAGGGCTATAATAGCCTCATCATCTACGATCAGGATCGTGTCGGGACTATTGCCGCTCATACTGCCCTCTGACAAACAGTATGATGCGGCAGCAACACGGCCACAAGGGGAAAAGAGACGTTATGCATGGGCAGAAATACTAAACATACATTAAGTATTATTGACAGGATGGGAAGTCAATGATATCATAAATCATGAAATCGATAGAAA
>CAXNJE010000173.1:0-6961 GCA_964202565.1 Breznakiellaceae bacterium | reverse complement strand
AAAGGTTGCGAACTCCGTACTCGGCGAATACGGTATCGGAAGACAGGACCGGCAGCTTGTCGTGCAAAGCCTGGGCGATGATTATTCGATAGGCAGGGTATCGAAATCGGAGGCCATCACGATTTTCCCTTTGGCGCTGCCGATCGTCCGTTCTCCTGCGCCTGGCTCAAGGGGAACAAGTCGCACCAGAGGCTTGTTCCTGCGGGCTATGATTATCTCTTTACCGGATAGGGCTTCCTCTATCAATTTCAACAGGGTGGCTTTGGCTTCGTGGATGGTTACCGTATGCATGACTATAGATTGATATGACCAAGTAACCTGGTCAAGTGCTGGCCTGGGGTCTGACCCTGGGTTTCCTGAAAGGGGTGGGGCGCAACCGTGTGCGCCCCAGGGGAAAGGCGTTTCCCCTTTTATGTCTGCCTTTTTGGAGTATTTTGGTGTATTATGGAGGCTAGGAGCACAGCATGGCGTGGTTCAACGACGATTTTATCAGGGCGATTCCCAAGACCGACCTGCACGTGCATCTGGATGGGAGTCTGCGGATTTCGACGCTGATTGATCTGGCGCGGAAAGCGGGGGTTGTGCTTCCCGCGACGGACGAGGCGGGGCTGCGTCGGCTGGTTTTCAAGGATTCCTACAAGGATCTGAACGAGTACCTGAAGGGTTTCGCCTTGACCACGGCGGTGATGCAGACCGAGGATGCGCTGTTCCGGGTGTCCTACGAACTGATGATGGACAACGCCGCCGAGGGAGTGCGCTATATCGAGGTGCGTTTCGCGCCGCAGTTGCTGATGTCCGAGGAGCTGAGCTTCCTGAAGGTGATGGACGCGGTGGACCGGGGCCTGCGGAAGGCCAGGGACGAGCTGAACGCCAAACTGCCAACGGGAGAACCGGCGTACGATTATGGCATCATCGCCTGTGCGATGCGCTTCTTTACGAAGAATTTCTCACAGTATTACCGCGACTATACCCGGGTGCACGCCTTTTCCACCCCCATCGAGATCATCCGTGGGGCCAGCCTGGAACTTGCCAAGGCCGTGGTGCAGCTGAGGGCTACGTCGAAGATCCAGCTGGTGGGTTTCGACCTGGCCGGAGCGGAGTACGGCTACCCCGCCAGCGACCACGAGGATTCGTATGCCCTTATACAGAAAGGTTTTATCTGCAAGACAGTCCATGCGGGCGAGGCTTATGGGCCGGAAAGTATCTTCCAGGCGGTGACCAAGCTGCAAGCGGACCGCATAGGCCATGGCCTGCACCTGTTCGACCAGGACATGATCCAGAGCCAGGGCATCACCGACCGTGCCCTGTACGTCGAGAATCTGGTGAACTACCTGGCCGACCGTCGGATAACCCTGGAGGTCTGCCTTACCAGCAACATGCAGACCACCCCCGAGATTGGCGAACTGAAAAACCACTCGCTTCGCAAGATGCTGGAGCACAAGCTGTCTGTCACTTTCTGCACCGACAACCGCCTGGTATCCAATACGAACGTCTGTACCGAATTGCGCCTGGCACTGGAAAACTTCCCCATCGACGCCCACGACCTGAAGAACATCATCGTCTACGGCTTCAAAAGATCCTTCTATTACCACCCCTACTCGGAAAAGCGCGCCTGGGTGCGGCAGGTGATAAACCAGTACGACACGGTGGCGCGGAAGTTCGGCGTGACGGGATAGTAGATCGACGAATTGTGTTCACACCCCCTGTCTCCCCTGTTTTAGCCGGCAATCAAGCTGCGTGCTGGATGGGTTTAGTTTGATTCCCTTTCCGTTTTCAATGGCAAGGAAAAACCATAAGCATCAGGACACCACCGAAAGTACTTGACTTGTATACAATCTGGTATATGATGAGGAATACATTGTCTGGAGGCTCTCCAGTGAAGAAAATTCTGGTCCGCAAGGACTCGTACTTTGATTCTGTCTTTCTCATGCTTCTTAGCCGCGAACTGAAGGGAACTTCAGGGGTAACCGATGCGGTAGTCGCCATGGGGACACCGATGAACCTTGAACTCCTCACCGATTCGGGCTATTTGGCAGCCGAACTAAGCGGGGTCGGGGCCAATGATCTGGTTATCGCGATTAGCTGTCCGACAGCCGACGCGCTGGAAACCGCCGCCAAGGCCGCGGATGCCTTGCTCGCGCGAAAGACGGCGCCGCGCTCCGGCAGCGGGGGGAAGGCCGCGAATCCCCGGTCGCTGGAAGGTGCCCTGGATTGGGTCGAGGGCGCGAACATGGCGGTGATCTCCCTTCCGGGTACCTATGCTGCCCGCGAGGCTCGCAAGGCCCTTGAACACGGCCTGCATGTCATGCTTTTTTCCGACAACGTATCCCTGGAAGATGAGATCGCCCTCAAAACCTTCGCCCGCACAGAGGGCCTGCTCGTGATGGGACCCGACTGCGGAACCGCCATCATCAACGGCATACCCCTCTGCTTCGCCAACGTCGTGCGGCGCGGAACGGTGGGTGTCGTGGCTGCCTCGGGGACGGGCCTTCAGGAAACCACCTGCCTCATCGACCGTTTCGGTGCCGGCGTCAGCCAGGCCATAGGTACGGGCGGACGGGACTTGAAGAACGAGAAAGTGGGTGGGCTCACCATGCTTACCGGGATTGAAGCCCTCGCGGCCGACCCTTCAACGGATACGATCCTCGTGGTTTCCAAGCCTCCCGCCCAATCAGTTGCTGACAAGGTGGTCGCCGCATTGGAAGCGGCGGGTAAGCCGGCGGTGGTGCACTTTATCGGCCTTAAATCTGGTTCTGCGAAAAAGACCAACGGAAAGATACTCTGGGCGACTAACCTGGAAGAGGCAGCCCGCATGTCGGCCAGCCTCGCGCTGGGTGTAACCGGTGGCCAGGACCACAAGCAGCCTGAGGGAAAGATCTTCGATCTGGGTGAAGCCGAGATCGAAGTCCTCGTAAAAAAGGAAACAGACCGCATTGCACGGGGCCAAAAATGGATCCGTGGCTACTTTACCGGCGGGACCCTTGCCGACGAGGCCTGGATCCTGCTGCACGGCCTGACCGGTGCTATCTGGTCCAACAACCAGACCGATCCGACTTTCGTGCCAAAGGATCCGATGAAATCCGTGGGGCATACCGTGGTTGACCTTGGCGATGACGTATTCACCGTCGGAAGGCCCCACCCCATGATCGACCCCAGCACGCGTACCGAGCGCATAGACGCAGAGCGCGATGACGCCGAGATCGCGGTGATGCTGGTGGATGTGGTGCTCGGCTACGGATCCCACGCCGACCCCGCCGGGGCCCTCGTTCCCAGCCTGGTAGCGGCCAAGGCCGCGGCCGCCAAAAGGGGAGGGTACCTTCCCGTGGTCGCCTCCATCACCGGCACGGTAGGTGATTTTCAGGGCTTCGAGCACCAGAAGGCCGAGCTTGAGGCAGCGGGTGTCATCGTCATGCCCTCCAACTACCAGGCTTCCATGCTGGCCGTCAGGATCATGGAAAAGGTGGCCTCCAAATGAACGCGAAAAATCCCGTCCTTGCTTTGTTTTCTTCGGACCTCAAGGTAGTAAATCTGGGGCTCGAGTCCTTTGGCGAGACCATTTCCGGCATGGGCGTTCCTGTGGTCCAGGTGGACTGGCGTCCGCCGGCTGGTGGCGATATTGCCATGATCGCCGCCCTCGACGGAATAGCCAAAGCCAAAGTGGACGTGAAGGCAGCCAATGCCCTCGCCACCGAGCGCATACTTAAAGGGAAACCCATGCTGGTGGGCATCGGTATCGCCCGGGACGTCGTTCCCGGCATGAGGCCCAATCTGGTGCTCCATTCCGGCCCGCCCATAAGCTGGGACCGGATGGGCGGACCCATGAGGGGCGCCGTCATAGGCGGGCTCATCTACGAGGGACTTGCGAAGGACCGTGCGGAGGCGGAAAGACTGGCGGCTTCGGGCAAGATCGATTTCGAGCCCTGCCACCACCACGCGTCGGTGGGTCCCATGGCCGGCATCATGACCAGCCGCATGCCGGTCTGGATCATCGAAAATGAAACCTACAAGAACCGCGCCTACGCGACCCTGAACGAAGGGCTGGGAAAGGTCCTGCGCTACGGCGCCTTTTCCGATGAAGTGATCGAGCGGCTGCGCTGGATGGAGACCGACCTTGCGCCGATACTGTCAAAAGCGCTCGCCCTCCACGGCCCCATCGACATGCGCTCCGTCATCGCCCAGGTCCTGCAGATGGGCGACGAAGGACACAACCGAAATCGGGCTGGAACCTCCCTCATGATACGCGAACTGGCCCCCAGCCTGGTGATGCTGGACGAACCCAAGGAAAAACTTGCCAAAGTCCTTTCCTTCATGAACGCCAACGACCATTTCTTCCTGAACCTGACGATGCCCTCCTCCAAGTGCGTCGTGGATGCGGCCCGCAATATAGAAGGCAGCACGGTAATAATAGCGATGGCCCGGAACGGCACCGACTTCGGCATCCAGATTTCCGGTTTGGGCGACGCCTGGTTCACCGGTCCCGCGGGTATCGTGGACGGCCTGTACCTGCCCGGTTTCACCGCCGCCGACGCGGCTCCCGACATCGGCGACTCGGTCATCACCGAGACTGCCGGCATAGGCGGTTTCGCCATGGCGGCGGCTCCGGCCATCGTCAAGTTCGTCGGTGGTACACCCGCGGACGCCATCGCCTTCACCGAGAAGATGTACGAGATCACCCTCGCGGAGAGTGAGTCCTACAAGATTCCCGTGCTGGATTTCAGGGGAACACCCACGGCCATCGACTTGGCCTTGGTCGTGGAAAAAGGCATCTATCCGGTCATCAACACGGGAATAGCCCACAAGGAACCCGGCGTCGGCATGGTGGGCGCGGGTCTCGTCAAGCCGCCCGAGAATTGTTTTCGGGATGCCTTGGCGGCCTTTGCAAAGAAATACGCATGATGAAGCACCGCGCGGATGCACGGTGAAGTAGAAGGAATAGGAGGATCTTGATGAAAGTAATCGACCTGACCATTCCCCTCGGAGTTGGAACGCCACCCTGGCCAACCTATATCCCCCTGCAGGTGCAGTACTTCAAGCGCCTCGCGCCCAACGGTGCGAACGGCCAGGTAGTAACCCACTCGAACCATATCGGCACGCACCTCGACGGCGAGATCCACTTCTACACTCCCGGAAAGGACATCGCCAGCCTGGACATGGATTTCCTCGTCCACGACGGCGCCATCGTCGACCTCTCGGATGTCTGCGCCGACTACGACGTGTACACCTCGAAAATGGTCGAGGACCGGGTCGAGGTGAAGGAAGGCGACATTCTCCTCATTCACACCGGCTTCCACCACTACGGCTGGGACCAGCCCACCGGAGACGAGATCCGCTACATGATCAAGCATCCCGGACCGGACCGCGAGTTTGCCGAATGGGCCAAGAAAAAGAAACTGCGCTGGATAGGCGTGGACTGCGGAAGCGCGGATCACCCCATGAACACCAAGATCAGGGAGTGGATGCCCAAGGAAGCCAAGCAGTGCGATGCCCACTTCCAGAAGAAATACGGCAAGACCCTGGATCAGGTTTTTTCCGAGGACAAGTACCAGCTCATGCACATAGAGATGTTCGACAAGGGGCTCATCCACGCCGAGTGTGTGGGCGGCGATATCGACCTGCTGCTCAACCAGCGGGCCACCATCGGCTGCTACCCCTGGCGTTTCGTGGACGGTGAGTCCTCGATCGCCCGTATCGTCGCCCACGTCGAGGACGACAGGTACGAGAAGCTCATGGCCAAGAAGGCGAAGGCCGAGCTGACCAAATTCGGAGACGTGGCCGGAGCCAAAAACGAGTGGCTACACCTCGAGGCCCGCAAAAAATAGGCCCGCAAGAAATAAGCACGCAAGGAGAACAACATGGCAATCGATGAAATGGAGAAGAAACTCAGGCCGCCGGAGATCGAACTCAAGCCCTATCCCCCCAAGGTCATAACCCTTGCGTCGGGTGAGAAAATGGTGGTCCGCGAGGCCAAACGCGAGGAGATCGGCGCCCTGCTCGGCACGGTGCATCCCCTTATTGGCGTTCCCACCGACTTTTACGACATTGTCGCGGTACGCATGTATTCCGAACTGCTCGGCTGGTACCGCTACCGCGTGGCGAATGAATTCGTACTGGTGGGCGTCATCAACGGAGTCATCGCCGGTATCGTCACGAGCCGCCACGTCTCCGGCAAGCTCGGCATGAGCTACCACACGCTGACCATCAAGCGCGGTCTGCGCGTGGGTGCCCAGCTGTTCGCCGCCAAGATGGAACACCACATCGACTACTTGGGCGAGGAAGAGGTTTACATCGTCGCGGAGAGTCCCAACGGCTTCAAGCGCTGGATGATCGAGTACCAGCTTGAGGACCGTTCCTCCCAGTACCCCGAGGTCCGCCACGAACTCGGCGGCGTCCCCACCTTCGTGCTCACCAAGAAACTGTGGGAAGCGGTAAAAGCCGTGAAATGTACCGGAAGCCGCCCCGTATCGGAAGCGGATCTCAAGTCCGCCGCCAAACTGATCATGCCGTCGGAGTATACCCAGCTCCCCGGTTTCAAGAGGTAAGCTATGGCCGCCAGAGTCGGAATCGTCGGGATCGGACACACCCGGTTCGGAAATTCCTCTGAATACGACTTGGCGGACGTCATGGCCTACGCGGCCACCGACGCCCTCAAGGATGCGGGCTATCTTGCCCAGCGGAAGGAGATCGACCAGGTCTTCGTGGCGAACATGGCTTCGGGCATGCTCTGCCACCAGACCTCGGTAGCCTCCGCCCTGATCAGCCGCATGGATATGGAACCGGTTCCGTCGGAACTCATCGAAAACGGCCCTGCCTCAGGAGCCAGCGCGGTCAAGATCGCCTACATGGCCATAGCGTCCGGATTGGCCGACGTGGTCCTGGTCGTGGGCGGGGAGATCATGCGCAAGGTGAGCGGCTGGAACGCGACGGATATCGTCTCCACCATGCTGGACACCGAGACCGAGTA
>CAXNJE010000172.1:0-6970 GCA_964202565.1 Breznakiellaceae bacterium | reverse complement strand
GCAAGCTGGGCCTTATTCTTGCCTCTTCGGATATCCTTGCACTGGACTGGGCGGCATCCTCCATCATTGGCTATAACCCCGCGCATATCCCCAATCAGGCCGATGCCCTCACTCGCGGTCCCTGGTTACGGGACCCCTCGAAGCTGACGATCGACGGTCCGACTCTCAAGGAGTTGACGGTACACGACTTCAAAAAGGTGCATGAAGTGGGTGATGTGGGTATAGTCCGTAAATATCTGCCACCCTTCGTCTACCGGTATGTCCAGAATGTACTTACCCCGCGGCCGTTTTTCCGGGACCACCGTTGCCTGCGTTGCGGCGAATGCATTACCCTCTGCCCGGCGAGGGTGCTGAGTTTCGTGCCTGCCCGTGTTGGCACCTGGGGCAGACTTGGGAGCCCCGTTGGCTTGTCGGTGGAAAAAGCCGCCAAACGCGTTTCCATCGACTACAGCGCCTGCCTGCGTTGCTATTGTTGCCATGAAGTGTGCCCTGCCGACGCGATAACGCTCAGGCGGGGATAAGGAGCCTGCGATGCCTTTGACCTTCGATTTTCCCTTCGAAACCCTGAAAACCTATACCGGAATAAATCCCCGTCCAGACGACTTCGACTCCTACTGGGCTGCCGCGCTGGCCGAGCTTGAGGCGACCCCGGCGGAGAGCGAGCTGGTTTCCGCCACTTTCAAGCCCGGCTTTGCGGATTGCCATGATCTGTGGTTTACCGGTGTGGGTGGCGCAAGGGTGCACGCCAAGCTGGTCAGGCCGAACGCGGAGTGTGCGGGTCGGAGACAGGGGAAAAACGGGCTTGGTCCGGCGGTCCTGCTTTTCCACGGCTATACCGGGCATTCCGGTGACTGGCAGTCCAAGCTGGCCCTGGCCGCTTCGGGCTTCACCGTCGCCGCCCTCGATTGCCGGGGCCAGGGGGGGCTTTCGCAGGACACTGGTGGCGTTTTGGGAAATACCCACCAGGGCCATATCGTTCGCGGCCTGGTGGAAGCCATAGAGGGTAAACCCGAAAAATTGCTGTATCGGGCCCTGTTCATGGACACGGTCCGCTTGGCCAGACTCGTGATGGCCATGGATGGCGTCGATCCCGCCCGCGTGGCGGCCAGCGGCTGGAGCCAAGGCGGAGGGCTCACCCTCGCGTGTGCAGCCCTGGAACCCCGCATCGCGAAGGCCGCCCCTGTCTACCCCTTCCTTTCCGACTACAAACGGGTGTGGGAGATGGATATGGCCAAGGACGCGTATGTTGAATTGCGCGACTGGTTCCGCCGTTTCGATCCCCTCCATAAACGGGAGGACGACGTGTTCCGGGCACTTGGCTATATAGATATCCAGCATCTTGCCCCAAGGGTGAAGGCCGAGGTGCTGATGGGTATGGGTTTGATGGATACCATCTGTCCGCCCTCGACCCAGATGGCCACCTACAATAAACTGACCTGTAAAAAGGCCACTTTGGTGTACCCTGATTTTGGCCATGAGGACCTTCCGTCCCATCATGACCGAATCCTGGATTTCCTGTGCGTATAGCCCTACTCCACTACCATCTGGATCGGGGCGGCGTTGCCTCGGTCATCAAAAACCAGGCTCAGGGTCTTATCTCTGCCGGCGATGATGTGCTCATCCTGACCGGAGAAGGTTTTGCGGACGGCGATGGAAGCCCGGACAGGCACGAATTCGGTGGCGCCTCCATCTCGGTGATCCCGGGCTTGGGGAACGATATGCACCCAGGTTTGGGGGGCGCCAACGGATATTCGGCCGGGGAAGAACTGGCTGCCGGCATCCAGGCGGCGATGCAAAGGCACTGGGGATCCCTTGCGGATATCCTGCACGCCCATAATCCACTCATACGCACCAACCAGGCATTGCTGCCTGCCCTCCGCATACTCAAATCCAACGGAATCCGGCTTCTCCTACAGAATCATGACTTTGCGGAAGACTATCGTCCCGATGTCTATCTGCCTGGGGACAACTATATCGAGGATACCCATTACGCCGCGGTCAACGGCCGGGACCATTCATTTCTGAGGCGGGCCGGACTGTCATCCGAAGGTACGCACCTGCTTCCAAACGCGGTGACCCCCATCGATTCGGATTATTCCCCGGACCGTATCCGCTACCTCTATCCCGTACGTGCCATGAGGCGCAAGAACATCGGCGAAGCCCTCCTCCTTTCACTTTTTATCCCCCCCGGACGCACCATCGCCATCACCCTGCCACCCTTGTCACCCGCCGACAATGCCGTTTACCGGCATTGGAGGGATCTTGCTGAAAGGCTCGTGCTTCCCGTTGAGTTTGAGGTTGGAGAAAAGTTGGGCTTGAGGGAATTGCTGGGCTCCTCGATCTGTGTGATCACCACCTCGGTCAAGGAGGGCTTTGGTTTCTCCTATCTCGACCCTTGGACTGCCGGAAGGGCGGTGATAGGGCGCCGGCTTGATTATGTATGCCGGGATTTCGAGGCGGCCGGGGTGCGTTTCGATTCACTTTACGACTCCATTGACGTGCCGCTGGTCTATTTGCCCACTCCCCTGTTGCGGCGGAAACTCGAAGAAGCCCTGACGTCAACCTACCGGGCTTTTGGACTGCAAGTGCCTGGCTATGCACTCAAGGCCCTTATAGATGACCTTTTTTCCCGGGACCTTTTCGATTTTGGAAGGTTGGATGAAGAATTGCAGACCGAGATGATCGAAACCCTGGCCTCCAACCAGGCGGCCAGGGAAGATATGGCTGACGCCAATCCCTTCCTTTCCGGCTTGGGTATCTGGGAGCCCGACGAAGTGCTCATCCAGGCGAACCGCGATAGGGTCCTCAGCGCCTGGGCACCGGCGAGCGCAACCGAGAAGTTGCGGCGGACCTACCGCTCCGTGATGGACAAACCCCAAAGGCACCGGCTCTCCAAGGCCATACTGCTGGAACTATTTCTGGACCCCTTCAAGCTCTCCCTCGTAGGCTTGGGCCATGATTAGGATCCCAGCATGAACCGCCGCGACCTGCTTGCCCTGTCAGTATCCACCCTTTGCAGGGGCGTGGATGTCGTCGAACTGGACAAACTCCTTTCGACAGTCACCAGTCGCGTGGAGTGCCACCCCAAGGGTGCCATCATCCTGCAAGCCGGAAGCCGTTACGATGCACTGCGCATGCTTCTGGAGGGTTCCGTAAGCGCGGAAATGCACCATCCCAACGGCAAATCCGTCACCATCGAAACCATCGATGCCCCGGATCCGGTGGCACCTGCCATCCTTTTCGCACCCCGCCGCGCCCTGCCTGTCACTGTAGTCGCCGTTACGGATGTAAGAATCCTTATTCTTCCTTTGGAAGCGGTGTTGGACCTGTGCCAGCTGAACCGTTTTTTCCTCATCAATTTCCTGTCGGAGGTGGGAGGAAAGCTTTCCATCTTCGCCGAGAAATTCCGTCTGCTGGAATTTTCCAGTCTCAGGAAACGTATTGCGTCGTATCTGTCACCCCGCTTGGAGAATGGATCCTTTACGCTTCCCTATCCCAAAGAGAAACTCGCCGAATTCCTTTCGGCAGCCAGACCCAGCCTATCACGTGAACTTTCCTCTCTCGCGACTGAAGGCATCCTGACGGTTGATGGACGCCTGATCCGGGTCAGCGATGAGGCAAAATTCCGCGCAATCCTTGAGGCGGAAGATGCCTGATGCCCTATCTCCCTTGCCTCGTCCTGCCCGAATGCCGATACTTGAGAAGTGATTACAACTGAATTGATCAATCTACTGAAAAGGGTGATCCTGTCTTGGGAAGTCATCGCCGTAACCGTTGCGGTGGTCATTTTCCTTTTTATCGTCAGCTATGTTGCCCGTCTGAACCGTCCGCCCAAGGTGCTCCGGCCGAAGAAAGCCCCAAAAGCAGCGAAGGTTACGTCAGCTCCCGCGGAGGAAGAAGTCCTTCCAGACGAAGACTGAACGGCGCTCTGCGGGTTCTTTCGGTTTCCCCCAATTCCAGGCATCCTTTCCAGAATATGTGTTTTGACACGCCAAGGCTTCCTTCCGAAGCGAGCAGTTTTAGCGCGTTGCGCATATCACCATCGGACCAGCCCCGAGGCGCCTGCATTCCCAGGATTGCAGAGGCTTCCTGCAGCTTGTACCGGCGACGGTTCCTCCGTATAAAATTGACGAGGGCTTGTTTTTCCCTGTACTCACCCGAAGCCTCGCCCCGGCAAACATCGCAACCGGAACAATATTCGCAAGCCGCGCCGAGCAGGGCCAGCAAGGTTTCCCGTCTGCAGTTGCTGATACCCCGCGCGTAGGCCAACAACTTTTCCAGGCGCAGCCGGTCGGCCGGCTTTTCCACCCGGGCCAGACTACGCTTGTCCTCGGGTCCCCAAAGCAGGATTGCCCTGGATTGCTTCCCGTCGCGGCCAGCCCTGCCTGATTCCTGCAAATAGGCCTCCACGTTCGGAGGGCAATCCCGGTGTATCACCGTACGTATGTCTCCTTTATCCACACCGAGCCCGTATGCACAGGTTGCAGTCAGTACTCCGTTTGTGATGGGAAAGAACCAGCGTTCCACCGTGTCCTTCTCGGCGCGTTCCAGACCGGCGTGATAGAAGCGGGTGGGGGTATCCGGCAGTTCCCGGGCGATCAGGCGGGCGAGTTTCTGGGTACGCGCCCGGGAAGAGCAGAATACGATGGCGGGTTTTTCCACACGCTCCACCAGGTCCAGCACGGCAAGGTCCTTGTTCAGGGTGCCCTTGGTGGCGTAATCGATATTCGGCCGGTCCGGGTTGCCTATCACCTGGTGGACGCTCAGGTCCCCGAAAACATAGCGCCGTATTTTCCCCAAGACTTCCGGGGAGGCGGTGGCGGTAAAGGCCGTCGTCAGCGGAGCGCCGGCAGCCTGGGCTATTTCGGCTATCCTCAGGTAGCTGGGCCTGAAACTTTCACCCCATTCTGAAACGCAGTGGGCTTCATCGATGACCATATGGGCGAAGCCGATTGATCCCAGGCGTCGCATGACGTTCTCTGTCAAAAGGACCTCCGGATTCGCGATGACGAAACGCGCCGAACCGCCTTCAAGGCAGTTCCAGATTTTTTCCCGTTCTTCCCTGCTTTGGCCTCCCCTCAGCAGGACCGGATCGAACCCCCGTTCAGCCAACCTGCGATGCTGGTCGGCCATCAGGCTCAGGATTGGAAAGAGTACGAGGGTGGGCTTTTTTAGGAGCAGGGCCGGTAGCTGGAAGCACAGGGATTTGCCTGCCCCTGTTGGCAGGATGACGATCTGCCGCCCCAGCACGGCAGCATCCTCGCGTTCGGAGCTGGCGTCGTCAAGCGTATCATCCAAACCGGATTCCATTCTGATTTTGGGGTTGTCCGACAAGTTCAGGTGTTGCAGGGCTTGCTCGATTTCCGCCTCGTGGAGCGCGGCCTCCAGGGCAGGACCTTGGGGCCAATCGAAATCCAGACCCGCCGCCCCGGCGGCTTCCGCTATGTTGGCAATGACCAGCCGTTGCCAGGGAAATAGGTATTTCATGCCCAAAAGAGTCTCGGCCGCGGCAACCATGGGGTCCTGTAGATCCAAGGGATACAAGGTATTCGTAGGATCTCGGATTTCCCCTGGAATACTTTGCGCTTCCATTGCCGGTACCAGGGGGTGGGGTGCTTCCATGTATGAGGTACGGGAAAAAACAACGCCTTGCTTCGTCGTTCAGGCTTTTTTCAGCCTTTTTCCTTGGGTTCTCCAAAAACAAGGGCAGTGAAGATATACAGTTGGGCATCGGCTTCACGGTACGAGTGCGGTGGAAGGCCCGCCTTATGGCAGAGCTGTTCAAGGTACTCCTCCCGATTCCATCCCTGTTCCACGGGGACCTGCGGCAGGAAGACTCCCGATCTGCCCCTGTGTGTCAGATACACGCCGTGGGTTCCCACGATGACGTCTCCGTGGTGCTCACACGCCTGCATGGGCGAGAGTACGGATATTTCCAGTACACAGGCGGCGAATTCTTCCTTGGCCAGCGGAGGAAAACGGGGGTCCTCGAAAGCGGCGGAGCGGGCCATGGATTTTATTGTTTCCAAAAGGGGAGCGGTCGCGCTCATCCTTCCTATGCAGCCGCGTAGGGCGTGCCCCTTGTGGAGCGTGACGAAGGCGCCGCAGGCCGATTCCAGTGCCCTGGCCTTATCCTTGCCTGAAGCCGGCAAGGGGCCATAGCGGGCGGGTCTGCCGTCAAGGAAGGACAGAATCGACTCGCGGGCGACAGAAACAAGGTAGTCCTTTTCCGCCTCATCCAGCGTAAATTCCATGTGCTGCCTCCCTTCGGATTTCGGCTTGACCAGCCTCAGGGCGCCGGGGTGTTATCTATATTCCCTTTCCAGCTTCCAAGGCCGCCAAAATCTGCGATGTTTGTGTAACCCAGCTTGTCCAGGCTTTTAGTGGCGATCGAAGACCTGTTGCCGGATCTGCAATACAGCACTATGGGCCTGTCGGTTCTGCCTGTCAGACGGGCGAAATCATCCTTGCGGGCATCGATCTCATCGTAGGGAAAAAGTATCGCACCCGGAATGTGGCCTGCGTTGAATTCTTCCCTGGTACGCACGTCCACGATGAGGGCATCCGATGAAGCATCTGCCAGTACCTTGGTAAACTCATCGTAGGTGATCAGCCTGGGCGATTTTTGTGCCTGCCCGACAGTCTCACCCGTTTGTGTCGATGCGCCTTGGGCAAGCGCCTGGCTTTTTGCCGGTGCCGCGTTGTTGGCGCAAGCTTGGAAAGCGAATAAGGAGGCTACAATAATAACACTGATAAAAGATTGGTTGTGTTTCATGCATATAATATACAGAAAGTGCGGTGAAGGGCAAAATGAAAGAGGAGTTCGCATTTCTATAGTTGAACAGTATCGTTATATGTTCGCCAAATGAAACGGCTTTAGACAAGCTGGAGACCAGGTGAAGGGTAGGAGGAGTCCGATCAAAGCTGGATATCAACCCGCATTCAGTGGAGTTTCCGGACGACTATTAGC
>CAXNJE010000171.1:0-6977 GCA_964202565.1 Breznakiellaceae bacterium | reverse complement strand
TCTCCAGAACCTCATCGTATCGGATCGGTTTGACCTCGGTCCAGGTCACGCGGTCATCTATCGAATACCAGGACTCGACGAGGGTGCCTGCGCGTGTGACCTTGAGCCAGACGGGAACCGGTACAGCGTAAGCACTTATTGTTGTATTGCTGCCTTCTCCGGTCTGTGGGTAGGTGAGGTTGATCGATTGTTGGGGCACCGCAGTCCACACAATTGGATCACCACTGCCCGTATAATTAGCCCCGAATTCGACTCCATGGAGAATCTCGACGCTTTCAGGCGTGAGATCAGAACGGACGGCGATACCAGCTTGCGCAAAGGACTTCCATTGGCTTGTATCACCGTTGTCCCCGATCGAGACTACGCGGAGCTTCATTGTGAAATCACCCGTCATCGGCTGATGGAGGAATTGCAGCCAGGTAGGTCTGGGATCGACACCTGATAAACCCAGAACACCTGCACCAGTCAGTGTGTATGATCCGTCACCGGCATTGAAGCTTGCGCTGCCGTCCGGGATGCGGCCTATGGCCTCGCAGGTCCAATCCGTGTTCACTATGGAGGTGGCATGGAGCGCTGCGGAAGTGGCGGGATTCCCTGAACCGGAAGTCCCATGCGAATATTGGTCCCATACGAACTGGCCGGTAGCGGTTATGCCATCCTTGGCCCATTCGAGCCAGAAGCCATAGGTTACTTCGGGAAGCAAGGTGATGGTCTGAGTGAGTTCTCCATCGATCGCAATGATATCCTCAATCTCTGTAATGCCACCCGAATATCGGCTGGTCTCCCATGGGACCGGTTGACCGTAGAAAAGGCTATAGCTGCCCACCGACGCATCTGATGGCCAGGCAACGGTAACCGTTCCGGGTCCCGGAGTAAGCGTGGGTGCAACTGGGTCGGACGGGCCGTCGGTGGCGCTGATGGTGAAACCGAAATTGGATCCTGCGCCGAGGGGCCTGGATTGCGCGACGCCCAGATAATAAGTCACGGGGGAGGCAGGCGTGCTTGTGGAAAGGGTGAATATTTTTGAGAAGGGCTGGGAAGCGCTCGCGCTGAACTTGATTGAACCGGAGGTGCCGGATGCAACGGTACCATCCTGTTTGTAAAGGACTCCAGCCACGGTAGAGGTATTCAGAGCATCGACAGTGCAGGTCAATGTAAGGCGCTTTCCGGCGACGACGATTTTGTACCAGGCCTCGCCACCGACCGCGGTCACCATCGAATCGACCAGCACGAAGGGAGCGGTCACTACGTCTTGTTGAATGCCGGAAGCGAGATTTTCGTAACTGGTGGGAACACAAGTTATGGTGACCGAATTGTTGTCGTCCGCATTTATGGGCAGACCACTTTTAAATCCGGTCACGACAGGTACAGTTTCAGAGATGGTATCGTTGAAGATGTCGACTTCAAGACGGAAAAGCCTTTCATCCAAGTTTAGGGTAGAGGGGACCCGGTGGCTGGCTATACGGATGCTATCGGAGCCGGAGCCGCTGTTCATGTCGGCGATGGACACTGACCAGGAATCGACGCTGGTTTCATGTTCCGGATCAGTTATATCAAAAAGCTCGAACTCTGCCCGGCTTGCCCCAATGAAAGCTCTTGAATAAACCTGTCGGGCATCTGAACCCTGTGTTGCCATGAATAGCTCTTCGAATATCGGTGAGAGCCTGGTGAGTTCGATGCTTATCTGGCTACCGGCAGTTTCAGGTATGATACCTTTACCCGGTGATGCCGGATTCTGGCAGGATAGGACCAGAAGGCTCAAAGCAGTCAGTACGACCTTTCCCAACAAGGGGCGTTTCATATGTACCATCCTCATCTGATGACCACGCTGATAGTCGTATCCGGATCCGTTTCCCCTTCCGCGCCGGTAGACAATGCCGACCAGACTCCGTCGATGTTCCATGATACCTGCACAAGGATTTTGTCTCCCGGACTAAACCAGGCAAGTGTTTCGTAACTCAGCCTTGTCCCTACAACCGTACAATCCGCGGGACGCAATTCTTCACCTTCATCGAAGAGGTTATATGGTCCATTGATTTCATCTCCGTATACGAAGGAAAGCCATATCTGGTACAAGTCGGCATCAGGTACCTCGTCCCATGTAACCCGTAAGGTCCGGTTGGGATCGGCTGTTCCGGGGTTCACGTCAATATGGACGTCCTGTGAGGGTGGAATCCCTTCGATTCGTAGGTTGTATTCACCTATCTGCCCATAACCCTTGCTGATCTTGATGTAATAGGTTCCGTCCGCGGGACAGGTCCAGGAAGGGATGGAGGTAAACCCTCCCTCCCACATCATTTCATTGTCAGGACTCGCGATGACGATGCCGTCCGCACCTGCAATCTCAACCTGGGTGCCAGTGACGGCAGTGTCGGCAGATGAGCTTGTGACGGCGTATGCCTTATCCTTGACTGCGATAAATGAGATGTAGTCGACGTCGCCGGAAGGATATAGCGAGTGGGTCTGAGTCTCCCCCAAGGCCAGGGGCTTGGCTGTCAGGAAGGTATCGTCGCTTTCGAATGAATCTTTCACGGCCTTTTCGAAGAGGATGGTAAAGGAATGGTCTCCATCGGGATCGGGGACGCTGTCCTGGTAGATGTTTTGCCTTTCAAAAGCGCCCAGGTCGATTACACCCACATAATAGGTTTTGCCTATCGTTGTAGTGGCATAGGTGGCGCAGCCTTCGCCAGGCTCGACTCCTATGCTTTGGGCGATTGTACCGGCAAGCGTGATTGCGTCCTCGTTGTACACAAACATGGCCACTACGGCCTGGCTTTCCTCGGCGCATTGGGCAATGATGCGCGTAGATGTTGAGGTTGCCGTAAAGCTGTACCATCTTTCACCACCAGGGATAATCGAGGCTGGTTCGTTCCAACTACCGGCACTGCCGGCAAAGGGGATCAGGCTCGCAGGCTCGCTCGGAACGCCCTCGGCAAGGATGACCGGGCTAAGTGGTCTGCATATGATCAGTACGTAGGAACAGGCCCCACCGACTATTTTGAAAGGCGCGGAGCTGCCCTGTACCGTTGCACCGGAGGCTGCGTCACTGCCATTCGCCTCGTTCAGGATTGTCGCCTGTATCGTGTAACCCGTACCCGGGACTATGTTTCGGCTCTGCACGAAACTGCCCGTTCCGCCGGCCAAGCCGGGCTGATAAGCCGCTTCGTCCATGTTCCATTCATCAACCAGCGATCCGTCCGCCGCGTAGAGTTTGAAATGTACCGAGCTGACGGCGACGAAAGCGCGTGCCCGCAGGCTGTCGTTACCGAAGGCGCGGGAGTCTGCGGAAGCCGAAGGTACACCCATTGCCGAAAGGAAAGCCGCACCCAGGGCGGGAAGGGTGATACTGACCGTTCCTGTTCGGGCATCCATTGCCGATGGGAGCGCTGTGTTCGCGCAGGAGGAGAGTATAGCCGCAACGATGGTAAAAAGCTGTAAGCTCCGGATTATTTTCATTGCATCCGCCTATTTGATTATGATGATGGCCGGCCCGCCATCGATTGGTGTACCGCTTGTCTGGTCCGATTCCGGGCTATCGCCGAAGTCATTCCAACCTCTAACCGTGTATGTATTTACGCCGGCATTGGGGGCGCCATCGATCCAGGAAAAGGTCTCGGCACCAGGGCTGATGAAGATAGGAGTTGGATTGTCGTTCCGGAAAATCTTGTACTCTTTTGACCCCGTAGAGCCGGTCCATTCAATTAACAGATGCGGTTTGTCCGCAACTGGCGTTACGACCAGACCTGTTGGAGCCTCAGGGAGGAAGCCGGTTTGGAACACCCTGTTTGCGCTGGACAGGAGCGCCTCTCTGTTGGCGTCGTAGGGTACCACCTTCCAGCCGTATCCCATGGAAGGATTCAGGGTACTTGGTGGTGTCCAGCTCGGGCTTTGCAAAAACCCCGATGCCGGAGCTGCGGATGGAGCGGGGGCTAGTGAGGGGGCATACGGTCCTTCCGCAAAGAATACCTTCCAATAACGAGCCCCAACCGATCTTATCCAAGTGAGGGTTGGCTGGGGACCCACGTTGGTCTCGTCGGCCGCAGGTGCTACAAGGGCAATGGTAGCCGGCAGATTTTCAGGATCCTTGGTTACGACAAGTGTATAGCTTGCCGTGGAAATGCCATCCTGGGCAGTGACGACGATGATGAATGTGTTTGCGCCGGTCGAAAGTCGTGTCACCCCGAAGCTCGTGCCCGGCTCGTCTCCCAGGACAGCGGTAGCACCCGTTGCCGGAACGAAGGAGATGGTTATTTCGCTTGTTTCGTATGCGATGATTGCGCCGAAGGATCCGCCGTTTTGGGTCGCGGCCACTCCATTTACGGTCAGACCGCTCAAGCCGGCATCCGAAGACAGGGTTTCTGGGCCGGTAAGCGATTCCGTAGGACAGGCAGACAGGAATAGACCCAAGATAGTTGCTTGAGTCGCAAGGATGAGCCTCTTCATTACGGATCCTTAGATTCAGTTCTATTGATGTATGCTATTGCCCGGCCTCAAGATCCTTCCAATTCCGATTATTGAATAAAGCCTGGGGAACCGTTTTATATCAATCCGCCGATAGTATCACCAAGGTGCGTTTACGGCGATGCTGAATGGATAGATTTTTACTTATACCAGCATGGATGTCAAGTCGATTTGCTTATTGTCATTGAGCTGAAAGGTGTCCGAGTCATCACTTTGATCCGCCTGTACCCCGTCTTCGCACCAACACGCGGGCGTTTTCGAAGAGGTTCATCTTCCAGCCTTCCGCCAAAACCTTGCGTTTGTTGTCCGGGGCGGTGATGGTGCCGATTTCCAGGAATTCCAGCAGTTTTTTCAGATCCAGAATGTTGTTGTAGGTATTCCTGTACTTCTTGCACAGCGTCGCCTTGGTATCGGTCCCGCCACAATCTTCGCAGGATGGATCATCCTGGCTGAGGGGGCCTTCACCCAGGATTGCCTGTATCTCCGGACAACGCAGTGTCCTGTCCGGGGCGGAGGCAAAGGCAGCCACCAAATCGGCCTTCCTCTTGCCCACATAGGCGGTAAGATCCCGTCCATCCACCTTGACCGAGTTGGAACCGACGAGCAGGGTATGGTAGGTTTCTTTCCTGATGGATCGGGAAAGGGAAAAAATCAGCAACACCAGCACCAGGTTGTACAGGTTGTACGCCAAAGCCTGCATCGGCCGCGGTTCGGCCCGGGTGGCGATGGCATAACCCATCAGAATGATCCATTGGGAATAAAAGACGGAAAGGATGAATCCACCCGTACTGAACGCAGCAAGGGCGCCTCTGGATACGGGATCCGCCGGTTGGACCGATAGTACATAGTAAAGCACCAGCACCGGAATCGCCATGATGTACATGAAGGCAGCGGAATAGAAATCCCTATCCATGCGGATGCCCGCCACAACAGAAAGGAAAACCAGGGCGGCAACGAGCAAGCCCGCAGTACCAAAAAAGATTCTGCGGTCCTGTAATCTGAATAAGCTCCAAACAGCAGCGAAAGGGAGAATGAAAACCAGGATTCCGTACACCAACCCGAAGGGGAATGATTGTTCCGGATGTCCTGTCGCGAGCATGACCAAGCCTAGGGGCACTGAGAGGAATAAACTTACCAGGATCGTGGTAATGTTGGTTTTCATACTTCCTTATCTAATGCAGTAAAAATAATTGAATGTCAAGGAAAGGAATCGGATGATCTTTCAAAGGCTGATCTTTCAAAACAAGTTTTGACAGGATGATAAAGAGGCTCGATGCATTAAGCATGAACAACAGTCACTTTATAATCGCAGCTCGAAACCCCTCTTCGTATCGCCGCTGAAGCCGAGTGATTCATAGAAGGCATGGGCGGGTTTCAGGTCCTTGCTGCTCAGGAGCAGGATCTTGTAGCAGTTTTCCCGTTTCGCGTGGTCGATGGCCATTTCCAGCACCCTCTTGCCTATACCCCTCTTGCGGTAAGCGGTGTCGGTGATGACATTTTCGATCAGGCCGAAGGGGTGTCCGCCCCTGGTCAGGTTGGGAATGATGGTGATGTTGCAGGTGGACACCGGCTTGTCCCCCTCCAGGGCGAGATAATAGGTGATGTTGCCAAGCGACTGGATCTGTTCCCAGATTTTCCGTGCCTGTCTCTCATCCATTTTCTCGTCGTCCGGTTTCAGCTGGATCAGCAAATCCATCAAACCTGCCAGATCCGCACCCTTTGCTTCCCTGTATTCCATAACCGCCTCCTCATTTCGTCCAGCACGGTTTGCATAATCCGCGATTTCGTATGAAAATCAAGTATAGTCTGATTTTACATTCTCCGGAGGTTGCCCTCATGATTTGTTTGCCGACTTTTTTGCCGGATTTGACCTTATGGTACGCGCGGAACCTCGAACGCGACAGCCTTCCGGTGGCTTGGCGGGACTGGTCGCTGCAGGATATCTGCCGGGAACTGGGTGTCG
Organism: Breznakiellaceae bacterium; assembly: GCA_964202565.1. GTDB lineage: Bacteria > Spirochaetota > Spirochaetia > Treponematales > Breznakiellaceae > SZUA-426. The sequence goes on along the minus strand of CAXNJE010000171.1, from coordinate 553 downwards.
GTGCCTGGCTGGTGCAGAAACCCTGGCGCATCGAGTACGACGGGATCATCTATGCCGAGGAACAGGATGGCGCGAGCAGGATACGGCGCTGGGAAACCTTGGGGGGCGTGTTGAAAGCCCGCTGGATACTGGGGCCCGACGGAGATTGGTGGCAGTCGGAATACCCGGTAAAGACGGTGGAGGATCTCCCCCTGGTGGAAGAAGTGGTACGTGCCAGGCGCTATGTGGTCGATAAAAGCCATATGAAAGACAGCTCTCAAAAAGCCTGCAAAGCAGGCGATATTGCGGGGGACGATCTGTATCCGGCGATTGAACTCCCCATGCGGCCTTGGTCGGAGTTGCTCCATTCGTATATCGGTTGGGCAGAGGGTCTGATGATCGCCTTCGACGAGTCCGAACGGCTGGGCGAGCTTTCCGATATCCTGGAGGACAAATACGCGCTGCTTTTGAAGGAACTGGTGGAATTTCCCCAAACAATTTTCCTTTCACCGGATAACCTGGACGGAAATTTTATTTCTCCGGGTATTTTTGAGGGACAATTATCAGCCGGGTA
>CAXNJE010000170.1:0-7087 GCA_964202565.1 Breznakiellaceae bacterium | reverse complement strand
CCCAGGTACGCCTTTTCAATCAGGAGCACCTTCTTGCCGTGGTGCCCCAGGCGTTCTGCGGCCATGTAGCCGCCGGGTCCGCCTCCGATTATCGCAACATCGTACAAAATGCTTACCTCTTTCCTTTGAGGCGCCTATTCCCGGCGCCTTTTTTCAACGCTCGATTCAAGCGCTCGTTTCAAGCGCGCTTACTTGGCCAGCCACAGGTCGATTTCGGCCACGGCTTCGCGGAAGGCTTTCAGGAAGCGGGCGGCGGGTGCGCCGTCGACTACCTGGTGGTTTATGGTCAGGCTGAAACCGATATGCGGCACGAAGGCCACGCCGGAGGATTCCGGGTCCGAGGAGTCATCCAGCACCGGTTTCGCCTCGATCCCGCAGACGCCGAGGATGGCGACTTCCGGGGTGTTGATCACCGGGGTGAAACTCTCTATGCCGAGGGAACCCAGGTTGGTCACCGTGAAGGTTGAGCCGGCCAGATCGTCGGGCTTGGCGCTGCCGTTCTGGCAGGCAGAGGCTAGGCGCTTGGCTTCCAGCGAGATCTGTTCCAGGGTGAGCAGGTCCGCGTTGCGGATGACCGGGACCATGAGACCCCGGGGGGTGTCCACGGCGACGCCCAGGTGGACGCGCTCGAAGGTTTTGAGCGTGTCACCCACTTTGTGGGCATTCATGAAGGGGTATTTGGGCAACAGGCGCGAAACCGCGAACAGGAGCAGGTCGTTGATGGTGACCTTGGACAGGCCGAGCTCTTCGGAGCTTTCCTTGAACCTGGCCCGGAGTTCCTGCATCCGCACCGCGCTGGCGCTGGCGTTGAGCGTGAACTGGGCAGTGGTGGCCAGGGATTCCAGCATGCGGTCGGCGATGAGCTTGCGTATGCCCTTGACGGCCGTTTCGGTAACGGGTCCAGGGAACGCGCCAAGGTCTGCGACCTTCGCCTTGGAGAAAGCTGCGCTTTCTCCGCTCTGGGTTTGGGTACCGGCGGCGAGGTCGGCGAGGGTGGCGCGGCCGCCGAGTCCCATGCCGGAAACGGGGGCGGAGGCCCCGGCGGTGACGGCTGCCCTGGCGGCGGCGGTGAGGGCGGGGCGTCCTTCGAGGGCGGCTTTCACGTCCCGTTCGATGATGCGGCCGCCGGGACCGGAACCGGCCAGGGGACTGAGGTCTACGGCTTCCCTGGCGGCCAGGTTGCGGGCGCGGGGGGAGGCGGGTGCGGCCGGACCGTCGCTTGCGGCGGCTGGGACAGCGGCAGCACCTGCGGAACCGGAAGCGGCGGGGCTTGCGGTCGGAGCGGCGGTGGCCGTCTGGGCCGATGCGGGACCCGCGGCTGGGGCTGCCACATTCGTGGCGGCGGGAGCGGGAGTGGCTGCGGTGGCTGAACCGCCCACGGCGGCTGCCCAGTCCTCGCCCTTCTGGCCGACCACGGCGATGGCTTCCAGCACGGGAACGTCGTCCCCGGCGGGGTGCAGGATTTTAAGGATCATACCGGCGGCGCCCGCAGGTACCTCGAAGGTAGCCTTGTCGGTCTCGACCTCGCAGACGGGGGTGTCGGCGGCGACCTGATCGCCTTCCTTTACCTTCCAATCCACGATTACGCAGGATTCTACCGTGTTGCCCTGGCGGGGCATGATAAGGACATGTGCCATTCGTTCCTCCGCGTCTCCGTCCTAGACGGTACGCACTTGTATTGAAGCTTCCCCGAGTTCCCGCTTCGCGGCAGGGTCGAGGTCCGTATCGCTGATGATAAGGTCTACTTTGGTAAGCGGCAGGACGTTGGCGAAGCCAATCTTGCCGTATTTGGACGAATCGGCGACAAGCACCGTCGTGACCGCGTGGGTTTTCATGGCCTTTACGATTTCCGCGCCTTCCACAAGATGGGTGGTCATGCCCCGCTCCAGGCTGAACCCGTCGGTTCCCACGAAAGCCAGCCGGACATTCAGTTTCGCGATGGTTTCCAGCGCGATGGGACCCACGAGGGATTCTGTGGGACGGCGGAATTCGCCGCCAGTCATGGTGATCTGGAGGGTGGGATTCAGCCGGGCGTAGGCGAACACGAGGGTTGAATTGGTGACGATGTGGATGTCGCGTCTGCCGGAAAGGTATTTTGCGATCAGGGCGGTGGTCGTTCCCGCCTCGATCATGATCACCTCGCCGTCCCGTACCAGTTCGGCGGCGGCCTTGGCGATACGGTTTTTCTCTTCCACCCGCTCGTGCTGGCGTTCCATGATGTCCCGGTGTATGGCGGGTGAGGCGCCGCCCCGGGTGCGGTTGAGGAACCCCTTTTCCTCAAGCTCCTTCAGGTCCGACCTGATGGTCACTTCGGACAGGCCTAGTTCCTGCGAAAGCGCGGAGACGGAAACTACGCCCTTGTCGGAAAGTATCCTGAGTATCGTCCGTTCCCTTTCGTTAAGCTCGCTTAACAACTTCGAACCTCTTTCGAAAGACTTTCGTTTACTCTTTGATAATAAGACATTCAGAAAAATTGCGCAAGAGCCCGGGTAAGAATTTTTATGTTTGCATCTGGCTGCAGGGGGCCGCATTGAAGTCTGGTGTGCTGTGGAAATGCGAAAATTAAGGGTTTCTTAATGCCAATCGCGCTATTCTTAATGATCCCCTAATATGCCGACCGGCCAGCTGGGTGATAATCTCATACCATGGAAGAGGGCATATCGCTCAGTGGTGAGCCCGGACACGGCAGTCATTTCATGGCAGCCGTGTCCGGGAGTGGCAACTCGGAATATCTGATCCGGTGGACCGAGTCTGCCTCGCGCCGTTTCAACGCTGCGTGGACCGCGCTTCATGTTCGCAATCCCGGCCTGGAAGAAGACCTGGCCAGTTTGGAGAAGAATCTTTCCCTGGCGAAGGATTTGGGTGCCGAAACCATCTCCGTGGTTGATTCCGACATCGCCGCCTGCATAGTCCGCTACGCCCGGATCAAGAAAGCCACCGTCCTGGTCATAGGCAAGGCAGAGGATGGGAGCCAATCCTTTCTGGGCAGGCGCAGTGTCATGGAGGAGATCCTAAAGGAATCCGGTGACCTGGATGTCATAGTACTGAGGGGCAAGACTCCGGTACCTCGGAAACGGCACCGGTTGAAGCTGCGTTCGGGGAATGACCTTGTAAAGAGCATATTTTTCGCGATTGCGGGCCTGTCTACGGTAACCACCCTGGGTTTTCTGGCCCAACCCGCCCTCGGCTATCGCTCCATCTCAATTCTCTATCTGCTCACCATAATCGCGCTTTCCTTTTCCAGCAACCGGATGGTGGTCTTTATCAGTGCCATAAGCAGCGCCCTGTTATGGAATTTCCTTTTCATACCCCCCAAGCTGACCTTTTCGATAGCCAGCCTGGAGGATGTCCTGATGTTCCTGGCCTTTTTCCTGGCAGCCTTTGTCGGGGGCTTTCTGACCTCCCGGCTCAAGGAAAAGGAACTGGCCCTATCCCTGAGGGAGCGCCGCATGGCTTTCCTCTACGGTTTTACCCGTTCCATTTCCAGTGTTCGGGGTATCCGGGAGGTGGCGGATTTTACCAGGGACTATCTTGGGGATCACTTGGGGCTTCATTCGGTGGTGTGCCTGCGCAACGATGCCGGGGAGCTGGACACTTCCCCGGTTTCGGGCAGCGAGTCCGAAAGCGTTTCGGCTTCGGGGTTCCAAGCCAGGAATGCGATACTTTGTCTCGAAACCAGGGCCTGTGTCGACGATGGGGATGACCGGCTTTATTTTCCCCTCGGTTCCCAGGAATCCATGCTGGGGGTCCTGTACGTAACCGGCAAGGGCGAACGCACCATCCGCGGGGAAAGCCGCGAGATACTGGCGACCCTGGCGGGAAATATGGCCCTCGCGCTGGAGCGCGAGCAGTTGGCGGCGGAAAACGAGCGCAACAAGATGGCCGGCGAGAGCGCCCGCCTGTCCCGAATCCTGCTGAATCATGTATCCCATGAATTGCGGACCCCACTCACGACCATTAAAGGTTCTGTAAGCGGTCTTCTGGACGGCAACACCGCCGAGGATCCCGGGCTCCGGGAAGCCTTGTTGTCGGAGACCCTGATCGCGGCGAACAAGCTGAACGTCCTGGTCGAGGATCTATTGGCCATGAGCCGGCTCGAATCGGGACGGATGAGGCCGCATCTGGAGCTGGCGTATGTCAGCGAGCTTATAGGAGCGGCCCAACCCGCTCTGGGTGCCGAACTCGCGGGCCGTACGATCCTTCTGGAGGAAAGTGCGAGGGATTCTGAAATTGAGGTGGATCCCGCTCTCATGACACAGGTTTTCCGCAATATACTGCGCAATTTTGCCACCTACACGGCTTCCGGCTCTGTGCTCCGAGTGGGCGTGGAATATCTGCCCGGTTTTACCGAAGTACGGTTTTCAGATGATGGACCCGGTGTGCCGGAGGTTGAACTGCCCCTGATCTTCGATACCTTCTACCGGGGAACAGCCAGCGCGGCCAAACAAGGGTGCGGCCTGGGTCTGTCCATCTGCAGGGGAATAGCGGAGGTCCACGGAGGCTCCATCGAGGCGAGCGGAAGCGCCGAGGGCGGCCTGCTCATTACCATAAGGCTCCCAAGGAAAGGTGGATCATGACGCCGGTACTCATCATCGACGACGAGTTGCAGATCCGCAAGCTGTTGCGGCTGTACCTGGAAAAGAACGATTTCATGGTGATCGAGTCCGATACCTGCGCCGAGGGCATCCGGCAGTTCATGGGCTGCAAGCCGGGCATCGTGCTCCTGGACCTGGGACTGCCGGACGGTGACGGGCGGGAGTTGCTGCAAGCCATCCGGTCCCACGGGGAAACCCCGGTCATCATACTGTCTGTCCGGGATTCCGAGGCGGAGATCATGGAACTACTGGATGCCGGAGCGGACGACTATCTGATCAAGCCTTTTGGAGTAGGCGAACTCATCGCCCGCATGAGGGTCGCCCTGCGCCATCGTACTCCCAAGGAAGTGTGGGGCCGGCCGATTCGTGTAGGCTTGCTCGACGTGCATATGGACAACCGGGAAGCCTACCGGGACGGAACGGCGGAGCATCTGACGCCTACCGAATGGTCCATCCTGGAAATACTGATGCGGAACGCGGGAAAGATCATGACCAGGAATCAGCTTCTGCGGGAGGTATGGGGACCCGCCATGGTGGAGGAATACAACAACCTGCGGGTGTATATCAACCAACTACGCAAGAAGATTGAAATCGAACCCGCGGTGCCCAAGGTGCTCCTCACCGAGCCGGGCGTCGGTTACCGGCTCAAGGTAGAGACCTGAAATGAAACGGGCGCTAAAATCCGATACGGTGTATCTCCTGGCCTTCTTTATTTCGGTGATTGTCGCCGGCACCCTGCTGCTTTGCCTTCCCGCCGCCTGGTCCGGTACGCCGGAGCAACCCGGCGCCCTTTCGCCCATCGATGCCCTGTTCACGGCCACGTCCGCAGTCTGCGTAACCGGCCTTACCACGGTGGACACCTCGGCGTTCACCCGCCTGGGCCAGGTTACCATCATGATGCTCATACAGCTGGGCGGGCTCGGCATCATATCCTTTACCTCATTGATGCTCATCGTCCCCGGACGGCGTCTGTCCCTAAGGCGCCTCGGAACAATCAAGAGTTTCTCCATTAGCGGCGTGGAGCACGATCCCGTCAAGATCCTGCGGAATATCGTCTTCTTTACCTTCATCATCGAGACCCTTGGCGCCCTGGCGCTTTTTCCGGCGTTCTCCGCGGCCTCTGTGCCGGATAGCGCCTTTGCGGCCGCGTTCCATTCAATTTCGGCCTTTTGCAACGCTGGCTTCTCGCTGTTTACGAATAACCTTGAAGCCTACCGGAGCGAGCCGTACGTGCTCCTGGTTATCTCGGCGCTCATCGTCACCGGCGGTATCGGCTTCATCGTGCTCCAGGATCTTGCCTTAAGGATGCGCAGGAAGAAAATGAACCTGAGCTACCACACAAAACTCATCCTCGGCTCGACCCTGGTCCTCATCCTCGCCGGAGCTGCCGCATTCTGGTTTCTGGAAAGGGACAGTGCCTTTGCCGGGATGAATCCCGTGGACAGGGTTGTAAATGCCCTGTTCCAGTCCATCACGCCCCGCACGGCCGGTTTCAACGCCGTTCATCAGACGGAACTGAGGCAAGCCTCGAAGTTCATCACCATGCTCCTCATGTTCATAGGCGGGGCTCCGGGGTCCATCGCCGGGGGCATTAAAATTTCCACTGCCTATGTCGTATTGATTTTCATGCTCAAGCGCACCAATGAGCGGGGCGAAATCAACGCCCTTGGGCGACGCATATCCCCGGCGAAAATACACGCGGCGGTAACGTATTTCATCAAGGCTGTGTTCCTGCTCGTATGTGCGGCGGGGATCCTGAGCCTTTTCGAAGGAAGGCGTGGCGCTGACTTCGGACATGTCGCCTTTGAGGTGGTCTCCGCGTTCGGTACGGTCGGACTTTCCCTGGATTTTACCGCTGGCCTTAGCCTGCCGGGCAAGCTGGTGATCATCGCGACCATGTTTGCCGGACGCGTCGGCCTGCTGGCGGTCATCTTCCTGGGAGGCTCGACGGCTACCGAGAATTTTGTGTATCCGGAAGCGGATGTACTCATTGTGTAAGCGTAAAGGGTAGGAAAGTGAAACAATTCGCCATTCTGGGCTTGAGCTATTTTGGAAAAAACGTACTCGACGAGCTTCTGGAACTGGAAGCTGAAATACTCATCATCGACAAGGACAGGGAAGTAATCGACGCCTACAACGATTATCCGGTCAGCGCCGTGGTCATGGACGTCATGAACGAGGAGAGCCTTCGCCGGGTATTGCCCAAGGGGCTCGACGGGGTCGTCATCGACATGGGCGACAAGATCGAGGCCTCCATCCTGGCCACGAGTTATTGCCGCAAACTGGGCATCCCCCGAATCTTCGTGAAGGCTGTCACCGAAGGCCATGCGGAAATCCTGGAACTGGTGGGGGCGACCAAGATCATCTTCCCCAACAGGGAAGCCGCCAAGCGTGTTACCCCGCTTCTCGTTTCCTTGGGCCTGCTCAATTATCTCCCGGTATCTGGTTCGCTGGTCATAGCGGAACTGGAAGTACCGGAACGTTTTTTTGGC
>CAXNJE010000169.1:0-7130 GCA_964202565.1 Breznakiellaceae bacterium | reverse complement strand
TGTTCGAATCGCTTTCCAAGTACGATAGCCTGCGCTGGTCCGTAGAGGATCTCCTGCGCGAATATTCGCTGGGGGATACCGCACGCCGCGTCCGCATAGCCGAACTTATCGGTGTTTACCGGCGCGAACTGGAACGCATGAGCCGGAAGGAGACGAAGAGGGATCTGTCCCGCAGCATCTACGGCGAAAGCCCCCTCCTGGTGCCCTGCCTCTTCAATTCGGGTTGCGCGACGGGCAAGCACGGCCTTACGGCGCTGGAAATCGAAGGCGGTGCCATATCCCTTGTCCATTGGAGCTCCGCAGGCAAAAGCAGGCCCTACATCGAGCGGGAAGCCATCCACAAGGACTCCATCGAAGACGGCGCATTCGAACGCTACGTGCTCAAATCGGACAATCTGGACCAGGTCTTCGCCAGGATAGAACTGCTCGGCGCGTAGGATGGTAAACAGGCAGGATCGGATTGGGGCCTACCCCCGCGTTGACAACCAGGGCATCCGTGGGCTATACAGTCTAGGCTATCGGTCCGGTAGCTCAGTTGGATAGAGCGGCTGCCTCCTAAGCAGCAGGTCGGACGTTCGAATCGTCTCCGGATCAAATATCAAAAGCATGCTCCTCCAATGGGAGTCGAAGAACTTGCGGTCAGTTACACTCAGTCCCGAATTCCTGCTACGCGATCCGCGACGAAAGAGCCTGCACCACTTCCCTTACCGCATCCCGCTCCAGCAGGGCCCCACGGACGTACTTCTGCAGTATCATGGAGGCGAGGGTCTGGTAGGGGATACCGTCCTCCTCCGCTTTCTTCTTGAGCCCTTCCAGGACCGAGCTGGATAGGCGCATGGTAACAGCCTTGCGATGGCCACCTGCCGCGGCTTTCCTGAACGCTTCCACTGCGGCCAGTTTTTCGGCCTCGGGAAGGGCCGTGGAATAATCGACAAGCGCTTCTATTTCCATCTCCTCGGCATCGAGGATGACATCTTCTGGATTAAAACTCATGATTGTCCTCCGAAACGACTCTGTCCCTTTCGGGTCTTGTAGATCGTCTTCAAGAAAATATTGCCTTCCTCATCAAGGACATAAGGAACGTTGCAGACATAATCGTCTAGCCGAATGACGTACATCATTTGGTTCTCCCGGGTGGGATGGGACACTATTGCAAGAACCTTGCCGGATTCTATTTCCGCTTCAGCTTCCTCGAACGACAGCCCACGCTCACGCTTGAGAATTTCGTTTTTCTCTTCGCTCCACGCGATCATATTTAAATAATATGCTTATAAGCATACATTGTCAAATTCAAGTCCGAAATCAAACCTGATACTATCTCCCCCGGCCCTCGCCCTCGATCCTGCCCACAAGGCGCAGGAGGCCGTCCAGGATGGTCAGCGGGTGGGGCGGGCAGCCGGGGACGAAAAGGTCAGGCTTCATACCGGGGGGGAGACCGCCCAGGACCTGTTCGTCGCCGATGAAGGGACCGCCGGAAATGGCGCAGGAACCCACGACGATGATGAGCTTGGGTTCGGCGATGGCGTTCCAGGTTTTGACAAGGGCCAGTTCCATATTCTTGGTGACAGGGCCGGTGACGAGGATGCCGTCGGCGTGGCGCGGGGAGGCTACCATCTGGATGCCAAAGCGGCCGAGGTCCCAACCGATGGTGGAGAGCACGTTGACGTCGGCCTCGCAGGCGTTGCAGCCACCGGCGCTCACCTGGCGGAGCTTGAGGGAGCGGCCGAACAGGCATTTCATTTTCTTTTCCAGGGCAGACGCCAGCAGGGGGCCGTTCCTTTCCAGCTCCACGTCCAGGTCCTCCCTACTGGAAGAAGAAAGCCGGTAATCGGCGGCGTGGACGAGGGCGCCCTCGGGGCAGGCGGCTACGCAGTCAGCGCAGAACAGGCACTTGCCCAGGTCGATCCTGTACTTTCCATGGGAACCCTCTCCCAGGGAAACTTCTCCCGGCTTAGCCCCCTCAATAGTGATCGCACCGGTGGGGCAGGCGTCGGCGCAGGCGTGGCAGCCAGAACGGCACTTGGCCGCGGTCAGCACGGGGCGGCCACGGAAACGGTCGGGCAAGGCCGGTGGCGGGGCGGAGGGGTAATTGATGGTTCGGTGGCCCTGCCGCAGGCGGGCGATGACGGCTTTCAGCATGGTCGCTCCCCGGGCCTACAGATCGTGCCCGCAATAGGAAAGGTTGAAGCTCTTGTTGCAGAGCGGAAAATCTGAAATCTCCTGGTCCCGCAGGGAACGCGCCAGGGCGGGCCAATTGTGGAAGGAAGGATCCACCACCTTATAGCGGGTGAAGCGCCCTTCCCCATCGGTTATGGCCACATGGCAGTTTTCCCCGCGCCAGCCCTCGTTCAGGGCGACAGCGAGGCTGTCCGGAGCAAGCGCGGCCGGACCGACACGGATGCCGCCGCCGGGCAGTTCCTTCAGGCGTTCGCGGATGAACTGGATGGATCGTTGGACTTCCAGCCAGCGCACATAGGCCCGCGCGAAGACGTCCCCCGTCTCGCAGGTGGAAACCGCCAGCTGGGCGAAACGCCAGATACCCGCGCTCTGGTCGCAGCGCACGTCCCGGGAAAGTCCCGACGCCCGCGCGGCCGGTCCCACAAGACCCAACTCCACTGCCGTCGCCTTGTCGATGGTCCCGGTATCCTCGAACCTGGCCATCACCGACTGGGTATCCCAGAGCAGGTTGACCGCGATCGCCGTGTCCTTCTCCGCGGCGTCCAGACGTTGTTCCAATTCGGCGATCCGGGTGGCGTCCATATCGAACAGCGTCCCCCCGGGTGTGACAAAGCCGCGACCAAAACGGTTGCCGCAGAGCAGGGCGCTCATGTTGAGGAAATCACCCCGGATGCGCCCGCAGAAATTTGCTGTGGGCAGGTAGGCGACGTCACCGGAAAGTGCGCCCAGATCGCCCACATGGTTCGCAAGACGTTCCAGTTCCAACGCTATGCCGCGGAGGGCCTGGGCCCGGGCGGGCGTCCGGCAAGTAGAAAGGGCCTCGACGGCCTGGCAGTAGGAAGTTCCGTGGGCGATGGTCGAGTCACCAGCCAGGGTTTCGCAATAATGGAGCGAGCGCCTGTCAGGTCCTCCGACCAGCGAGCGTTCGATGCCTCGATGCTGGTAACCCAGGGCGATCTCCAAGTGGAAGACCTGCTCGCCGTGGCACTGGAAGCGGAAATGGCCAGGCTCGATAACACCGGCGTGCACCGGCCCCACGGCCACCTCATGCACCTGCTCGCCTTCCACGCGGTAGAAGTCCCCGACAGCGGGCATGATTGGTGAATCAGGCGACCTTCCCCACGCGTCCCTACCCGTCCAGGACCGGACGTACCTCACTGGTTTGAACCAGGGGTGGCCGGTGGGTATCAGCCCGAACTGCTCGGCAATCTCCCGCTCGAAAAGCTGGGCCTGCGGGCAGGCTTCGGCGATGGAAGGGAAGGAATCACCTTCCACTCTGGTTCGGGCTATGAGCAACCTGTTCCGTCCGTCGTCTGCGAGCAGCGCGTACAGGCTGATCGCGCCGCTATTGTCTGATGGGATGCCCGGGACGCCGAAATAGGACGAGATCCGCAGACCACCAGCAATACCCTCAACCAGGGCACCCGTAAAATCCCGTACGGGCAGGATCGGGATGTCCCGCAACGGCAGGCTCGAACCGTTGGTCATAGGGGCGAAATCCGCAATGGAAAAGCTCATGGGCGAACCTCCAGGAAGCGGACCGCGTCCTGTATCAAGTTACGGAGCGGTGGAGGCAGGTATAGACCCAGCGTGAGGGACATGGCCATGAAGGCGAAGATGGGCAGGATGGTGAGGGCAGTCTCACGGTACGGTACGGCTCCGTGGGGCATCTCACCCTGGACTATCTTCAGACTAGTCTTGCCCATCCCGATGAACACCACCAACAGGAATACCAGGAAAAGCCCGGCGGTGAGGAACCTGCCTGAGGCGAAGGCACCGGTTAGGATGGAGAATTCGCTGAAGAAGGGGCCAAAGGGCGGGGAGCCGGTAATGGCGATGAAGCCCGCGAGGAAAAGCACGCCGGAAACCGGCAGGCGGCGGAGGGCGCCCCGGACCTCGTCGGTGGTCTTGCCGCCGTACACGCGGTGGATGTTGCCTGCAGCCAGGAAGAGTACGCCCTTGGTGGACGCGTTGGTCATCACGTGGAAAAGCGTGCCGAACAGGGCGGCCCTGCCTATCCCGAGTCCCACCATGAGTATGCCCATGTGCTCGACGCTGGAGTAGGCCAGCATGCGCTTGAAGTCCTTTTGGCCGAGCATGAACAGCCCGGCCACGGCCATGGACAGGATGCCCATGAACAACAACAACCGGGAGGCGTAGGCGCCCTCACCCGAAGCGGTAACCACGGCGTAGACCCGCAGGAAGGCGAGGAAGGCGCAACTGGTGACGCCGCCGGCCAGGATCGCACCGACCACACCGGGGGCCTCGCCGTAGGCGTCGGGTTTCCAGGTCTGCATGGGCGCCAGGCCCATCTTGGTGCCGTAACCTATCAGTAGCAACACGAAGGCGGCGCGGAGCCAGGGCTTGGACAGTCCGGGTGCCAGATGCCGCAACTCGGCGAAATCCAGGGTGGGAGTGATGCCCTCGTGCAAAAGCGCATAGGCCAGGAAGAAGGTGCCGAACAAGGCCAGCGCTATGCCGACAGAACCGACAAGCAGGTATTTCCAGGTGGCCTCGATGCTGCGCTTGGTTCGGTTGAAGTAGATGAGCGGCGCCGTCGCGAGGGTCGTACCCTCGATCGCGACCCAGGTGAGGCCCAGGTGGTTCGACCAGGCCACGAGGGTGGTCAGGCCCAGAAACGCCAATAGGCAGGAGACGAATACCCGGTTGTCCCGCTCATTGCGTATACGCAGATAGCCCACCGCGTAAAAGGAACAGAAGAGGAAGAGCGTTCCTATGACGAGGGCGACGATTTTCCCCAGCGGATCCAAAAGGAGGACGCTGGTTCCGGTTTCCAGACCGGGGCCCCAGATGGCCCAGAGCGTTATCGCGGCATGGACAGTCCCGGTTAACGGAAGCAACCAGGGCCGGAAGCGGTTTGAAGGAAGCAGGGCGGCGAGGGCTGCCATGACGAAAGGAAAGACGAACAACGCGTACGCCATGCTCACTCCTTCAGCGCGTCGAGCCGGCGTGTATCCAGTGACGCGAAGGCCTGGTTGATGTGGTTGGTTATGATGGAGATGACGAAGATACCGACAAAGAGGTCCAGAAGGACGCCCATCTCCACGACCAGGGGGATAGCCTCCACCAGGAGGACGCCGAAGATGAAGATGCCGTTCTCCAGCACCAGATAGCCTACTACCTGGGAAATCGCCTTGAAACGGGTGGTAAGCAGGATGAAGCCTACCAGCACGGTTGCGATCGAGGCGGGGATTATGAGGGAGGTAGCCTCCCGGGCAGCCGGGGTGAGCCCGCCGGTGAGCACGAGGGCAAATGCCGTCGCTGCGGCACCCAGGATGATGGAGGGCATGAAGCCAATGAGCGGTTCAATTTCCCGCTTGATATCGGCGGCACGGAGGGCGCGCATCATGATGGCGGGGATTACGAAACCTTTCAGGACCACTGCGGTGGCTGCGGCCAGATACGAGGCCAGGCCGGGGTGCTCGTGGGCCAGAAGAGGCACGATGCCCAGCAGGGCACCCTGGAAGCCGACCAGCTTGATGACCGCCGCCAGCCGGCTCGTCCCAAGGGCGAACAGGTTCATCACGAGGACCAGAACCAAAACGGCGTTGAGTATGTCCGTCATCGTCAAAACCTCACCAGAAGGATGAAAGCTGAACCGCAGAAGAGCAGCGCGCTCACCAGAAGATACGAGACGCGGCGCATCCGCAGGCGGGCTACAATGGATTCCAGCACGCCGATGGCGACCGCGAGGGCAAGCATTTCGGCCACAAAAAGCGGCCAGTCGAGCCAGGCCTTTCCTGTCCCGAAGGGGGCGATGACGTGCAGGAGAAAGGCGCCGAGCACGAAGAGCTTCATGGCCGCCGCGTACAGGGCCGTGCCGAGCAGGGGGCCCGAATGGTCCAGCACCATCACCTCGTGGATCATGGTCAGCTCCAGGTGGGTGTTCGGGTCGTCCACCGGCACGCGGCAGGTTTCCGCCAGCATCACGATGAAAAGCCCGATCGCGGTGAGCACCAGTGGAGCGACGGTTCCCACGCTGAAACCCCCCGCGTAGCCGTGGAGCATGCCCGTCAGGGACAGGGAACCGGACACCTTGGCGAGGGTCAGGTAGGCGAAAAAGAGCGCGGGTTCCGAAAGCACCGCGAAGGTGACTTCCCGGGACGCGCCCATGCCCTCGAAGGCGGAACCGGTGTCCAGCGCCGCGGCGGTGGTGAAGAAGCGGCCAAGGGCGAACAGGTAGGCAAACAGGATCAGGTCTCCGGTGAAGGAGAGGGGTGAGGCGAAGCGGCCCAGTGGGATGAACAGCCCCGCCGCCGCGGTCGCGACCAGGGTGACCACGGGTCCGGCGCGGAAAATCCAGGTGGTACTGTCGCTCAGCACATACCCCTTGCGGAACAGCTTGAGCAGGTCCCGGTAGGGTTGCAGGAAGGGAGCTCCCAGCCTTCCGCCGAACCAGGCCTTGGTCTTGTTGATGACGCCGAGCAGCAGGGGCGGCAGGAGCAGAAGCAAGGCGATATGGATGAGCGTATCAATCATAGGACCCCTCCGACAGCGAGAAGGACGAACAGGATGACGAGCATGTACAGGATGTAGTGGTGGGTCTGTCCCTGCTGCAGCCACCGTGTCCTGGGCAGGATCCGTTCGACGTAGGCTAGTGCGGGAGCCACGATGCGTTCGGAAACCGTATCCGGAACCTCGTCGTCGTGGTGCGAAAGCTTGGGAAAGGCACCGCGAACGTCGGGATGCAGTTTTTTAGGGTACAGCAGGTATTTGAACAGGGTGACGATGGAACGTCCGAAGGATGAGGACGTGTACTGCATGCGGGCGGTCGGTTCCGCATAGCCGCAATCCCAGGTGCCCAGGTTGCCGGTTGCTCCGCGCAAGCGCCGTTTCCGCGCCTTTCCAGCCACGGCGACAAGGGCGAACAAGGCGATGGCGGCCACGAGCGCCGGACCCAGCATGCCGATCGCGCGGTAGGGAGCAACGGT
>CAXNJE010000168.1:0-7135 GCA_964202565.1 Breznakiellaceae bacterium | reverse complement strand
TGCAGCTGTTCGGGGACGGGCGGGAGGCTTTCCAGCGGAACGACATTCTTCCTGACCCAGGCTGCATAGGGTCTGCGCCGGCACACCTGGCTCTTTACTTCGGCGTCGGGGATGATGCGCCCCTCTTCCAGATCCACCAGAAGGAGCTTCCCTGGCATCAGGCGGCCCTTGAAGGAGATTTCCTCGCTCTCGAAATCCTGGACACCCGTCTCGGACGCCATCACTATCAGGTCCTTGTCGGTGACGGTATAGCGCGAGGGTCGCAGGCCGTTCCTGTCCAGTGTGCCGCCTACATAGCGTCCGTCGCAGAACACCATGGAGGCCGGGCCGTCCCAGGGTTCCATGACGCAGGCGTGGTATTCGTAGAAGCTTTTAAGCTCCTGGGGAATGGGATTCTTGTCGTTCCAGGATTCGGGGATGAGCATCATGAGAGCGTGGGGCAGGCTGCGCCCGGACATTACCAATAGTTCCAGGGCGTTGTCGAAGCTGGCTGAATCGCTCTTTTCAGGCTCGATGACGGGCAGGATATCCTGGATCTCCTCGCCGAATTCGGAGGACGCAAAAAGGGCTTCCCGGGCGGCCATCCAGTAGCGGTTACCCTTTATGGTGTTTATCTCGCCGTTATGGGCCACCATGCGGAAGGGCTGGGCCAGGGACCAGGCGGGAAAGGTGTTCGTGCTGAAGCGGGAATGGACCAAAGCAACGGCGGTCTCCAGCCTCGGGTCCGAAAGTTCCGTAAAGTAGGTGCGAAGCTGGCTGGACATGAGCATGCCCTTGTAGATCATGGTGCGCGACGAGAGCGAGGGAAGATAGAAGTCACCCTTTCCGGCAAAGGAACCCTCACGGATGGCCTTTTCCAGGCGCTTGCGGAAAATGAACAGTCGTTTTTCGATGGCCGAAGGAGCGGTGACTAAGGCCCCTGAGGTGACGCCTACTGATGGGGCCGCGGATGATGACGTGACAACCGATCCGGCGGAGCCGCCCTTTACTGCCAGGAAAACCTGTTTGACCGAGGGCTCGGCCTTGCGCGCGATGCTGCCGATTACTGAAGGATCGGTGGGGACGTCACGCCAGGCCACAACCGCGAGTCCGGAGCTTGCAGCCAAGGTTTCCAGTACCTTCATTATCGCTTCGGGAGAACCCTTGGATTGCTTGCCTGGCAGGAAAACCAGACCGGCGCCATATTCGCCCGCCTGGGGCAAGCCTGGAACCAGTTCGGAATAAAAGGTATGGGGTATCTGAAGCAGCACCCCGGCGCCGTCGCCGGTCTTGTTGTCGGCGCTTTCGGCACCGCGATGTTCCATGCGTTCAAGTACTTCCAGACCGCGATTCAGGATCCCGTGGGATTTCCTGCCCTTGATATCGGCGACGAAACCGATCCCGCAGGAATCGTGCTCGTCTTGACGGCGGTACAGTCCGGGCAACGAATTACCCGTTTCGGCCGGTTGGTGGTCGCCCATTGCGGCTCCTTAATAGAGAGAATCAGCTGGAATATACAGAATATTCAATCTTTATGCAATATTATGCGCCATGGAATGCATATATATACGAATACCTTTAATACGAATCTTGGACAGAAATAAAAAAACCGCCGCACCCGGAAGGAGGAGACCGGATACGGCGGCTTGAAAATTATCCAAGTTGGTGGGACTGTTAATAAGCCCCGTTATATCAAGGACAACAACACACCCGGAATCAGGTTACGAAAATTAAAAACAATTTTAGCGAAAACCATAAACAAAAATAGAAAAGAAATCCTTTGTGCGAAACCAAGGATCCGCCCGAATCCACCTCTTGGGACTACTTCGCCGTATAATTCCGACACCATACCCTTGCCCGCTTCAAACCCTTAGGCTAGTATTCGCCGTATCATGAACGAATTCGTCCACCTCCACGTCCACTCCGATTATTCCCTGCTCGATGGCGCGTCATCCATATCGACCCTGGTGGCGAAAGCCAAGAACCTGGGGATGAGGCACCTGGCCATTACGGACCACGGCAACATGTTCGGGGTGCTCAAATTTTTCAAGGAGTGCAAGGCAGCGGGGATCAACCCCATAATCGGCAGCGAATTCTACATGGCCCCCAATTCCCGTTTCGACAAGACCGGCAACGAGAAGGGCGGCAAGAATTACCACCTTGTCCTGTTGGCGACCAGCGAAACCGGCTACCGCAACCTGATAAAACTCTCCTCCCTCTCCTATACCGAGGGTTTCTACTACAGGCCGCGCATCGACGAGGAAAGCCTGGTCCGCCATTCGAAGGACCTTATCGCCATGACGGCCTGCCTGGGCGGAGAGATCCCCAGCCTCATCCTGGCGGGCAAGGTAAAGGAGGCCGAACTTCGGGCGCGGCGTTTCCGCGACATCCTGGGGGACGGCAATTTCTACCTCGAACTGCAGGACCACGGCCTGCCGGACCAAAAAAAGGTTAACCCCGTACTCATCGAGCTCTCCAGAAAAACCGGGATTCCCCTGGTCGCCACAAACGACCTGCACTACGCCGACCCCGACGACTTCGTCGCCCAGGACATACTGCTGTGCATAGGTACCAACCGCAAGCGCGACGAAACCGGCCGCATGCGCTTCGAGAACGACCAGTTCTACCTGAAAAGCGCCGACGAAATGGCGGTGGCCTTCCCGAACTGCCCGGAAGCCCTGCTGAACACGGTACGCATAGCCGAGCGCTGCGCGGTGGTAATCCCCCAACCCGGCCCACTGCTGCCGGAATTCGACCTGCCCGAAGGCTTTGCCGATACTGCGGCCTACATGCGCCACCTCACCTACGAAGGCCTGACCCGCCGCTACCCCAAGGCCGGTCCCCAGATCAGGGAACGGGCTGATTTCGAGCTGGACGTCATCATCAAGATGGATTTTACCGGCTATTTCCTCATCGTGGCGGACTTCATCAATTGGGCAAAGGAAAAGGGTATCCCCGTAGGACCGGGCCGCGGTTCGGGAGCCGGTTCCATAGTCGCCTACGCCCTGCGCATCACCGACATAGATCCCCTCAAGTACAACCTGCTCTTCGAGCGCTTCCTTAACCCCGAGCGGGTGTCCATGCCCGACTTCGATGTCGACTTCTGCTATGAACGCCGCAACGAGGTCATAGACTACGTGACGCAAAAATACGGCGAAGACCGGGTTGGTCAGATCATCACTTTTGGTACCCTCAAATCCAAGGCGGTCATAAAGGACGTCGCCCGAGCCCTGGATATTCCGCTGGACGAGTCGAACATGATAGCAAAGCTCATCCCCGAAGACCCCAAGATGACGCTGAAAAAAGCCTTCGAGGACGAGAGCCGCCTGCGGGAACTCGCAGAGGATCCAAAATATGCGGAACTATTCGCCATCGCGAAAAAACTGGAAAACAAGAACCGCCACACCAGCTTCCACGCCGCGGGCATAGTCATAGGCAAGACGGCCCTGACCGACTACGTCCCCCTGTACCGGGACGCCAAGACCGGCGGTATCGCCAGCCAGTTCACCATGGACCTGATCGAGGATTGCGGCCTGGTGAAGATGGACTTCCTGGGTCTCAAGACGCTCACCCTCATCAACAACACCCAGAATCTTATCAGGAAACGGGGCGGTGAATGGGCAAAGTTCGACGCCGACACGGTGAGCGAGGAAGATCCAGCCACCTACAAGCTTTTGGGCGAGGGAAAAAGCACCTGCATTTTCCAGTTTGAGTCCCAGGGCATGCAGAACATCCTGAAACAGGCCAAGCCCACCAAGATAGAAGACCTTATCGCCCTGAACGCCCTCTACCGCCCCGGTCCCATGGCCTATATTCCCCAGTTCGTCGAGTCCAAGTGGGGCCGGCAGCCCATCGAATACCCCGATCCGTCGCTTAAGGCCATCCTGGAAGAGACCTACGGCGTCATCGTCTACCAGGAACAGGTCATGCAGGTTGCCCAGATCATAGGCGGCTACAGCCTGGGGCAGGCGGACCTGCTGCGACGCGCCATGTCCAAGAAAAAGGTCGACGTCATGGCCAAGGAAAAGGCCCGCTTCATAGAAGGCGCCAAGACCAAGGGCTTCAGGGAAACCGACGCGGACCGCATTTTCGAGATTCTGGTACCCTTTGCCGGGTACGGTTTCAACAAGAGCCACGCCGCCGCCTATTCGGTGGTGGCCTACCGTACTGCCTACCTCAAGGCCAATTTCCCCGCGGAATTCATGGCCGCCAACCTCACCAACGAAATCTCCAGTACCGACAAGCTCCCCGAATACATGGACGAGGCCCGCAAGATGGGCCTTGCCATAGACCCGCCAGACGTCAACAGGTCCGAGAAGTACTTCACCGTCGCCGATGGTCGCATCGTCTACGGACTCATGGGCATAAAGGGGCTGGGCTCCAACGCTGTGGACGAGATAGTAGGCCGCCGTAAGGAGGAGGGCATATACACGGGCTTCATGGAATTCCTGGAACGGGTGGATCTGCGCGCCGTAAGCCGCAAGGTGGTGGAAACCCTGGTACAGACCGGTGCCTTCGACCAATTCGGCACCAACCGGGCGACCCTGCTGGGCAACGTGGACCGGGCCTTCGAATACGCCCAGAACAAGAAGGAAGACAAGAAATTCGGCCAGTCCAGCCTGTTCGAGGAATCGGGAGAGAAGGACTTCCCCGACTTCCAATTCGACCCCCTGCCCGACTGGGATCAGGCCGAACGCCTGCGGGTGGAAAAGGAGCTTATAGGCTTTTATTTTTCCGGCCACCCCATGGACAAGTACAAGCTGGCCTGGGAACGCTCGGTCAGCCTGGACCTCTCCCACCCTGAACGGGCCACCGCCGAGAAGGAGTACGTACTGGTGGGCATCATAAAATCCCTGCGCCCCTACCAGACGAAAAATGGCAAGTGGATGGGCTTCGGCTCCCTGGGCGACTACAAGGGCGATATAGATTTGGTGTTCTTTTCCGACATCTGGGAAAAGAGCCGGGAACGCCTGAAGGTGGACGACATCGTCGCATTACGGGGTAAAATGGACAACAGCCGTGAAAAGCCCAGCTTCATTGTGGAAAATATCCTTAACCCCGATGACCTGGCCGAAAAGGCCTACCGTGAAATACACGTACGCCTGCGCCCCGGTGCTGCCGAAAATGAGGAAACCCTGCACCCCCTGCGGGACTTCCTGTTCGGGAATACCGGTTCCTGTTCGCTTTTCCTGCACATCCCCCTGGAAAAGTCCGAAGCAGTGATCAAAGCCGCCAACCAGATCAGCGCCAACCCCGACGATTGGGTGATGGAGGCCATAGGACTGTGCGAGGGCGTCGCAGAAACCTGGAAAGAATGATGGAGCCTGTCGGGCTCGCGAGCTTGCCCCCGCTTCGGCTCATGGACTATACTTTCCCAGAATAAAGCAAAACCTGATCCGGAGGCTGAAATGGACCATAATTCAATACGGGAACGGGCGAAAGACTATATAGGCAAGGAAGAGGACGCAGGTTTCCGGAGCGAGGCAGAAAAACTGCTCGCCGCAGAGGACTGGAAGGAACTGGAGGACCGCTTCTACAGGGACCTGGAATTCGGGACCGGCGGGCTTCGTGGTGTGATTGGCGGCGGGTACAACCGCATGAACGCGTATGTGGTCAAACGCGCCACCCAGGGCTTGGCCACCTACCTGAACAAGGCTTTGGCCGCAAAAAAGGCTTCCGGCAAGCAACTTTCCGCCGCCATAGCCTTTGACAGCCGCCGCTATTCGGACGCTTTCTCCGAATCCGCCGCCCTGGTGCTTGCCGCCAACGGCATCAAAACCTACCTTTTCAGCTCCCTCAGGCCCACGCCGGAACTTTCCTTCGCCATACGCCATCTGGGTTGCGACACCGGCATAGTCGTCACCGCCAGCCACAATCCACCCCAATACAACGGGTACAAGGCCTACTGGGGTGACGGAGCCCAGGTCATCGAGCCCCACGACACCGGAATAATCGACGAGGTGAATGCGGTGAGGGAAATCGCCTCCATGACCCGCGAGAAAGCCCTTGCCGCGGGCATGCTGGTGATCATCGACAAGGAAATCGACGTTCCCTACGCCGACATGGTGCGGTCCCGGCTTTTCAGGCCCGAGCTCATCAAGCAGAAGGCCAAGGAAGTCAAAATCGTCTACACGCCGCTCCACGGTACCGGTGCCCGCCATGTCGAAGGCGTGCTGGGCAGCCTGGGCCTGGAAGTGATCACCGTACCCGAACAGAGGGACGGAAACGGGGAATTCCCCACCGTAGCTTTCCCCAACCCCGAGGAAGCCGCCGCACTGAAAATGGCCGTGGAACTGGGCAAGAAGGTCAAGGCCGACGTGGTCATGGCCACCGATCCCGACGCGGACCGCATAGGCATCGCCGTCCCCGACGGATCCACCGACGCGGAGGGCAAACCGGGTTTCGCCCTGGTTACCGGCAACCAGCTGGGTAGCCTGCTGGCGGATTATATTTTCCTGTCCTTAAAAGAATTGAACAAAATGCCAAAGAAACCGGTCATGGTTAATTCCATCGTCACCACGGGCATGCAGAAGCGCATAGCAGAAGCCTACGGCGCCGAGTGCCTTGAATGCCTGACGGGTTTCAAATGGATAGCCGCGGTCATGGCCCAAAGCGAGACCGATGGGTCCGGGCGCACAGTCGTTTTCGGAACCGAGGAAAGCTACGGTTATCTGGTGGAGAACGAGGTGCGCGACAAGGACGGCATCTCCGCCGCCGCCATGACCGCCGAGATGACCCTCTACTGGCGTTCCAAGGGCAAGAGCCTCTTGGACAGGTTGGACGACCTATACCGGGAACACGGCTATTGGGAAGAGATTGGCATCTCCAAGTATTTCCAGGGAGCCTCCGGCGGAGCCATCATGAAGGGCATAATGGACGAGTACCGCAAGAACCCGCCGCGAAAACTTGGCGGCATCGAAGTGGTCTCCGTCAGGGATCTCCTACTTTCCAAAACCATTTTCCCGGCCACTCCAGGCCGCAGCGAGAAGGTGGACCTCCCCAAGAGCGACGTACTCCAGTTCTACCTTGCCGAAGGAACCGTGGTGAGCGCCCGACCCAGCGGTACCGAACCAAAAATCAAGTTCTACGCCACCTGTTGCGCCGCTGTAGGAGCCACAGGACTCCAGGGTGCCAGGAAAGAAGCCAAAGCCAAGCT
>CAXNJE010000167.1:0-7214 GCA_964202565.1 Breznakiellaceae bacterium | reverse complement strand
GTTTTGCAGTACAGCCCTGTGCAGGGCTGCCAAGTTCTGCCTGTACCGATTCACATTGGTCGTTTGCATCTTCCCTCACCTCGCATGTACTCATTCAAGTACATGATGCAGTTGCTTCGGGTAAAAAACAAGGGGCTGCCCGTAACCTTGGACAGCCCCTTTGATGTGCGATGGCGATAGTAACTTACTTTATCTCTATCTTTTTAGGCTTGGCAGCTTCTTTCGTATTCAGGGTAAGGGTGAGTACCCCGTTCACGACGGTGGCCTCGATCTTGTCGCGGTCTATGGTGTCATCAATGATGAAGCGTTTGCGGAACTCACCATGGCGCCTTTCGCGCAACAGGTAGGTGCCGGCGCTTTCCCAAGCCTCCACCTTGCCGGAAATCGCAAGCTCGTTCTTCTCGACACTCACTTCGACACTTTCCTTGGACACACCGGGCATCTCTACCCGTAGTCGTATCTTCCCGTCTTCTTCGCAGATGCTGCAAGGAGCCTGCACGACAGGCAGATTGTTCTCCATCTTCTTCTCAAGCTCGTTCATGGCATCCCTCCTTTATCAGTGCACGTTCACGGCGATCTGGCGGGGCTTGAGTTCTTCCCGCTTGCCTATGGTGACGGTTAGCACGCCGTCCTTGAGTTCAGCCTGGACCTTTGCGGGGTCGGCGGCTTGTGGCAGGGATATGGTGCGGCGGAAAGAGCCGGCCCAGGTTTCCTTGCGGAAGAAGCGTTTGCCTTCCTGCACTTCCTTCTTTTCGCCCTTCAGCGACAGCACGTTGTTCTCGACATTGAGCTCCAGATCTTTCTTGTCTACGCCGGGCAGATCCACGTACAGGCTAAAGCCATCGGTGGTTTCCAGCAGGTCGGCTGCGGGTGACAGGGAGCGGTCGAAAAGGCCCGCGTTGTCCCAGCCCAGGTCGAAGAAGCGTTCCAGCTCGTTCTGGGCTGCTTCCAGGTCCAGGTCACGGTTCCATCTGATCAGGTTCATATAGTGCCTCCTCTCGGATTTGATTTGCTATTTATATATATGCATGAATCATGCCAAGTAACTTCCAGACTGGTGGGCAGGCATATAAATGCCACTATGAACCATCCTGAGCTTCCGGAGGGCCAGGGATGGGTTTTTGGGATGGCTTCGGTTGGCACTGTTGCGCTTATTTTGATTCCGAAGGTTCCTGCTTATGCGGTACGCAAGCTAATGTCGGGTCGAATGGAAGCATGTGTGTCTTATTGATACTATCAGATGCGTCAATAAGATACACATTGATGATTTGATGTGTCTCCGACGGATCAAAACAAACACTATTTGCAAATCACTTGCAAATAGTGAGGGATGTATGTATATTTTGCGAATCATTCGCAGGAGGTTCATGTGAAACGTGTTCATGTCATCATTCCGGTTCTTTGTCTTCTTCTACCAGCCAGCTTGGCTTTTGCTGGGGGTTCAAAGGATCGGATTGCAGCCGACGCGGGGAAGACCGCCACAAAGCCAAAAATAGCCGTCAGTATCCTTCCCCACGCGTATTTTGTCCGGCGGATCGGAGGGGAACTTATCAGTACCTTGGTATTGGTAGGTCCTGGTCAGGATCCCCATTCCTACGAACCAAGTCCTCGGCAAATGGAGGAATTGAGTAGCGCGAAGGCCTGGTTGCTATCCGGAACCGACTTCGAGATCGCGTTCAAACCTAAAATCGCCTCCATATTCCCGGCCTTGACCATGGTAGATGGTACAGATGGAGTCGAATTCAGGTCCATGGAAGCCCATGGGCATGAGGGAGAGGAGCACGAGGAAGGCGAGGTACATGGGATGGAGATCGACAGGCATACCTGGTTGGGGCGGAAACCCGCCAAGATTTTCGCCGACCATGTATTCAAGACCCTGTCCGCAGTGGCTCCGGAAAACACTGCCATCTTCGAAGCCAACCACCAATCGCTTATCGCGGATATTGATCGTGAATTCGACGCCTTGATACCGATTCTGTCTCCTCTGAAAGGGAAGCCTGTTTTCGTTTTCCATCCGGCTTTTGGCTATTTCTTGGACGAATTTGGTATTGTTCAGGAAGCGGTTGAGACAGGTGGAAAGGAGCCCACGGCCAAAGCCCTGGCCGCCCTCATCGAAGAGGCGAAGGCGGATGATGCCAAGGTCATTTTCGTCCAGTCCCAATTCCCCGTAAATGCGGCAAAGACAGTGGCCAACGCCGTCGGAGCGACAGTCGCTCCCTTGGATCCGCTGGCCGAGGATTGGCTGGCAAATATCAAGGTGATGGGCGAAGCCTTGAAAAAAGCCTCGCGGTAGCTACAATGAACTGAAGGGTGGTCCCAGGACATGGAACAAATGAAGACAGATGATATCCGGCACCATACAGCTTTGCGGTTCCGGGGGGTATCTTTTTCGTATGAAGACGTTCCTGTCCTGGAGAATGCCTCCTTCCATATCCATGAGGGGGAATTCGTCGCCCTTGTGGGACCTAATGGGGCAGGCAAGTCGACGGTGATCAAATTGATGCTGGGTCTGGAGCGGCCTGGCTGTGGCACGGTCGAGATCCTGCATGGAACACCGGCATCTGCCCGTGACCGCATAGGGTATGTCCCCCAGCATGCGAGCTATGACCCTACCTTCCCCATTTCCGTGCGGGAAGTAGTGCGTATGGGACGCTTGCGTTCGGTATCCAGACGATATACGGCAGAGGACGACAAGGCGGTGAGTCTTGCCATGGAGCAGGCTGAAATAGCCGATCTGGCTTCGCGGTCTTATTCCGCGTTGTCCGGTGGACAGCGTCGTCGTGTTCTGGTAGCCCGGGCCTTGGCGGCACAACCCAGCCTGCTTTTATTGGACGAGCCAACTGCAAATATGGATGCCGAAAGCGAAGCCCGGCTCTTCAAGACCCTGAATGGGCTCAAGGGTAAAACTACCATTTTCATTGTAACCCATGATACGGGTTTCGTTTCCGCCCTGACCGACCGGGTTCTTTGCGTCGGTGACCGATCCGCGCCGGGCAAGGGCCGGATGGTGGTGCAGCACAAGGCCGAACCCGCGGAAAACGCTCCGCCCGATCTGTTTGGGGGAGCGGTCCTGAAAGTCCTTCACGATGTGGAGCTCTCCGACGACAACTGCTGCGCCGACAAGGCGGAAATATCAGTGGATCAAGGCACGCCTGCGGAAGGGAACAAGCTATGAGCGGTTTTTTCGAGGCCCTGTTCAACCCTGCTCTCCCTTTCTTACGCAATGCGCTATTTGCGGGGATCCTGTCCTCGGTACTCTTCGGCGTGCTTGGCTCCATCGTCACCGTCAAGAGGATAGCGGGCTTGGCTGGTGCCATTTCCCACGCTGTCCTGGGCGGCATAGGAATGGCCCTATTCCTGGCTACCACCGGAGTCATTCCTGGTTTGCCCCCCATAGTCGGCGCCATCGTCTTCGCCCTTATCGCCGCGGTCATTATCGGGCTTGTGTCTCTCAAGGCCAAACAACGGGAAGATACGGTGATAAACGCCATCTGGGCAATCGGCATGAGCATTGGCGTGCTGTTTTTGGCCAAGACCCCGGGCTATACCGATCCGGCCAGCTACCTGTTCGGCAACATCCTGCTCATTTCCGGCAAGGACCTAGCCCTGCTGGCTGTACTGGACCTGGTCGTCCTGCTCTTGGTCTGGCGTTTCTACCCCCAGTTGGAGGCCTCGGCCTTTGACGATGAATTTGCCAAGGTGCGCGGCGTGCGGACGGATGTGGTATTCCTCATCCTGTTGGGAGTCACCGCGGTTGCGGTTGTCCTTTTACAGACCTTCGTGGGGATAGTCATGGTCATCGCCATGCTCACCCTGCCTGCGGGAACAGCCGGATATTTTGCGAGGAACCTGGCGGGGATGATGATTTTTGCCTGGCTTTTTTCCACCCTCTTTTCCGTAGGTGGGCTGGCGCTTGGGTGGACCTTCGACCTCCCCGTGGGAGCCATGGTTGTGGTATTGGCCGGAGGTGTTTTCCTGGTGTTCGCCGCTTTCAAGGTGCTGTCGGTCAGCCGTAGACGGCGTGACCCCTGCCCGGCCGAAAGCCCGGAGACCCTATGACCAAAGCCCGAAAGGCCACGTTGGCGGCATTGGCGGAAGCGCCGGAACCCCTATCCGCGTCTGCTGTCCTGTTACGCATCGGCGAACTCTGCGACCAGGCGACGGTATACCGTACCCTCCATTTTTTGGAAGATGAGGGTTTCGCCGAATCTTTCGTCCTCCACTGTGAGGAGCATGGAACCGAACGTTATTATTCGGCCATCCGGGGCGATGGTACCGGGGAAATTCCTCACCGGCACTGGTTCCATTGCGAAGCCTGCCATCGCTTCATCGCGATTGGGGCGTGCACGGTTTCGCAGTTGGTGGAGAAGTTTGAGGCCGACCAGAACGTCTCAGTGCGCCGGCACGTCCTGTACTTTACGGGCTTGTGTGCGGACTGCCGGGTGGGGCAGCAGCCAGACAGTTCTTCAGTCTCCCGTTAGCGTTCTGCTTCTCAGCCCTTTCCATCACCGGCTATCACTTGGAGCCTGCGGGATGGGTTCTACCTGGATGCCGACGCCGTGCATGATGTTGGCAATACCGGGTCTTGTTCCTTCGGTTGACGTCAACACGTTTGGAGATCCGGCCAGGTCCTCTCCCATCGCGTCCATTTCAAACCAGACGCCTTCGGGCAGACAGGCGACACCGGGCATCAAATCCGGGTCCAGGCGGACGGTGATGCGCATGCTCCCCTGATCGTTGAAAGCCCGGGCAAGCTCGCCGTCACCGATTGCCCGGGAAGCGGCATCGGAAGGGTGCAGGGTCAAGGCGTGGGCGGCACGGCGGCGTATTTCCTCTATGCCCGCACCTTGGGAATGCGTGCGGTGCTTCGATTTGGGCGTTATGAGAGACAGCGGATATCGTTCATCCTGTGGTGCTTCCTGCCTGACGGGGATGGCGGGAAAACCTGTATCGGTTTCATACTTGCCGCTGGCGATCTCGATCTTGCCTGATGGGGTGGAAAGCGGACGTCCTGTCGGATCGGCGATGAAATCGGCAAGGCCTACCCGTTCCTGTTCCTTGCCGAAATACACGCCGGAGTCGCGGAAAGCCCCGGCATCCTCCACCTCGGACTGTTCAAGAAACAGCTTGAGCCAGGCCTGCTCGTCCCGCCCTTCGGTAAAGGTAGGGCCAAATCCCATGCGGCCTGCAAGCTCGGAGAAAATATCGTAATCAGTGCGCGCCATGCCAGCCGGTTGGACGGCGCGGGACTTGTAGCTTAGGAAATTGCCGCTCCAGGGGATGCCGATGTCCGACTTCTCAAGGCTGTGGGCTGCTGGCAGGACTACGTCGCAGTAACGCGCGGTGGGGGTCATGAACAGTTCGTGGCAAACCGTGAAATCCGTCTTCAGGAAAGCCGCGATATTTTTTCCGATATCGGCGCCTTGGTTGAGGTAATTGCTACCGACCGCATAGATGGCGTGGATGTCCGACTGATAACCACCGGCACGGCCTTCCAGAATCAGGTCTGGCCATCGCACGACGGGAGCGCTGGCCTGGCCCGGCATGTGGGGTATGGGAAGGGTTCCAACCCTGGGCTTATCCAGGCGGTTGTTGAGCGAGCCGGATGAACCACCGGCTTGCCCTAGGTTGCCCGTGACAACCTGGAGGGCTACAGCCAGACGGTTTGCATCCTCGCCGGCATACACCCTCTGGATGGAATAGCCTGGAAAAAGGAGCGCCGGTTTGGCGCTTGCATAGTCCTGGGCAAATCCCAAGATAACCTTTTCATCGGTTCCGCAAAGGTCCGCAGCCCAGCGGGGAGTCTTTGGTTTTCCGTCGGTTTTCCCCAGCACATACGCTTCGAGTCTGTCGAAGCCCACGGCATATGTATCCATGAACGGCCGATCGGCCAGATCTTCGGTGAAGAGCACGTACAGGACGGCGAGCATCAAGGCCGTGTCGGTTCCGGGGCGGCAGGGCACCCATTGGGCTTCAAGCCGCTTGATCGTATCCGTGCGTCGTGGGTCGATGGCAACGATCCTGGCACCGCGTTCCCTCGCTTCAAGCAAGTGCCTATCCACATCCGTACCCAGGCGGGCTTCCAAAACGTTGGCGCCCCAGAGGATTATCATTTTTGAATGGCGCATGGTGGCGGCATCGAAACCGGAGCGGGACCATTCCTTTCCGAATACGTAGGGGAGGGAAAAACGCGCAGCCCCGTTGCTGTAATTGCTCTCCAGGACCGTGACGCCCCCCGAAAGGTTGAGGAAACGGGAGAGTAGATCCTGAGTACAATGGAGGGCGCTGGTCTGGCCGGCACTTCCCAGGTTGAGGACTGCCCCTGCCCCGTGTTTTGCCTGGGTATCCCGCAAGCGATCGGCGATTGTACCGAGCGCCTCATCCCAACCGGCTTCGCGGAACTGTCCCGACCCGCGATCACCCACGCGCACTAGGGGCTTTAAAAGCCGCTTCGGGGCGTACAACTCCAAGGGCAGGTTATAGCCCCGGCTGCAACCGGTAAGGTATTTCCCTCCTGCGGGGTTGTTTGCCACGCGGATTACCTTTCCGCCCTCTATCGTAGCCAAAAGCGGACACGCGTTGCCTCCGCAGTCCTTACCGCAAAAAACGGGTACCGTACTCATGGGGATCAGTATAGATCATACGGGCGTTTCCGGGGCAATCCTAGCCCGGAACATGCGCACCATATCCATGAAGGCCTGGTCCGCCAGCGGCGGGTGGGGGAAGTAATACAGATGGCTTTTACATGAACAATCGGAAGAGCCGAAGCGGTCAACGGCTTTGCCGCCCAATTCGCACAGCGAAGCCGCCAGCGCGCATTCAAGGTTGGTCCAGGACGTGATGGGCAGGGCGATTATCTTTCCTGCGCGGGGTGTCAGCCAATCCAGGTGCCAGTGGGTTTTCTTTCGTATTTTCCGCAGGTGCCTGGCGATCCGCTGGGACAGGTTTTTCTGGGCCGACCCTGCATATACGTACCAGCCAGCCTTGAAATCGATGGCACCCAGACTACCCACCGTGATGGTGAACGCTTGCGGAAGTTCCAGCACAACCAGGTAGCTACCCCGGTTTTCGGCGGCGAGCCTGCCGGGAGACAGGTCCACCGGAATACCGGGATTCACCAGGCGGACCATGCCTTCCGTGTCGCAAGAGACCAAGGCCGCGTGTATTTCGAGGCGGGGCGCCAGGCGGGCGAGGGTTGCGGCGAAGAGGGGATC
>CAXNJE010000166.1:0-7380 GCA_964202565.1 Breznakiellaceae bacterium | reverse complement strand
CCCTATATCCGGCCTTTACCGTTTCCTACCGAATTTTTGACGAGCCGGCAGCCCCCAAAAAGGGCGGCAAGATGTGGCCGGTGCGTATCATGGGAGCCAGCGACCAGAAAGTCTACTGGGATCGCCAATCCGGCAGGCCCGCGGCCTACGAAGAACGTTTCAGGATGATATTCGAACTATCAAACGGTGCTATCGTCGAGTACCGGGGTACCGCACAGGCATCCATCATCGAATCCATACCCATGAACAGGGAACAGATGGCCGCCGACATCGCAAAGGACATCGAACGCCTGGACTTAGCCGACACCGAGGTACGGGTCACGGAGGAAGGGGTGGCGATCAGCCTGGAGGATATACGGTTCCAGGCTGATTCCGCAATTCTGCTTCCCTCGGAACAAGCCAAATTGGACCAGATTGCGGAGATACTCGGGCATTACAGAGACCGGGATATCCTGGTAGGCGGACACACCGCCTTGGCTGGAACGGAAGCGGGGCGGCAAAAACTTTCCGAGGAACGCGCGACATCGGTGGCGTCCTATTTGATAGGTACGGGAGCGCGGCAGGCAGAACGGGTGGTGGTGCGCGGGTACGGGGCTACCAAGCCTGTGGCGGACAATTCGACCGAAGCTGGAAAAAAGAAGAACCGCCGGGTAGAAATCACCATTCTGGAAAACTAAGCGTACCAAGCTTGGCAAAAGCCCTATGCGAAAGCTGCGAAATATGTTAGAAATAAGGAGCGAATAGTAAAAAATCTCCAACTTTTCCTGGAAAAGTTGTGATAGTAGAGCCTCCCGGGGAACAAGCAATGAACTATTCGGAACCTACTCGTCTTGCGATCCTCGCGTGTCCCGGTGGCGAAAAGTTCGCCGATGAAGTGATCGGACATCTGAAGCACCTGTACCATCGTCGCTTCGAGCGTAAGGCTTCCTTGCTTGCCAAGCGTTATACCCTGGAAAAAGACGAAGTCATCAGGCAGATCAATTTTTCGAACGACATCATAACCCCCCATATCAATACAACCGGGACAGTTCAGCAATTCCGCCTGCCGGTCTTCAAGATTCCCACCCGTTTCACCTGCTTTCCCAACGGGGAACTCAAGACCGAGATTCTTGAATCCATCCGGGGAAAGGACATCTACATCTTCCAGGATGTTGAGAACCACCACCCGGTTTCCTTCAACGACAACAAGAACCAGCGTGTCCTATCGGTAAACGATCACCTGATGAGTCTTTTCGTCACCGTGGACGCAGCCAAGCAGGCTGGAGCCGAACGGGTGACACTGGTACTCCCCGTCTATCCCTATTCCCGTCAGCACAAGAAAAAAGGCCGCGAAGGGCTGACGGCCAGCCGTATTGGCAAGATGCTCGAAGCCATGGGTGTGGACCGCATCATCACGCTGGATATCCATTCCCGCGAAATAGAGAACGCCTTCAACTTCATGCGCCTGGAAAACCTGCACGCCAGCTACCAGATAATCCGTCAGTTGGCCCGCATCACCGACCTGTCCACCGAGGATTTCGTCGTCGTCTCGCCCGATACGGGAGCGGTGGACCGCAACAAATTCTACGCCACCAGCCTGAAACGCCCCCTGGCCCTCCTCTATAAGGAACGGGATTATTCGAGGGTCACCCAGAACGCGCTGGACAACAACATTTCCGAAATAAAATTGCTGGGAAAGGTGGACGGCAAGACGGTCTTCATCGCCGACGACATGCTCGGTACGGGCGGGACCCTGCTCAAGGCCATGAAATTCCTGAAGGAACAGGGCGCCATGCAGGTCATCTGCGCCATCAGTCTGCCCTTTTTCTCGGGTGACGCCATCGACCATTTCGAGGAAGCCTACCGCCAGGGCCTGTTCCACCGCATCATCGGCACCAACGCCGTCTACCACGAAGCCCTGCTCAAGCGCGAATGGTACGTCAACGTCAACGTAAGCAGCCTCTTCGCCCAGACCATCTCCCGCCTTCATCACGGAAGGTCCCTCAGCTCGCTGTTGGACAATCGCGGCGTGATAGAGAAGCTCCTGACTAAAAAATGAGCAGACCCCAGGCCGTGCGCGCCGTCCTGTGCGCGGATATCGGGACCTCCTCCTTGAAGGCCGCGCTGGTCGACTACGACGGGCACCTGCAGGCCTTTGCCCGCGAAGCCTACCCCGCCGAACTCGTGGCCCAAGGCCGCGCAGACTCCGCGGATTGGGAAAAAGCCTTCACGAAAGCCGTCAGCTCTCTCAGCGCAAGCGCGATACAGAAGGGTATCGAAATTTCCTCCGTATGCATTTCCGGAAACGGCCCCACTTTTGTACCCGTAAGCGAGAGCGGGGAGCCCTTCGAAGGCCTTTTCTGGCACGATGGCCACACCGCCCCACCCTCTGCAGCCCTGCGCGACGGATCCCGCCCAAGGTCGCTTTTTTTGCCCCGCGCCGCCTGGTTCGCACGGGAACGCAGGACAGAATACGATTCGTGCCGATATTTGATTTCCAGCCAGGAATGGCTTTCCATGCGCTTGGGAGCCGCTCCTGTCACCATTTTGCCCTCCCCGGCCTACGCGCCCATCTATTGGGATGCCGGCCAGCTGGAAGCCTGGGAACTGGATGCCGAAAAATTCCCGCCCTTCGTTGCCCTTGGCGACAGGATAGGGAACATCGACAAGCCAGCCGAAGCCAGATACGGCCTGAAAGCAGGCATTCCCGTCATCGCGGGCGGCCCCGACTTCATCATGGCCCTGATCGGGGTGGGCGCCATCGAGAACGGCGTCATCTGCGACCGCGCGGGAACCTCGGAAGGCATCAACGTCTGCTCCAACCGCCCCGCCCATACCCAGGAACTGCGAACCCTTCCCCACCTGCGGGAGGGCCTTTGGAACGTAGGCGCCATGCTGCCCACCACCGGCAGGCTTTTTGAATGGTTCCGTACCATCACCGGCCAGACAGGAAAAAGCTACCTGGACATGCTGGAAGAAATAGGCGAAGCCTCACCGCGGGAATTCAAGGCAGGGCAAAGCGGCAAGGGCGGATTTTTCTTTCCCGACCTGCACGCCGTGGACGGACTAGGTGCCTCCAGCGCCTTCATTTCGACAGCAGGGCTCACCACCCGGGCAGAACTGGGTCGGGCTGTCATCGAGTCCATAGGCTTCATGGTTCGCGGCGCCATCGAAAAACTGGAGAGGCACGGCTACCGCGTGGAAGGCATGCGCCTGTCCGGCGGGCAGGCCAAGAATCTCGCCTGGAACCGGATGAAGGCCGACATGACCGGCCGCTGTCTGGCCGTTCCAGTCATCGCCGATGGTGAATTGGCCGGAAACGCCTGCGCCGCCCTCGTCGCCCTGGGCGAAGTCCGCAATCTGGAAAGCGCCGTGGAAAAGGTCGTACGCATCGAACAAGTCTACGAACCCGACCAGGCAGCCTACGCTATGCACTCCGAGCGCTACGATGCGTACCGCGCCATGTCGGCAAAGATGGAAAAGTTCCTTTCGTGAAGCTGTACGCGCTGCCGCCCCGGATACGGGGCTTTATTTTCGACCTGGATTGTACCCTCTATACCCATGCCCAGTACGCGCGGAACCAGTTCGAGGTCCTGTATGCGCGGCTCGCCGGGAAGCACGGACTTTCCCCGGAAGCCATGGAGACGGAAGTCGAAAAGTACCGCACCGGGTGGTCCGCAATCCACGATGGAAAGAAAATAAGCCTGGGCAACGCCTTCGTCCACTTCGGCGTATCCATCGAGGAGAGCGTCCTCTGGCGCGAGGAACTCATCCACCCGGAAAACTTCCTTAAACCAGACGCCCGCCTGCGCGAGACACTTTCCAGCCTGATGGTTCACGCAGGCCTCGCCCTGGTCACCAACAACCCCGCCTCTACTGGCAGGCGCACACTTGCCGCGTTGGGCGTGCTGGACCTCTTCGCCACCGTAATCGGCCTGGACACCTGCGGCGTCTCCAAACCCCACCGTGAACCCTTCCAAAAAGCCCTGGACGCCCTCGGCCTGCCCGCCAGTGCCTGCGTCTCCGTCGGCGACCGCTACGAGATGGACATTGCCCTCCCCCTCGAAATGGGCATGGGCGGCATACTCGTGGACGGGGTCGAGGATGTGTATGCGTTGCAAAGTTCATTTTGACAGTTGATGCCCGTTATTATACACTATGCCCATACCAGACATGTGGTAGAATTCGGCCTACTCGCCCGCCATCCCGAATTGCGCCGGACCATGGAGGAGAACAATCATGCTTGAAGCCCTCAAGGTCAGCAATTATATCGTTTTTGAAAATGAAACATTCACTTTTTCTCCCGGCCTGAACGTGATCCTGGGAGAAAACAGTACCGGCAAGAGCCTCCTCATGAAGCTGGCTTATTCCTGCACGGCAGTGAGTCATTCTGTCGGCAAAGGCGATAGAAAAACCAAGGATGAACTCCAGCGTGCCATAGCCGACAAACTCAAGGACGTCTGCATGCCCGATTCCCTTGGTCGGCTGGTTACCCGCAAACCAGGACGAGGGCGCTGCGAGGTATCCATTCAATTCAGACCCGATAGCGCCGACGCCCTGGGGTTTTCCTTTGCCACAAACAGTGACAAGGAAGTCAAGCTGGAAAGCCCGACTCCCAATCGTTGGCTGGAAGCAGCTCCGGTGTTCCTGCCGACCAAGGAGCTGCTCTCGGTATTTCCTAATTTCGCCTCCACCCTCCGGGAACGCCATCTGTCCTTCGATGGAACATACCTGGACCTAGCCGATGCCTTGGGCGTAGCCGCGCTTCGCAAATTACGGAAAGAGGAACAGGAGTTGAGGGAATCTTTGGAAGCCACCATGAAAGGCAAAGTGGTGTACGAAAACAATCGTTTCTACCTCCTACCCACCTCAGAAGGTAAGGGCAAGATTGAAATGCCCCTGATCGCCGAAGGCATCCGCAAGATCGCACTTCTGACCTATTTGGTCATGAACGGCGGCCTACGAAATAAATCCCTGCTCTTCTGGGATGAACCGGAAGTCAACCTTAACCCGAAACTGATGAAAGACTTGGCTGAAGCATTGGTTGATCTGACGGAAAAAGGAGTACAGGTAATCTTGGCTACGCATAGCCTGTACCTGTTGCGGGAATTGACCATCGCCCGGGCCAAGAAGTTTGCAAAGATACCGGCACGCTTCA
This sequence comes from Breznakiellaceae bacterium, assembly GCA_964202565.1. GTDB lineage: Bacteria > Spirochaetota > Spirochaetia > Treponematales > Breznakiellaceae > SZUA-426. The sequence goes on along the minus strand of CAXNJE010000166.1, from coordinate 2,243 downwards.
TCGCCCTTTCACTTGTCGACGATATCGTCAAGGTTTCGCAAAGCGATGTGATGGAAGACGTCGATCCTATCGCCAGCCTGGACGCAGAACTTGAGCAGGGCGACCGTTATTTGGAGTTGCCATAATCATGCCCAACACCATTACCGAAGGATCGATATGCTACACCTTTCCGGACCACTGCGTTGTGTTTCAGCCTGAGGAGTCCACATTTTATTCCAAACATTGGCAAAGCTTTTCGCAAGAACCCGGGAGTGAGGGTAATGCGGAAATAGATTTTGTCGTATTCGACCCAGCAGATAAACGATTATGGCTTATAGAGGCTAAGGATTACCGCCTCCATGCACGCACCAAGCCGAGCGAGATTGGCCAGGAGTTTGCACGTAAATGCCGCGATACTCTTTCGCTATTGGGAGCCCTGCAAATCAGCAACCAGGTAGTAACCGAGACCGATATTGGAAACAAACAACATTTCTCGAAGATGCGGAATGTCACCTGCGTGCTTCACTTTGAACAATCAAAGGGGAGGCGAGGTGAGTACTCCATAATCTCACCTCAAAACCTGAAAGACACGGTAAGGCGTAATCTCCGTGCCCTGGATCCCCATACCAAGGCCGGAACTGCGTCACATCTGACCAGCAGCCATATTCCCTTTACCATCACACTGTAGTAAATAAGCCATACCCGTGAGCCCCCGCCCGCCTTGACGCCAGCGGACTTCCGTGCGAGTCTTCATTTACATGAGCGTCCCCGAATTCGCAGCTGATTTTGCCGCCATCGTGTCCCGTTCGCCCCTGGCTCCGGACCGTCCGCTTAGGTGGACGCTCATTGCCAACCCCTACGCGGGGGGCTTCACGATAGCCTCGCGCTGGAAGCGTCACCGGAAAACCTTAAAAGACCACGCGACCGAGGCTTTGCGGCATCCGCCACGACCGGCAGGTGCGGAGCCTTCGCGTACGGCCCGGGAATCCGAGCCCGGCGAGCGAAGTCTGGGCGCGTTGGGGCTCATACCTACCCAAAGGCCGAAGCATGCGGGCGAGATAGTCCGGAAACTGCTGGAAGAAGTGGCACGGGAAGCGGCTTCAGCCACAAAAGGTACCGTTCTGCCCCTGCACCTGCTGGTGACTGCGGGCGGTGACGGAACCAGCCACGAAGCCCTGAGTGCGCTCTTTGTCGCCCCGGAAGAGTTGCGGTCACGTTTTGTGGTATTACGTCTGCCCATGGGGACGGGAAACGACGGGGCCGATGCCCGGGAGTTGGGCGCTGCCCTGGACCTCATTTCCAAGCCTTCCCGGATCGACCTTATGCCTGCGGTAAGGCTTTCCACCTCGACGCCGGATAAAGGTCCCTTCCTGGCCTTCAACATACTTTCCATCGGACTGGACGCCTACGTTACCCACAAGACGAACCAGATGAAGGGCAAATTGCCCGGCGATTCCTACCGGCTGTGGGTCGACATCGCGACGCTCTTTTACGACCGCATCTACGAGGTTGTGCCCATGACAGTCAAAGCCTTGGACGAGACGGGTGCCGTGATCCGGTCCTTCACCCAGGAAATCCTGCTGGCGGCTTTTGGTGTTTCCGGAAACCGCTGCTACGGCGCGAACAAGCCCATCCTGCCGGACGAGCGGAACGTGTGCATCATCCCGCAGATGTCCCTGTTCAAAAAGATCGCGCTCAAGCCCAAAATCACTTCCGGCCACCACGCCAAGCTGGTGGAGATCATGCTTTTTACCGCAAGCAAGCTGGTGCTGGACTACGACAAGCCCATCCTGTCCCAGACGGATGGGGAGGTGGTGGCCTTCGATCCCTGCGATTTCCCCATTACCATGGAATTGACGGAAAAGGGACTCCCCGTCCTGAGGCCGCTCTGATTACCTGCAGATCGGGTTGTGGAGCTTGCTGCGTGGCACCCTCCATTTCCAGTGCCATCCCGGGCATGCCAGATGGAAAACCGGCAGGGACGGCCTGCATCCACCTGACCGCTTCGTTTGCCTGCGCGATCTTCGGCCTGCCGGAGCGCCCTGCTGTCTGCGCCTCCCTGCAAGCTTTGGCCGACATGTGTGGGGATTGCCGCGAAGAAGCCCTGGATTACCTTGCGGAGCTGGAAAAACTGACACTTCCGGCCACCACGCCAAGCTGGTGGAGATCATGCTTTTTACCGCAAGCAAGCTGGTGCTGGACTACGACAAGCCCATCCTGTCCCAGACGGATGGGGAGGTGGTGGCCTTCGATCCCTGCGATTT
>CAXNJE010000165.1:0-7391 GCA_964202565.1 Breznakiellaceae bacterium | reverse complement strand
CCGGTTTCGGCAGCTCCAGGCATTCCTGTATTGGTCTTGGGAAAGGCGGAAAGAATCCGTTGCGTATATTCCGTGAGAGTACCCCGTCCATGCGCCTCTTGGATCAGGTCGCGCATCACTTTTCCTTCATCAAGGAAGAGGCGCAGGAAGCCCCCGCCTTCGGCGAGGCAGAGGGCGTCATCCAGATGGGCGAGGGCTGCCTCATGGTTGCCGATTGATTCCATGACAACTGCTCGGAGTACCTGCGACCGCAGCCATTCATCGTGGTCTTCTGGCCGTACGGTCCACGAAGCAAGGATCCCGGCAGCCGCTTCGACATCTCCGCTCGCCAAAAAAATCCGGATAAGCACCGGCGGCGGAAAATCGGCGCCTGCCGGGGTACGGCCCATCCTGAGCTGAAGGAGGGCTTGGGCCGATTTGATCTCCGGTATACGGTGCAGGAAACGTTTCTTCCGCGCGGCCTGTTCGGCTTGGGCAAGATGTTCTTCCGAAAGTTCCAGCTGTCCAGTTTCCATTTCGAGTTTGGCCAGAAAAACCTCGCATGAAACGTAGAGGTCGACGGCGCTGTCGTACTGTCGCGCCAATAGGAGTCCCTGCTCTCCGTACATGGCCGCTTGGTCCAATTCGTTCCACTGATAGTGGATCCGCGCCAAGCCCTGGTAGGCCACGCACATATTCGGTTGGGGGTGTTGGCCGGAAAGTTGAATGGCGTGTCGGAAAGTCTCTGTCGCGGTGTAAAGCTGGTTGTCATTCTCCTGTATCTCGCCCAGGGCGAGGGCTGACAGGATTTGAAAACTGACGGCTCCGTTGGTACGGCTTTCCGAAAGGACTTCCTCCAAAATCCGGCGTGCTTCGGCCCGCTCCCCCCCCAAATGATGCGCCATGCCCAGATCCCAGAGCGCCGCCAAACGAAAGGTGGAACGATCGCCGGCGAGAAGTTGCAGGGCCCGTCGCGCGTGGGCTTTCGCGTCTTCAACTCTGTATTGGCTCACCGCAAGGGTTGCCCGGTTCGTCGCTATCTGCCCGAAGAGAAAACGTTCGCTGTCCTCCTTGCCCTGAAGCGCCGATTCGGCGGCCTGGAGCCATTCTTCCACCCCCGTGGTCATACCGGCCAGCAGGGTAAACCCCGCGGATTTCACCCAGAGGGAAGGGCGGGCGTTCTTTACCGCATCGGGAAGGGCGGTCAGCCAGTCTATGACCTCCATCACCGCCCCCCGGGTATGTACCGGCATACGATGGTCCCCCATGATCGCCTCCGCGCGCGCCGCGTCCCCCGAGGCCGCCGCGTGGCGGAAAGCTTCGACCCAGAAGTCATTCCGTTCAAACCAGAGGCTGGCCCGTGAGTGGATGATCGATGGATCGGGGCAGTACGGGGGTGGTGAGGTGGCAAGGCGTTGCTGGAGCAATTCGGCAAAGAGATGGTGGTATCGGAACCAGTTGCGTTCGCCGTCAAGGGGAACCAGAAAGAGATTCGACCGATCCAGAAGTTCCAAAGTGTCCCTACCCGTGCCGGCGGGTGATTCCAGCACCGCGTCACACAGCGCCCCACAGAAGCGATCCAGGCAGGATGTGACCAATAGGAAATTCTGGATGGCTTCGGAGCGCCGGAGCAGGACTTCCTCGACTAGGTAATCCAGGACAAAGTGGTGGCTGCCCTTGAAGGATGCAATAAAGTCGGTTTGGGCGCTTTGATCCCTGTTCCCCTGCAAGGCCAGGGCTGCGAACTGGAGCCCCGCCGCCCAGCCTTCCGTACGCGCTTCCAGCGCGGCGATGTCGGATTCACTCAGGGAAATTTCCATTACACGACCGAAAAAATCCTCGACCTCGGCATATGAAAACTTCAGATCCTTGGCGCGCAGCTCGATCATCTGATCGCGGGCACGGTAGCGGGCCAGGGGAAAAACAGGATCTTCGCGGGTAACAAGCACAAGATGGATTTTTGAAGGGAGGTTGTCGATCAGGAAGGCGAGTATCCCGTCAATGGCTGGGGAATTCAAGCTGTGGTAGTCGTCAAGAACCAGGATCAGTTTCCCGCCACTTCCCGCCAGATCGTTTACCAGACGGGTGAGCAGGGTATCCAATGAAGGTGGTTGGGGGACTTCCAGCGCATCGAGTACCCAGGCTCCCAAAGCCGGTTCGGCGGTTTGGAGGGCAGATACAAGGTAGGCGAGAAAGCGGGCAGGGTTGTTGTCCTTCTCATCCAGGGAAAGCCAGGCTGTTCCGACGGCCAGCGTAGCTATCCACTCGCCGACCAGGGAGGTTTTTCCGAAACCCGCAGGAGCGGAGACCAGCGTCAGCCTTCGGGCGAAGCCTTCGTCCCTAAAAAGATTTTCACTCAGACGGCGCTTCAGCTCGGTCCTTCCAACGGCCTTGAGGCGTGGAGGAGGAATGTAGAATTTTGTTGCGAGCAAGCTTGTGTCCACGAGTTCGGCCCTCCAGGCTATGCTCGCCTTATGCTTACGGCCTTATTCGCTTTTCGAATTTGTAGCCGCACCCTTCTCGAAATAACGCAACAATTCCATGGGGAGCGGGAAGATGATGGTTGAATTCTTCTCCACCGCAATTTCGGTGAGGGTCTGCAGGTAGCGGAGCTGGAGGGCGGCTGCCTGGGTACCTATCATGGCGGCTGCTTGGGTGAGTTTCTCGGAGGACTGCAGTTCGCCCTCGGCGGCGATGATCTTTGCCCTGCGTTCGCGTTCGGCCTCCGCTTGGCGGGCCATGGCGCGTTTCATGGACTCGGCGAGCTCGACGGCCTTGATCTCGACGGCGCTTATCTTGATACCCCAGGGATCGGTCGCCTCGTCCAGAAGCTTCTGGAGTATGACGCCCAGCTCCGCGCGCTTGGACAGCATCTCGTCCAGTTCGTGCTGGCCCAGGACCGACCTGAGTATGGTCTGGCCGAGAAGGCTGGTGGATTGGGCGTAATTGGCAACTTTCGTAATGGCCAGGTTCGGGTCGAACACGCTGTAGTACACTACCGCGTCCACCAGTACCGGCACGTTATCCTTGGTGATCACTTCCTGCTTGGGAACGTCGATGGTGAATGTCCTCAGGTCCACTTTCTTTACCTTGTCCACACCAAGCGGGAATACCAGGTTGAGCCCTGGGGTCAGAATTTTCTTGAGGCGGCCAAGGCGGAAGAGTACGCCCCGTTCGTACTCAGTGATGATGCGTACCATGGGAGGCAGTATCAATAAGGGCACGAGGAGGAGGAAAAATACCCCGAAGGAGGTGTCGTAGCCATCCTGGGAAGTGTTACCCGCATAATAGCCGGCGAGACCCCAAAGGGCTCCGGTTATCAGAAGGAATACCAACATGGCCACGGCTTTTTTAGCCAAGGCGATGAAGCACCATAAAAGCCACCATGCAAGCGCGATGATCCATAAGACAGCGAATAAATTCATGGTTCCTCCTTAATCCATACGCGTAACGATGCTGATAGTATAGTCCGGCAGTCCCATCCATGCGAATATTTTCTGCTTGCATCTCGGTCAACTCTATCAATAATTAATGCATCATATATCAGCAAGGAGCTATCATGGCAGAATGTGAGTGTCTGGTAAAATGTCCTTTTTTCAACGATCGCATGGCGAATAAACCCGCAACGGCCAATCTGATGAAGAAACAATACTGCCAAGGTGATAGCAAGGACTGCGCCCGACACATGATCTTCATGGCCATCGGCGGTCAGTTTGTCCCGGCCGATCTATTTCCGGCCCAGACCGAGCGGGTAGCCTCAGTTTTGGCCGCACACAGAAAAGCCTGATAATAGGCAGACGCCGCAAGGTTTCATCCGCTTTTTTGGCGAGTATTTTCCCAACGGCGTCGTCTGTGCAGGTTCTCTCAGCTTTTTCCCGTCCGTTTCCTGCACTCCTCAAGTATGCTCTCCGTGGCGGTGGCACCGAAGCGGGTGGCTCCCACTTCGCGCACCAAAATGGCCGTATCCAGTTCGCGGATGCCGCCGGCGGCTTTTACCTGCACCTTGGACGAGACCGCCGCGCGCATGAGCCGTAGGTCCATGAAGGTGGCCCCGCTGGGCGCGTAGCCGGTGGAGGTCTTCACGAAGTCCGCCCCGGCTTCCTCGGCAAGGCGGCAGGCCGTGGCTTTGAGCTCGTCCGTCAGGTACGCGTTTTCCAGGATGACCTTGACGATGCCGCCGCCCTTGTGGGTAACCTCGCACACCGCCCGGATGTCCTCTTTCACGTACGCAAAGTCGCCGCTCAGCAACCTCGAGATATTGAGGACCATGTCCAACTCAACCGCCCCGTCCTTGAGCGCCTCTGTGGCCTCGAACACCTTGGTGGCCGTGGTCGAGTAGCCGTGGGGAAAACCGATGACCGTGGACACCAGCACGCCGCTTCCCGACAGGCATTCCCGTACGAGAGCCACCTGGCTGGGTCCGCAGCACACCGAGGCGACATCGTACTTCTTCGCAATCTCGCAACCCTTGCGGATGTCCGCGTCGGTCATGTTCGGCTTGAGTAGGGAATGGTCGATCATCTTGGCGATTTCCCTGGTCGTGTACTTCATGGACAACTCCTTTTTCACCAATCTTTTTCAAGCGCCAGGTTGAAAATGGCGAGAACGTCCTGCTTTTCTATCCTTACATACTGGCCGAGTGCTCCATAGCGCTGGGACTTGGTGGCCATCTCGTCAAAACGTTCCCGTCCTATGCCCAGACCATCCAGCGTCACGGGCATCCCGATGGAGACGAAAAAGTCACGCATCCGCCTGATGCCTTCCAGCGCGGTGCCTTCCGGGTCCGCGAAGGACTGGTCCACATCCCACACGCGCACCGCGAACTGGACAAAGCGGGGCAGATGCCGTTTGTACACGTAGCGCATCCAGGCGGGAAACAGCACTGCCAGCCCGGCTCCATGGGCGACGTCGTAGAATGCGGATAGTTCGTGCTCTATGCGGTGGGTAGCCCAATCTCCTATCCTGCCCGTATCCAGCAGGCCGTTATGGGCGAGGGAGCCTGCCCAGACGATTTCTGCCCGGGGGGCGTAATCGTCCGGGTTCCGCAGCACCTTGGGCGCCGCGGCGATGACGGCCTTGAGAATAGCCTCGCACAGCCGGTCTGTAAGGTCCACATCGGATTCGGCGGTAAAGTACCGCTCCATGACGTGGGCCATGATGTCCGTAACCCCGCAACCCACCTGCCAGGCCGGGAGGGAACGGGTATGTTCCGGGTTCATGATGGCGAACACCGGTCGCTGGATCGCCACGTTGGAGGCCAGCTTGTCCTGGTTCCTTTCATCGCTGATCACGATGCTGATACTTGTCTCGCTACCGGAGGCAGGCAGGGTAAGCACCACCCCCACGGGCAGGGATTGGGTTGGTTCCGCTTTTCTGGTAAAGAAATCCCACACGTCGCCCGGATAGGGCGCGCCTATTCCTATCGCCTTGGCGGAATCGATGACGCTTCCGCCACCCACGGCCAGGATGGATTTGATGCCCTTCTCCCTGCACAGGGCAATCCCCTCCCGCACCAGCGAAAGGCGGGGATTGGGCAGGACGCCTCCCAACTCGATCACTTCGAGCCCTTCGGCCGCGAGCAGACCCATGACCTCATCATACAGGCCCATTTTCTTGATGCTTCCCGAACCGTAATGGAGGAGCACCGGCGTGCCGAGCTTTTTCATCTCTGTTCCGAGCGCCTTGTGGGCCGTCTTTCCGAATAGAACCCGGGTACCGTTCTGGTAAGTGAAATCCCGCATTGCATCTCTCCTCGTCGATGATCTCAGTGGTAGGCCTACACCTTAATCACCTGAGGTGCAGCCGTCAATCGAGCAAAAAAGGCCCCGGACGAATCCGGGGCTGTGTTCTTGCAGGAATGGAAGGTACAGGAAAAATCGGACTCAGGCGTCGATGATGGCCGAGTGGTTGCGCACCAGGGTCTGGTCCGAGTTGATGATGTAGTTCATGTTCATCTCGACTCGTACCGCAGATCTCTTGATGAAGAGTTCCGCGATTTTCAGCTTCCGCTCGTCGTATTTCGCGTCCCGCAGGAGCAGGTAGCTCTGGATGATATCAGTGGTCATCTCGACGAGGCGCCTGGAATGGTAGGTGACGATTTCCTCGTCCTCCAGGCCTTTCAGGTGAATCAGTGCCTTCTCGAAATTGTTGCGGGTTTTTTTGGTCTGCTGGAACAGTTCCGGGGCGTGGGCGTAGTCCTCACCCTCGTATTCGTCGAAGACCGCTACGGCTGCGCCGGAAGTGACGCCTCCGATGGCGGCGACGATCTGGAGCTGGGTGGTGCCCTCGTAGATGTTGGTGATGCGCGCGTCCCGGTAATGCCGTTCCACGGCGAATTCCTTCATGTACCCCGGACCGCCGTGAACCTGGATGGCGTCGTAGGTCACCTTGTTCACCATCTCTGTGTTGTACGCCTTGACCAGGGGTGTGAAGAGCGAGGCCAGCCGTGAAAATTTCTTGAGTTCCGACCTGAGCTCGGCGCTCTTTTCCGGGTGCAGCTCGGAAGCGTGTTCCAGGCCTTCCTTCATGTCCACGAAACGGGAAGTCTCGTACAGGAGGGTGCGTCCGGCCTCGATGGCCACCTTCATCTCGGTGAGCATCTCGTACACGGGTGGCAGTGTCTTTACGGGAACATTGAACTGGACGCGTTCGGTGGCGTACTTGTAGGCTTCGCGGTACGCCGCCTCGGCGATGCCGACCGCCTGGGCCGCGATGCCCAGGCGCGCGCTGTTCATGAGCCACATGGTGTACTTGATGAGACCCCTGCGCCGCTCGCCGACGAGGGTGGCCGGGGCATTGTTGAACTGGAGCTCGCAGGTGGGGGATCCATGGATGCCCAGCTTGTTCTCCAGGCGGCGGATGGTCATGTGCTTGTCCCGTTCGTACAGGAAGAAGGACAGGCCGCCGGCGCCTTTGGACGCTTCCTCGCTGCGGGCGAGGACGAGGCCGTATTTTCCACAACCGTTGGTGATGAAGCGCTTGACGCCGTTCAGCCGCCAGGTGCCGGAAGCGTCCTGGGAAGCCTTGAGCATGACCGCCTGCAGGTCGCTGCCTGCATCCGGTTCCGTCAGGATCATCGCGCTGCCTTCCGCACCACTGGCCAGGATGGGCAGGACCTGGGACTTCTGTTCTTCCGAACCGAATTTGTTCAGGGTCTCGCCTATGTCCTGCTGGAGGCCGAAGTTGAGGAACGATCCGTCCGCGCGGCTGACGATTTCCGCCGCGATGGTAAGGATGGTGGTGGGGCAGTTCAGGCCGCCGTACTTGCGTGGGAAGCAGAAGCCCATGAGCTCGGCCTTGGCAAACAGGTCCATGACCTCCTGAGTTCCCTTGGCATAGCGGACTTCGCCGTTTTCCAGGGTGACCCCTTCCTCGTCGATTTCGGCCGCCCGGGGCGCCAGTTGCTCGCCGCA
>CAXNJE010000164.1:0-7409 GCA_964202565.1 Breznakiellaceae bacterium | reverse complement strand
TATTGGGTAAAATGTTTACTCATCGTTCATTGATTCCAGATATTGTTGATAGAAAGCATGATCGACTTCATACGTTGTTACAGGGATTAAACCAAGTTTTGAGAATTCTATCATTTTTATCAATTGTTCAGAATCTACCAGTTCAACTTGCGGGGCACCTTCTCGGTTCGCTTCCTTGATGGCTTCAAGGGTAAATTTGCTTGTGGTTATAAAGATGCCTTTATCAGCCCTCCCGATCATGGCGTTTCTAAAATCCCCGATTTGGGCTCTTGAAATATTGTTTCCATCTTTATACCGCTTGGCTTGAAATAAAACCTTGAACGATACGAATGGGTTTATTCTTAGAGTTGCGATTCCATCGATTCCTTCATCATGGGACCCTCCTGTCAGTTTTGGGTTTTCGAAATTATTAACACGCAACATATACAAGCAGAATCGTTCAAAGCTTTGTGGATGCATTTTTCGTAAATAATCCAGAACCTGAATTTTATAGTCGACAGTAATTGATGAGTCATCATCAATATCTACTTCGTCAATTTCTTCTTCTACTGACGATTCGCTTTTTTTCTGTTTGCGTTTTAAACTATTGATCTCAACCCATTTCAAGAATATCTTTCTTGCCTCTTGGGTTTCAATCTTTTTATTTTGACCTTGGGGAGTTAATTTCCATATACCACGTATCGAGGAATCTATAAATCCTTCCCATACTAAATACTGTCTTGCCCAGCAGACCTGATTGTGGAATTTTGAAGCGCCTGATTTGATGGTTTCATTTAGTTGTTCTTCACTTATTTTTAATGTTGTTGCAATTGATGATGAAACCTCTGATGGTGATCCTGATCCTCCAAGTTCGCGTAATGCGTTTAATAATGGGCCAAACCAGTTTATGAAATCTGCCTGTTTCTTAGCCATTTATTCCTTTCTTTAGCCGTATTGGTGGCATCCGGGCTTAACCCTATTGCTCACCATCAACGGCTCTCTGCCAGTTTCAGCCAGGCTGCGTGGTAGGCGGCGAAGGCGGGGAAGGGGCGTTTGGGGACTTCCTTGTATTCAACCTCGAAGTCGCCGGAGAGTTCGGTGAGTTTCTTGCCGCTCAGGGCCATTTTCGCGGTCATCGCAGCGCCAAGGGCGGTGGCTTCGGCGATGTCGGTGAGTGAGACCTTGTTGTGCGGCAGGGCGGCGGAGACCAGAAGATTGTAGGCTTCGTTCTTGCGGAACCCACCCTCGGTGAAAATTTCCTTGGTGTCGTCCAGGCCTGCCCGCTCGAAGGCTACCAGGGTCTGGCTGACCAGGGAGATGCGGAGCACAGCCATGGCTTCTTCATAGTTACGGAAAATCTTGGGCACGTTCTTCCCGGACTTGATGTCTTCCAGGGAATAGGTTTTGCCGTCTTCGACGAGCCGGGGCTTGGAGCCGGGGAATTGACCCGAACCGGCGACGATTTCCGGCAGGATGAATGCGTTCTTCTTCTGCAGCACAGAATCGTAGAGTGCCTGGTCGAAGCCGGGGAAATCCTTGCGGCCATTCACTTCCATCAGGAGTTTGGACCAGGTCTCAAATTCCATACCGCCAAGGAAGATGGCTGTCTTTACCGGGGTGCGGAAGGGGGATTGGTTGAAGAATACCACCTTGCCCAGTTCTTCCGGCGCGAACCCGTATTTCCTGACGGGGTTCATGATGACGCACCAGGTCCCGGTGGAGTTCAGCATGAAACCTGTCTCGCCTTTTTTGGCGAAGTGGGGGAGCAGGGACGAATTGGAATCGTGGAGGCCCATGGTTACGATGGTATCCGGCGACAGGCCTGTCCTTTTGGCGACTTCCGCGGATATGGTACCCAGGGTGTCCCAGGAATTCTTGAGTTCCGCGGGCATCTTGTCGGTTACGCCCAGTTTGGAGGCCACATCGGAATAGGCGGCTTTGGTGTAGTCCCATAAATAGGTATGGCATCCGACATAGGTGGCTTCCACCCCCGCCTTGCCGCTCAGCCGCATGCCCCAGTACTGGGGGTAATTAAGCAACAGTTTCGTTTTTGCGAATTGGGCGGGAAAGCGTTCCTGGGCAAACATGATGCCCTTTGCAGGGTTGATCATGGCCTTGAGGTAGGGCGTGCCCGTGACTGCCTGCAAGGCTTCCGGCGTACCGAAGCGTCCATAGAATCGGTCGTGGAATGCGTCGCCTGGTTCATGGGTGTAGTAGACGCAGGGGACGCAGGGCAAGCCATCCTCGCCGACGCAGACAAAATTGGCGCCGTGGGTACTCACCGCAATGGCTTTGACGGGGTATTTCTTCGCCGCCTCCGCCAGACGGTCCAGAAACCACTCTTCCATGCCCTTCAGGTCGTGGGTTTCCAATCCGTCCAGCATCTGGGGCTCGAAGATCCGGTAAGACGCGTCGATCTGGGCGAGGGCGTCGTCGTAGATCGCCACTTTCTTGTTGGTCATGCCTATGTCTATGACCGCGATTGCGTAGTTCACTGGGCTACTCCTGGTGCAGCATTTAGTGCAGCATTACCTGGCCGCCGGTTACGGGAACGGCCTGGCCTGTCTCGTATTCCTGCTCGACGATATAGTACAGGGCGCGCATGACATCGGCACCTTCGCAGCCACGCTTCATGGGCACCTTGGCCTCGTAGAAGGCTTTGACATCGGTGACGGTCTTGGCACCGGGAACTTTACCGGTACGCAAGTATTGCATGAAAAGTCCCTTTTCGGGGTCCGACCAGAGGGGTCCGTCGAAGAAATTTCCCGGGCAGATGGCGTTCACCTTGATGCCGTATTCCACCAACTCCAGTGCAAAGCTGGCTACGAGGCCTATACCGCCGAACTTGCCACCAGCGTAGGCACCGTTCTTGTTGGAACCTTCCAGGCCGGATTTGGAGTTGATCTGGACAATGTCGGTCTTCCAGTCGGGGGCGGTACGGTTCTGGCATCGCATCAGGCGGCCGCAATGCTTGGACACGATGAAGAAGCCGGTGTAGTTTACATCGGTGACAAACTTGAAGGATGCCAGTTCCTGGTCCAGGACGGGGGCTGCCTTGAGCACCCCCGCGTTGCTGACGCATAGGTCGATGCCGCCCGCGGTCTCGGCCACGAAACGGAACATGGCTTCCACCGAGGCTTCGTCGGACACATTGGATGCTACGGCCACCGCGATGGTCTTGCCATACGCGGCGTTCAGCTCGGTCGCGAGTTTTTCCGCTCCCGCCATATTGAGGTCGGCGATGAATACGAGGGAGCCCGAAGAAGCCAGACCACGTACGATCTCCTCACCGAAACCCTGGGCACCGCCGGTGACAAGGGACACCTTTCCGGCGACTACCGAGGACCGGGGTCCGGCGGAGGCAGCCCGAGTGGCCTTGACGGAAGGGGAAGGCTCCAGCGGGACGGTCCACGGGGAGGCGTCGCCGGTTTCAGCGCGCTTACGGGCGGAATCGAGGTCACCGGCTACCCAATAGAAGGCCAGCTCGGGACCGGCTTTTACTGCGATGCAGGAGGGGAGGGCTACCGACCCCTTGGGACCGGCGGCGGCAACCCCTGCGGGCGCCTGGTCGAACAGGTACGAGGCGTAGGCTTCGGAGAGCAGGCGCGCCGCGGCAGCCTCGTCGCAGCTGTCTCCTGAATAAGCCGAGCTGATGTCCACCTGGAAGGCTCCCGATGGAATTGTTTGGCTTGCCTTGCCGGGTACGACCACCCGGGGGCTTTTCGCCGTATTCATGCAAAGGCCGCGCACGAGCGGCGCGATCAGGGAATGGTCCATCATCGGGAATACCTTCCTTTTCTGAGTTCTTCCGCAACGGTTGCGGCGGATCCGGCGGCTTGCATGGCTTGCCCTGCAAGCCCGGCTTGCCCGGAAAGCCTGGCTTGCCCGGAAAGCCCGGGATCAAGGGCCCGTCCTGCCTTTGCGTATGCATCGATGCGGGCGGCGAGCGGCAGGCCTGCCAGAGGGTTGGCAGGGGAGAAGAGATCCAGAGCGGGGTCCACCGAGCAGAGGCGCTCGTGGGCGATGAGCGCCCAGGTGGTACCCACCAGGTGGCGGAATTCGGGTTTGAGGACTTCGGGACAGTTGAAGGACTGGCGGGAACTGTTTATGTCCACACCGGAGATTTCCATCAGGCCCTTGTCGGCGCACAGTTTCTGCACCCGCTTCAGTTGTTCCACCGTATTTCGTGGCGGCATATAGGCTACGGCCTTGTAGCCTATTTTGATCAATTCGGCGAACAGCTCGTCCAGGTAGTCGTCCTCGAACTTTTCAGCCTTCTTGTCGCCTGTGGGGGATTCGCCCACATCGCCCAGGTAGGCGTACGCGGGGATGGCGCCAATGGAGCGGGCAAAGTCCACCACCGTTTTGGCTGGGATGCATTCCTGTCCGTCGGGCTGGATGAAGACACGCTCCAGAAAACCGGCCTTGAGTATGCCAAGCAGGTCAAAGAGATAGTGGGGATTCGCGGGGTCGGCAAGCAGCGTGGCGATTTTTGCCGGAACCGGGACTTTCAGATCCGCTTCGAGCGAGGCTGCCAGGGCGGAACTTTTTCCGTGTTTTTCTATGAGCGAGGAGGCCATGGCCGAAAGCAGGTGCCTTTCGGTGACCCCGCCGCCTTCAGCTGCCTTGGAGATACCCAGGACGTCCCGCTCGAAGTCGAGCTCACGGAAACCCGCGGGTTTCAGGATTGAGTTGATCGCCTCTGTCATGCGGCGGGTGCGGTCGTTCCTTCGCGCCTGGATGGGTGCCAGGAACGCCCCGACCTTGTCGATGGCGGGCGAAGGTACTCCCTGCACGGTCATATAGGCCAGGCCGAGGGAGTCGGGGTTGTTGATCTTTCGGTTTGCGAAGGGACTCCGCTTGCCGTCGGGACCGCTCTTGAAGCTGACCCGCAGTTCGAAGCCCACACAGCCGCCTATGCCCAAAATTGCGCAGGCTTCGGTCATTTCCCGGGCCGCGCCGATGGAATCGTGGTCCACCGATCCGGCAGCCTCGAGCCCGGCGTCCCGGGCCTTGAGGGCGGCCATGGACGGCGTGTAGGGGCTGAAGCTGTAGATGGTGTGGATATGGTTGTTGATCTCGCCCGTGGAACCCGCCTTGGAAGGAGGGCTCCCGAGCCCGGCCTCGTACGCGCGCAAGGCCTCAAGCCTTGATTCGCGCGACGCCCCAGGATCGTTGATCGTGCTCAGGTAGCCGTTCATGTGTCTCCTAGACGCCCAGCCGGTTGCGGCGCAAGATGTCCATGCCGGTCTGCACCGTCGTGGGAACGTGGCCCTTCAGGGGCAGGACACGCTCGTGGATGGTATCGATGATCCACTCGTTCTGGGGGAAGTAGTACTCCTCCATCTCCGCCGCGGGTGTAATCCAGTTTCGGCTGCCCACCACCGCCACCGGGGCGTCCAGGTGGTCGAAGGCGAGGGTCTGCACGTTGCTGGCAACGGTGTGCAGGAAGGAACCCCGCTCGGCAGCGTCGCTGGCCAGCACGAGTTTGCCCGTCTTCCTCACCGACTCGATGATCTTATCGTAGTTCAGCGGGTTGATGAAACGCAAGTCCATAACCTCGACGGAGAGGCCATACTTGGATTCCAGTATCTTGGCCGTGTCCATCGCCCGGTAGAGCGTGGCGCCCAGGGTCGCGATGGTCAGGTCCGTTCCCTGCTTCCGCACGACGGGCTCGCCTTCGGGGATTTCGTAGTAGCCTTCCGGAACCCCGCCCTTCTCGAACTGCTCGCTCATATCGTACAGGAGCTGGCTTTCGAAGAAGATCACCGGATCGGTACCGCGGAGGGCGAGGTTCAGCATGCCCTTCGCGTCGTAGGGCGTCGCGGGGAACATGGCCTTGAGGCCCGGTATGTGGGCGATGATGGCCGCCCAGTCCTGGCTGTGCTGGGCACCGTACTTGTTGCCCACCGATACGCGGACGGTGAGGGGCATCTTGAGTAGCCCCGCCGACATGGATTGCCACTTGGACGCCTGGTTGAACAGCTCGTCTCCGGCGCGGCCCATGAAGTCGCAGTACATGAGTTCGACCACGGCCCGGCCGCCACACATGGCGTAGCCGACGCCGGAACCCACGATGGCGCCCTCGGCGATGGGGCTGTTGAACATGCGGTGATAGGGGAGGAGTTCGGTGAGGCCGCGGTAGACGGCGAAGGCGCCACCCCAGTCGCGGTTTTCCTCGCCCCAGGCCGCCATGGTGGGGTCGATGGCGAAACGGTGCGCCATGGCCTCGAACAGGCCGTCCCGGTACTGGTAGGCCTTGTTCTTGGAAACCGGCTTGCCGTCGGCGTCGAAGCCGTAGCGGATCTTTCCGGCGATCGCCTTCACCCGGGCGTTCTCGGCCAGGGGCTGCAGAAGCTCGGGCTCGCGGTTGTCCAGTTTCTCAACCTTGCCGTTGGAGAACATCACCGACTCGATGAACGCGCCGTTGACGCGTTCGGATACCTTGTCGTCGGTGGCGAGTTTCACGACGGAAAGGAGCTTCTCGCCCACCGTCGCTCTCAGCGCGTCGAGTTCTGCCCTGGTCGCCACTCCGTTGTCCACCAGGTAGGCGGCGTAGGAATCGATGGCATCCGCTTCCTGCCACAGCTTGACCTCTTCCGGGGTGCGGTAGCTGGAGGCGTCGGAGGGAGAATGTCCGGACACGCGGTAGGTGAGGGTATCCAACAGTACGGGACCCTTGCCGGCCTTGAGGATTTCTTTCTTGCGGATGATGGCGTCGGCCACCGCCAGCGGGTTGTAGCCGTCCACGCGCTCGCTGTGCATGTTCTCCGGGTTGACGCCGGCGCCTACCCGGGCGAGGATCTGGTAACCCATGGTCTCGCCGTGGGTCTGGCCGCCCATGCCGTAGAAGTTGTTGAAGAAGTTGAACAGGATGGGCGGCGATCCGCCGACGTTCTCGGCCCAGAGGGTCCGGTACTGGTCCATGGATGCCATCATCATGCCTTCCCAGACCGGCCCGCAACCCATGGACGCGTCGCCGATGTTGGCCACGACGATGCCGGGCTTGCGGTTGATCCGCTTGAAGAGGGCGGCGCCGGTGGCGATGTCCGCCGACCCGCCGACTATGGCGTTGTTGGGCATGGAGCCGAAGGGGGTGAAGTAGGCGTGCATCGAGCCGCCAAGGCCCCGGTTGATGCCGGCTTTCCTGGCGAAGATTTCTGCCAGGGTGCCGTAGAGCACGAAATTCTCGGCCAGGTCCTTCACGCCCTTGTAGGCGATTTTCTCTGAAATGGCGAGGGTCTCTCCGCCAAGGAAACCCTTCATGATTTCCTCGAGCTTTTTCTCGTCCAGCTGCCACACCGCGGAGTAGCACTTGGCCAGGATTTCACCGTGGCTGCGGTGGCTGCCGAAGATGAAGTCGTCGGTGCTCAGGTTCGCGCACTGTCCCACAGCGGCCGCTTCCTGTCCGATGGAAAGGTGGGCAGGCC
>CAXNJE010000163.1:0-7619 GCA_964202565.1 Breznakiellaceae bacterium | reverse complement strand
GGGCCGGGTCGTCGTGGATGAAGATCTTAAGACAAACGTGGCAGGCGTTTACGCGCCCGGGGATATCAACGGCAAAAAAATGCTTGCCCATGCGGCCTTTGCGATGGGAGAAGCAGTGGCCGAAGCAGCGCTGGGCCATACCAAAAGGGCAGACCTGCGCTTCGTCCCCTCCGTCGTATATGGAAGCCCTGAACTGGCATCGGTGGGTCTGACGGAAGCCCAGGCGCGCGCGGAAAGCGCGTCGGTCTCGGTGGGGATATTTCCTTTTTCGGCGAATGGCAGGGCAATCGCATCGGGGGATACCGAAGGGTTCGTCAAGGTGATCGTGGATACCCACCTGGGAGAATTGCTCGGGATCCACATGCTGGGTTCCCACGTATCAGAACTGATCAACGAAGCGACCGCGCTCATGAAACTGGAGGCTACGGCCCATGAAGTGATCGAAATCATACACGCCCATCCGACCCTTTCGGAGGCCTTGATGGAGGCGGTGGCCGCCGCTCTGGGAAGGTGCGTTCACCTGCCGGGAAAACCGAAGCGGTAACTGCCGTGCAAGGCGCGGAACCGGACATCGATAATGTTGTAAGAACTACCCGGATGGGTTATCATAGGTCAAATTGGAGTACGGATGCCACCTGTCGATGATAACTTGTTGATTGCCGTCGCAAAACTATATTACGAACAAGGCCTCTCCCAACTGGAAATAGCGGAAAAGTTTTCAGTATCCCGTCCAACCGTTTCAAACCTGCTCAAACGGTGCAAGGAAGAAGGGATCGTCGAAATCCGGATCAAGGAGAGCAACTCCCTCCTATTCGCCCTTCAGCAGGAATTGCAGTCCGTTTTTGGTTTGCGAGACGTCATGGTAGTCCCTTCCCATCCCGACGATTCCAAAACGGTGGAGGAAACAGGAAAGGCTGCCTCCGAGCAGCTCGCCAGGACCCTCAGGGACAATTTGAGGATCGGAATATCCTGGGGCGCCACCACCTACCATGCGATAAACAGCCTGAATGCTCCGCCCCGCTTCAAGGGTGTGGAAGTTATACAGTTGGTGGGTGCCTTTGGCGCGGTAAACCACCTGTACGACAGCTTCGAATTGGCCAGGACCCTGGCGAACAAGCTCAATGGCAGTTATGAAATCATACAGGCCCCTGGTGTCGTCAGTTCCGTGGAGGCGAAGGAGCTTTTTTTACGCGAGCCGCGCATAGCCGCCGCCCTGGAAAAGGCCCGGAACGCCGACGTTGCCCTGCTCTCGGTGAGCCCCGACGAACCGGAATTCAGTTCCCTGGTCCGGGCCGGCTTTATCAGCCGTGAAGAAAGCGAAGAGATCAGGCGCAAGGGTGCGGTGGGCCATAGCTGCGGCATCCATTTCGATATCAACGGAAATATCCTGCCCACCCAGCTGAACGACCGCATCGTTGGCATCTGCATCGAAGACCTGAGGAGAATACCCGAGGTCATGCTTGCCGCCTGCGGCAGCATAAAGGCCAACGCAATCCTGGGCGCCCTGAGGAGCGGAGTATTCCACACCCTCACCACCGACGAGGCCGCTGCCCTGAAGATACTCGCCGAAGCCAAAAAAAAGGGCTGACCACGACCGAAGCCGCTACCGTATGCCCAACCGAGGCGGCACCCTCACCCCGATAAAAGCATCTCCCCCCGATTGTCCCTGCCTACGAACTTGCCAGGTAGTAGACGATTAGCAGGGTGAACAGCTTGCAGACGTCCCGCCCATCCCCAGCATGGGCGAACCCGCCATCAAGGTGACGGCGGCTCTCTGCCAGCATCCAGACGAAGGTGCCCAGCTTTTGGTCCACACGAAAGGCGAAGTCAGTGAAGCCCTCTTCTGTAGCCCCACGGCCAAAAATGCGCAGCAACAGGCGGTCGGAATATTCCATCATCAGAGAGAGGGCCTCTTCTTCCTTGCCGGTTCCCAAAAATTCAAGCGCCTTTTCCGCCAGTTCCGCAGAACGGGCTTTTTCGGCCTTCAGGGCTTTCGCGTCCTTCTTGTCCACCAATCTTGCCAGGGTAGCGGAGACATTCGTCTGCAGGCGGCCGAACAATTTTGCCACCCGCTCGTCCATGCCCGTTTCGGAACCGCTCACGTACCGGTAGAATTCACCCGGAGAACCCATAAGGTTGCCAAAGGCGATGGCGTACTGGTGGCGCAGGCTCGGGTTGCCCGTTTCGTACAGGCGGGGATAGATTTCCCAGGCAGCCTCGAACAGTCCCAGGCGGCTCGCGGAGTCACTGGCACCGGCCCGGACCCGATCTGAAGGAGAGGTCCTGTAGGCGTTGAGCACTTCCTCCACGGCACGCTCGCCGCCGATGTTGCCGAGGGCTTGGACGCAGGCATCCTGCAGTTCTTCCGAGCCGCCTTCACGCAGGGTCCGCGCAAGGGGTTCCACCGCCCGCCTGTCGCGGATTTTCCCCAACGCCCGCGCAGCGGCTATGCGTATGGAGGACGACGGGTCCTCGAGCCGGGCAACCAGGGAGTCCACCGTGAGGGGAGACCCTATGCGGCCCAACGCCCGCGCCGCCTCCTCCTGGATTTCCGGATACGGATCGTCCAGGCGCGCGGTGATCTCGTCCAGCGCGAGGTCTCCCGTCTCCGATTCGATGGCCCGAAGGGCCTGTTCGGCACGGTCAGGGTCGTAGGAACCGGCAATGTCTTCCATATAGGCATAGGTCCGCAAAATGAGGGGGTTTACAACCCTGCCCGCCACGAAGGCGATGGGCCGTTCCTTTCCTTCCCGCACCCGGGAGAGTATCCAGGCTGAGAGGAGCACCATCAATATCGCCAAAAGCTGTACGACATGGAAATTAAGGAAGCGGAAAGGTCCCCATTTAAGGGAAAACCCGGAGAGGGCATCAAAAATGGCACCCCCCGCCAGGGAACCGCCAGCCGACACAACCCCGGCAATGGTCATGTACCAGGCTACGAAGGCGATGCGGTTTTTTGTGGGTGTCAGGGACAGCATCATCTGGTTGATGCCTTCAAAAAAGGCGGGGGCCAGGAGACCATAGGCTATGGATATGAGCGGCAACAGGTAGGTGAACGAGCGGGGGGTAAGGAAAAAATAGCCTATCCAGCTGAGGGAGAAGAAGCAACCCAGGATGACGACGGGCTTGCGTCCCCATTTGTCCATCACTGTGCCCCAGAAAGGCGCCGTGAGTACCCAGGTAAGCTGGGAAATGACGAACATGATACCCAGCCAGGTGTTGGGCGCCCCTACTCTGGTGGGGTCCACAACGAAGGGTGCCTGGAAGGGGACAATCAGGTTTATGGAAAAGATGGCGATACCGGTAGCAACCGAAAAACCGATAAAATTGCGGTCCTTCAGCGGCAACAAGGCATCGGCGGCGGTAAAGACAGGCCGATCGGCGGAAACCGGTTCGGGGATGAAAATGTTCAGCACGATATCGATTATGCCAGCCACGGCGCCTACTATGAAAATGAAGCCGTATACGTAAAACGAGGAAGGACCGTCGAATACGTCCAGGAGCATGCTGGCCAGGAAGAACCAGACCACGTTCACGACGTTGGTTATGGCTGACCGCTTCAGGAAAAAACTGCCCCGGATTTTTTCCGGAAAAAGGTCCGCTACCCAGCTCCACCAGCCCGACGAGCTGGCGTTCATGAAAGCCCAGGAGATGGGGATAGCTATGATGATGGCCTTGATGCCCCAGGACCTGTTCCCGTTGGCGGCCGCGACAAAGGCCGCCGCTGCGATGAATAGGGTGAGCACGCGATGGATCAGATGGGCGGCGATGAAAAAAGGCTTTTTCCGGCTCGACACGCCGTACACGAAAATGGAAACCAGCTGGAACAACCCCGAAAGCTGCAACAGCCCCACCAAGGCCCCCAAGGTGGAAGCCGAAGCCCCAAGCTGGTTCTGAAAAAAAACATTGAAGATGGCCTGGGGCGAACAGGCGATACCCCATACGGTACCCAGGCAGCCGGTGAGTATGGATAGCCTCATGGCCAGGTTGACCTTGCCGGGTGACAAGTTGGTAATCCGTGCTTCTGTCATGGAGATATTCTATCCGGGGAAGGGCTGGACGTCCAGAATGGGGTCCGACCCCCCAGCCCTTGTTCCCGGGGGGCTTTTAGCGTATTATTACTCTCTTATGTTGTCAGCCTTTGTCCCCATTTTCTTTACCATCTTCATCGTGCTTGATCCTTTGGGGTTGGTTCCCATGTTCATTGGACTTAGTTCCGGCATGGACAGGGCTGAAAAAGACAGGACGATCCGGAAAGCCGTGTTCACGGCCTTCTTTGTACTGACCCTTTTCATAGTCGCGGGCAAGTTCATTCTGGGGCTTTTGGGCATAAGTCCGGGTTCCTTTTTCATAGCCGGCGGTATCATGCTTTTCCTGGTTTCCCTGGACATGCTCTTTGGCAAGGCCAAACGATCCAAGACCTCGGACCAGGAAAAAAGCGACGGAACGGACGCCTCCGCAGGGGACGAACCCTCCTCCATCGCCGTATTCCCGCTGGCGATCCCCATTCTCGCCGGGCCGGGAACCATAACCACCATCCTGCTTTTCACCAGCTCCGATGCCGATCCGGTGTCCACCATGCTGATGCTGGGCCTGGCCGTCGTGATAACCCTTGGGGTGGCGACGGCGACGATGAAGGCCTCCGATCTGGTGTTGCGCGTCCTTGGACGGACGGGCGTATCGGTGGTGGAACGGATAATGGGGCTGCTTCTCTCGGGGCTTTCGGTGCAATTCGTCTACGACGGCATCGTCAAGCTCGGTCTCATTCCTGGAGGAATATCTTGAGTACCACAGAACTTCTCGCTCCTGCGGGTTCGATCGAATCCCTGGACGCTGCCATAGGCGAGGGCGCGGACGCGGTCTATCTGGGGCTGCGGAGCTTCAACGCCCGCCTCCGGACCACTAATTTTGCCTGGAACCAGTTCGAGGCCGCGACCAAGTCGCTGCACCGGATGGACAAGAAAATCTACGTCACGGTGAATACCGTATTCGAACAACGCGAAGCGGACCGGATGTACCAGTTCCTTAAATACCTGAACGGGGTGGGACCGGACGGCATCATAGTCCAGGACTTCGGCGTAGCCCAACTGGTGCGGCAGAATTTCCCGGACCTCAAACTCCACGCGTCCACCCAGATGAACGTCGCCTCCGCCAAGGGCGTCAACGTCCTGTCCAGGGTGGGCTTTTCGCGGGTGGTGCTTTCCAGGGAACTGGATCTTGAGGAACTCAGGTCTGTACGCATGAACAGCTCGGCAGAGTTGGAGGTCTTCATCCACGGCGCCCTCTGCGTCAGCTGTTCGGGGTTGTGCATGTTTTCCAGCTACCTGGGAGGCAAGTCGGCAAACCGGGGCATGTGTACCCAGGCGTGCCGGAGGCGTTACCGTATAGGACGGCCCGAGTACGAGGAAACCGGTCCGGATGCGGGTGACGACAAGGAATTCAGGAAAGTCGACTCCGCAGCCTTCATGGGCGCGCCTCCCGTTCGGGAAGAGACCGACGAGGACGGTGTGTGCGATGACCTGGACGACGGAGCCAGCGGTTACTTCTTCAGCCCTTCGGACCTCCAGCTCGCCGACCAGGTGCCCGATCTGGTGGAACTGGGCATCACGAGCCTGAAAATTGAAGGCCGCATGAAGAGCGCCGAGTACGTGGGCATAGTCGTATCCGCCTATAGGCATTTGCTGGACAACATGGGCGCGGACCGCGAAAGGGCCGTATCAGAAGCCAAGGCCATACTCAGGAACGACTTCGCCCGCGCCAAGACCAGCTTCCACTATGACGGGGGAACCCCCGGGACCTGGCTCGATCCGCGCCAGTCCGGCGGCACCGGCATACCCCTGGGCAAGATAATCGCGGTGCGTGGCGGCGGGGAAAGCCGCAGCGCCCTGGTGAGGCCGGAATTTTCAGCGGAACCGGACAGCACCGATGTATCCGGGAAAACCGATGGAACCGACGAAGCCGCAACGACCGAAATATTGCGGGGCCAGAACCCTGAAGTGGGCGATTCGGCCAGGTTCCACAAGGCCGACGATTCGGACCGGAAATCCCAAAAACTCACCTTCGTAGAGGCCGACAGGTCGGGCCGTTCCGACCGTAGGGGCGCGTCGTGGATACCTCTACCCGAAGGCTTCGGCATGGGCGATTCTGTGTACCTCATCCAGACCCGTTCCAAGTCCAAACACTACAAACGGGTGCTGCCCAACGACCTTACCACCTTCCGCAGGCTTCCGGGCAGGGAACCGGCACCCTCCCCCGCGTACCAGCACTTTACCAAGGAAGACCACGAGGGCTTCCCCGACGGCATTTATGCGGCCGTATCCCGGCTGGAGGACCTCTACGTGGCCCAGTCGTCGCGCCCCATCCGCTGCCTGCTTTCGTACACCCGCAAGGTCGCCGAACACTTGATGGACGACGCAGCCCCGGCGCTTCCCTTCACCAGGAAGGAACTCATACTCGTGCTGGACCCCTTCTTTCCCCAGGCAGAGGACGAACGGCTTTCGCAGGAAATCCCCCTGCTTCTGGAGATGGGATACAAGAATTTCGTGATCAACAACGTAGGCCATGTGGCGCTCTTCCGGGGAACAGGCGCCCACGTCGCGGCTGGACCCTACCTGTATACCTTCAATGGCTACGCCTACGATTTCGTGAACGACCTTGGTTGCGCCACCATCATAACCCCGCTGGAGAATTCCCGTCAGAATCTGGACAGGACTCTGGAACGGTCCCAGCACCGGGGCACAGTGGTAACCATCTTTGCCTACCCCGCCCTTTTCCGTATCCGCTCGTCCCTGGCGTCCCTCTACGACTTTTCCTTTTTCTCCGACGGCCGGGGGGAATCGTTCCAGCTGGTTTCCACCCCTGAATCGTCCCTGGTGCTGCCGGAAAAACCCTTCTCCATCATAGACAAGCTACCCTTCCTGAAGGAAGCCGGCTTTACCAAGTTCGTCGTGGATTTTTCAGGTCCTCCCCTCAAGAAAAGGGATTACAAGGATGTCATGGACGCGGTCAAGACCGGCATACCCCTGCCCAACATCGTGCGCTTCAACTGGAAGGATGGGTTCTATTCACCCCCCGAACCGGGTGCCGCGGGTCGCGTTGCCCCAAACTACAAGGATGCCCGCTATTCCAGGCCCACTGGCGGTGTACCGGGGAAAGACGCCGGCCCCTATCAGCGCGGTAATCGTGTAACTGGAGGCTTTGGCCACTCGGCTGGCGGCGGTGGCGGCCGATCCGATCGCGGCGCCGAACGTCCCGGAGCTGGTGGCGGCGAACGCCCGGGAACCGGCAGCAGCCCTAATTGGGGTGGCAAGCCATACACGGGAGCGGGTAAAAACAGGGGTCCCAAGAAAGGCGGCCGCCGACCGGACTGACCGCCACTCTTGTCGGAGGGGATCAGAAAACCGGCTCGGGCGAGTCCTGAGCCACGTCCTGGTCCTGGGTTTCGGCTTCTGCAACCAAATCTGCCAGGGGGTCAGCATCCCCCCCGACAGGAGCGCTGGCGCTCGCTTGGTCTTTCTTGAATTCGGGGCGGAATTCCACGTGTTCCGCGACGATCTTGACCCTTGACCGAGGTTTGCCGTCCCCGGCCATCCATCGTTCCTGTTTTAGCCTGCCTACGA
>CAXNJE010000162.1:0-7626 GCA_964202565.1 Breznakiellaceae bacterium | reverse complement strand
CGGGAATTGAGCTTTAATTCCACCTCGGCATCATCCTCCACCTTCGGCAAGGAACAGGCGCAAAACACCCGCGGTCTTCCTTGGGTGGATTTTTCCGTGGGATTGCAGCTCGCGAACGGTGCACCCGTGGAACTGAAAACCAGCTGGATTTCCACCTCGGTCCGTGTTCCCGGAGCGGGGGATGATTTCATCATCCGCGTTCATGGTTCACGTGCCGCAGCGGAGCTGGACTTGGGTCGCTCCAGGACATCGATCACCGTAATGGTGGGTGATAAAAGTACGACGGTGTCAGGGCCGCCC
This sequence comes from Breznakiellaceae bacterium, assembly GCA_964202565.1. Classification (GTDB taxonomy): domain Bacteria; phylum Spirochaetota; class Spirochaetia; order Treponematales; family Breznakiellaceae; genus SZUA-426. Next base: position 7,326 of record CAXNJE010000162.1, on the reverse strand, counting down.
GTCGTTTCGACCTATGAGAATTTCGTCAGCTCCGTACTCGACGGACAGGAAGCGTTTCCCGGTTTTCAGGAGGGCTTGGAAGTCCAGTGGCTACTGGACAGCATTTTGCCGGGAGGCTTGCCCGAATGAAACAAGCGCGCATCGGAACCATGATCAAGGGCAACGAAAATCCGGCGCAGGTAATCCGTTCGCTTTCCCGGCACGGCTTTGAATGCTGGTCGCTGATGTTTTGGGAAAGTATTGGATATACCGATCTTACCGCCCTCGCCGATAATGTTGTGGCAGCGGCGGCCGAAACCGGCTCGTGCATAAGTTCCCTTTCGGTGTACGGGAATCCACTGCGGGGAGATGCTGCTGGCGACGAGACCCTGCGCTCGTTCAAGGCACTGCTCGAAGCGGCTCCTGCTTTTTGTGCAGACTCCGGCTTGGAGCCTCCTGTGGTATCCGGATTTTCCGGAAGAGTGCCTGGTACCGCTGTGCCTGCCTCCATCGAAGCGTGGAAGAAAATATTTGCGCCCCTGGCTGAAAGGGCGGAAGCGCTGGGCGTAAGACTGGCCTTTGAGAATTGCCGTTTGGGCGATACCTGGAAAAACGGCAAGTGGAATATCGCCATAAATCCGGATGCCTGGGAACTCATGTTCAAGGCCCTGCCCTCGGACTCGATCGGGCTTGAATGGGAACCCTGCCACCAGGTTGAGGCTTTCTGCGATCCATTAGCCCAACTCGAAACCTGGACGCCCAAGATTTTTCACGTGCATGGAAAGGACGCCCGCATCGACCGGGCCGCCCTCGCTGGCCATGGCCTGTACGGGTCCGAGCGCTGGTCTTCTTCCTGCTTCCCCGGTAACGGGGATACCGATTGGTCCGCCATCTTTGACACCCTCAAGCGCAAGGAGTATGGTGGGTGTGTCGATATCGAAGGCTGGAACGATAGCGCTTGGTCTGCGGAAAAGGAAATTGAGGGGCAGGTTCGTGCTCTGGATTATTTACGGAACTGCCGCGCGTAATGGAAGTGTATAAGGAAGGAAATTCTAATGAAAAAGCTTGTTGTCCTGGTTCTGGGTATGGTGGTCCTTGTGGGGGCTGGTCTTTCTTTCAAGGCGAGCCTGGGTTCCCCGTCCCGTCTGCGCTTGCCCAATCTGCGTATCAATGAAATTATCGCCGATTCAAAAATCGAGCTCAGCGGAAAAATGGCCGAGGAACACCGCCCCTTAAGTGCTTTCTCCAAAATAGAGCTCACCGGTTCCGGCAAGCTCATTGTCAATCTGGACGCCCAACCAGGGGCACTCATAAAGGCCGACGAAAAATTGTTGTCCGTTGTGGTGAGCGAAGTACGTGGAGACACCCTCCACTTGGGACCAAGGCCGGGGGCCCTGTTCACAGGCGGAACCATCGTATACGAGATCAGCGCCCAATCGGTTGAATTGGTGCGGACCAGCGGCTCCGGAGATGTGGAGATCAACGGTATCGTAACCGGCAACGAGCTTACCCTTCAATCAGAAGGTTCCGGAAAAATCCGTGCCAAGGTGGCTGTGAAAGAACTCGAGTCCCGTATCGCGGGTTCGGGGGATGTGGAGGTATCCGGCACGGCAGAAGACTTCTCCCTGCTCATCCTGGGCTCTGGCAACGTGAGGGGCCAGGAACTTTCCGGCGAAAAGATCAAGGCCAATATCGCCGGATCGGGCAATGTCGATCTGGGCACCTTCAAGGAAATTGACGTGAATATCGCGGGATCCGGCGACCTGAGCTATACGGGCAATCCCAAGCTGAGCACCCGCGTGGCAGGAACCGGCAAGGTAAGATCACGGTAAGTTGAGGCTGAAAGCGGGGGGGATAATGAAGGCCATCTCCACCTAGGTAAATGTGATCCCATTTTTTCCATTGACAAATCCCCCAACCCGTATTATTCTGCGTGTACGATAACGCATGGATTGTAGGCGGGTAGGGCGGCATGACGGTCAAGGAAATTGCGACTATCGCAGGAGTCTCTATCGGAACCGTGGACAGGGTCCTACACGGGAGGGGCCGCGTATCCCCGGAAACCAAGGAGAGGATCGAGGCCATCGTCGCTTCCAGCGGGTTTGTGCCCAACCCCATCGCCCGGCACCTCAAGCGCAGCGAGCCCTACCGTTTTGCGGTCTTGATGCCGCGCAGGGACGAGGATTCCGGCTACTGGGAATTGGCCGCGCAAGGCATACTGGGTGTCGCGGCCGAATTGCAGGCCTTTGGCGTTGCGGCCGACATTCTGGAGTTTGACCGCTACGATCCGGCTTCCTTCCGCGCCGTCTCCGATTCCCTGTTGATCTCCGGCACGGATGCCGTCCTGCTTGCTCCTGTCATGCCCGGCGAGGCCCGAAAATTCATCGATAAGCTTGAGGGCCGTATCCCCTACGCGTTTTTCGACGCAGACTTGCCCGGCGCGAGTCCGGTCAGCTCCACCGGGCAGGACGCCTTCAAAGGTGGATATTTGGCTGGCCGCCTGGCTTCCCTTTTTTCTGGTGCGATGGAACACCCACGGTTTGTTGTCCTGAACGCCCATGCGGAGGACCATCATATACGCTTGCGCCGGGATGGCTTTCTGGCCTGGGCTGCCGAGCACGGATTTCCGGCGGAAGCTGTGGAGGATGTCGATCTTGAGGACGACCGGCAACTCTCCACGCTTTTTAGCCGGCTTTTTTACACCTACTACGACCTGGCCGGGGTGTTCATCACCAACGCCTCGACCCATCACATCGTGACCGTCGCACGCGATGTAGCTGGAAAAATAGTTCCCCAACGCGGGAGGCTTATCGCGATCGGGTACGACCTGGTGCCTGAAAACGAGCGGCTGCTGCGGGAAGGCTGGATAGACGTCATCATCTCCCAGCGGCCGGAAGTCCAGGCCAGGACGGGTTTGCTCGATCTGTACCGGTCCATAGTGTTGGGGCTCCAGGTGGAAAAGCGCGTGGAGGTGCCTCTCGATCTGTATCTGAAAGAAAACGTACCGCTTTCGCCGGGAGCCCGGTTGGAAGCCCGATAAAATTTAGGACTAGACGGATCAGGGTCTGTTAAGGCGGACCAAGGTCCGAGCGGACTTCGGTCCGAAAGGAGTGCAGCCATGGGAATCAAGAAAGGGACGGCGTATGTGGTCGGGTTGGATTATGGAACCGATTCGTGCCGCGCGGTTTTGGTGGACGTTGCCGATGGTAGTGAGGCCGGGGTTGGCGTGATGCATTATCCGCGTTGGACCAAGGGGTTGTATTGCGATCCCGCTTCCAATCGTTTCCGCCAGCACCCACTGGATTATGTCGAATCCATGGAGGGCGCGGTAAAAACCGCGGTGAACCAGGCGGGTCCTGCCGCGGTCGCCAAGGTCGTGGCCATCGCGATCGACACCACCGGTTCCACCCCCTGCGCAGTCGACTCGGACGGCATGCCCCTGGCAATGAAAAAGGAATTCGCCGAAAACCCAAGTGCCATGTTTGTCCTGTGGAAGGACCACACGGCAGTCGCCGAAGCGGCGCGCATCAACGAACTGGCCCGAACTTGGGGCGGTGTCGACTATACCAAATATGAGGGAGGGATCTATTCCTCTGAATGGTTCTGGGCCAAAATCATGCGCGTCCTGAAGGAAGATGCCAAGGTCGTTGCAGCCACGGCTTCCTTTGTGGAGCACTGCGACTGGATGCCTGCGTTGCTCACCGGAACCAAGGGTATCGCTAATCTGAAGCGCAGCCGCTGCGCCATGGGACACAAGGCCATGTGGCACGCCGATTTCGGCGGCTACCCAGCAGATGAGTTCCTCGGCAAACTTGACCCAAAGCTCGTAGCCATAAAGTCAAGCTTGGGTAACGAAACCTGGACCAGCGAGAAATCGGCTGGAAAGCTCAATGCCGAGTGGGCCGGGAGGCTGGGCCTGCCTGCGGGCATTCCGGTGGCAGTGGGCGGCTACGACGCGCACATGGGCGGGGTCGGCGGCGGCGTCAAGCTAGGCTGGATGGTAAAGGTCATGGGAACCAGCACCTGCGACATGATAGTGGGTCCCAAGCCGAAAAAGGAAACACCGGTACGCGGTATCTGCGGGCAGGTCGATGGCTCCATCGTGCCGGACATGCTCGGTTACGAAGCGGGTCAGAGCGCCTTTGGCGATGTGTACGCCTGGTTCAAGAGCCTGCTCCTGTGGCCTACCCTTTCCCTGCTCCCCGAAATCGAAGGCTTGGATGGCGCGACAAAGGACAAGATTGCCGAGGCACTTTCGAAGAAACTCATTCCGGCACTCGAAAAAGCGGCGCAGGCCATAGACCCGGAGGATTCGGGCGTGGTCGCCCTGGACTGGATGAACGGCAGGCGGACACCCGACGCCAACCAGATGCTCACCGGAGCCATCGCGGGCCTGTCCCTGGGTTCCGACGCACCCCGTGTCTACCGGGCCTTAGTGGAGTCTACCGCCTTCGGAGCGAGGGCCATCGTGGAACGCTTCAGGGAAGAGGGTGTCGCCATCGACGGCATTATTGGCATTGGCGGCGTGGCGCGTAAATCGTCCTTCGTCATGCAGATCGTGTGCGATGTATTGAAGATGCCCATAGACGTACCGGCCAGCGACCAATCGGTGGCGCTGGGGGCTGCCATGTTCGCAGCCATCGCGGGCGGAGTGTACCCTAATGTCGAGGCCGCTCAGAAAGCCATGGGTGCCCCCATCGAAAAAACGTACAAACCCTCTGCGGCGGCTTCGGCCAAGTACGACCGGATCTACAAAAAGTACAAGGCTTTGGGTGCGTTTGTTGAAAAGGAGTTGGTATGATCGATCTGAAGAAATTCGAGTTTTGGTTCGTCGTCGGCAGTCAGGACCTATACGGGGAGGCCACGCTCAAGCAGGTGGCGGAACACGCGCGCATCATGGCGGAAGGCTTTGCGAAGGATGCCGCGCTTCCTGGCAAGCTGGTGCTCAAGCCCACCGTGCTGACCCCTGCGGGCATACGGCGCGTTTTCGAGGAAGCCAATTCCACGCCTGCCTGCGCGGGCATCATCACCTGGATGCACACCTTCTCGCCGTCCAAAATGTGGATAGCCGGATTGTCCATCAACCGAAAACCCCTGCTCCACCTGCATACCCAGTACAACCGCGACATACCCTGGGCCAACATCGACATGGACTTCATGAACCTGAACCAGGCCGCCCACGGTGACCGGGAACACGGCTTCATCCATGCCCGCATGCGCCTGCCGCGCAAGGTGGTCGTGGGCCATTGGGAGGATCCGGAAGTCCGCCGCCGCATCGGTGTCTGGATGCGCGCCGCCAGCGCGGTGGCCGACGGCAAGGAATCCGTCGTCGTGCGCTGGGGCGACAACATGCGCGAAGTGGCCGTCACCGAAGGCGACAAGGTTGAAGCCCAGATCAAATTCGGCTGGCAGGTGAACGGCTGGGGCGTGGGTGACCTTGTCGCCAAGGTCAACGCCGTAGCCGATAGCGCCGTGGACGCGCTAATGAAAGAGTACGAGGCCAAGTACGAGTTGGCAGCTGCCGCGAAAGCCGAAGGTCCAGCCCGCAAGGCAGTGCGCGAGCAGGCGAAATTCGAGTTGGGCATGAAGGCCTTCCTGGCTGAGCAGAATGCGGGCGCCTTCACCACCACCTTCCAGGACCTGCACGGGCTGCCCCAGCTACCCGGCCTCGCGGTCCAGCGCTTGATGGAACAGGGCTACGGTTTCGGTGGGGAAGGGGACTGGAAAACCGCCATGCTCGTTCGCGCCATGAAAGTGATGGCTTCGGGGCTCAAGGGCGGTACCTCGTTTATGGAGGATTACACCTACCACTTCGAGCCGGGCAAGGAGGCCATCCTGGGCGCCCACATGCTGGAAGTCTGCCCCACCGTCGCGGCAGGCAAACCCCGTATCGAGGTGCACCCCCTCGGCATAGGCGGAAAGGCCGATCCCGCCCGCATCGTCTTCGACGCGGCCCAAGGCTTGGCCGTCTGCGCGACCATCGTCGATCTGGGTGATCGCTTCCGCATGATCGCCAACGAGGTCGAATCCATCAAGATAGAAAACCCCATGCCCAAGCTTCCCGTCGCGCGGGTACTGTGGAAGCCCTTCCCCAACATCTACGACGCGGCTGCCTCCTGGATACTCGCGGGCGGCGCCCACCACTCTGGCTACTCCACGGTAGTCTCGGCCGAGTACCTGCGGGACTACGCCGAAATGATGGGCATCGAATTCGTCAGGATCGGCAAGGATACCTGTCCCGACAGGCTGCGGGATGAGCTTCGCTGGTCCGAGGCGTATTGGAGCGCCCGCTAGGGTCGTGGTATAAACAGATTGATCCATATCCGGCAGGGGTGGCACCAAGCGTCCCTGCCGGTCCCAAACTGAAGGAGCCGTCCATGTCCACCGATCAATACAAGACCCTGCGTGAGGAAGCCTTCGAGGCCAACATGGAAATCCCGCGCCGCGCGCTGGCCATCTACACTTGGGGCAACGTGTCCGCCTTCGACGCCGCCAAAGCCGTCTTCGCCATCAAGCCCTCCGGCGTCGCCTATGACGACCTCTCGGTCGCTTCCATGGTCATTGTGGACCTGGACGGCAAGGTGGTGGACGGGAAACTCAACCCCTCGTCGGATACCAAGACCCACCAGGTCCTGTACCGAGACTTCCCCGGCATCGGCGGCATCACCCACACCCATTCCACCTACGCGGTCGCCTGGGCCCAGGCGCACAAGTCGGTCCCCGTATTCGGGACCACCCACGCCGACCACGGCGCCGAAACCATCCCCTGCACCGAGTTCATGGGCCCCGTCGCCGTCGCCCGGGATTACGAACTTGAAACCGGCAACCTGATCGTGGATACCTTCAAAGCCGCCAAGATCAACCACCTTCACATGCCCATGGTCCTCGTCGCCGGCCACGGCCCCTTCGCCTGGGGCGCCAACGCCACCAAGTCAGTCTACCACGCCGCCGTGCTGGAAGAAGTCTGCAAGATGGCCCAGCTCACCCTAAGCCTGCACCCCAATTGCCCACCCCTCCCCGAACACATCGTCCGCAAGCACTGGGAACGCAAGCACGGTGAAGGTGCGTACTATGGACAGAAGTAGTCAGGGTTTCCATGTCCAGGTAAGGGAACAAACCAGACCACCGAATTTGGTAAAATTCTCTGTACCGCTTGAAGGTGTATAATCATATTTGGCTACCTTGCGGACAAGTATTGGAATGTACTGGCGTATGGTAATGGCAAATGATTGATGTTTCCCTATATTGCGTTCTGCCTGAATTTCTGCATGTATGAATCCATCGGGCAGCGAATTGAAGTCAGTATCGGCCAGTAAGGGCCAGGTAATGACTTCATATCCTTGCCAG
>CAXNJE010000161.1:0-7643 GCA_964202565.1 Breznakiellaceae bacterium | reverse complement strand
TAAAAGTTCCTGATTATAGAAATTGGCCAAGGGGCTTGTCCTTTCCAAGAGATTGACACTATTGTAGCGTATGTCGAGTTCATTCCCGGGGGTATGATCATGTTGCACGAACCGGCCGCGCAGAGCGGCAAGGATCCGGCATTCGCGTACAAACGCGCGCTGGGCACGAAAATGTTCTGGGCCTATGCCATTTTTTATATCGGGTTCATCGTCATCAACCTGCTCAAACCGGTGTTGATGGAAGCCACCGTCATCGCAGGCCTGAACCTGGCCGTGGTCTACGGCTTCGCCCTCATCATCATCGCGCTCATCCTCGCGCTGATCTACAACCAGGCCTGCAGCAGACGGGAAGCCGAGCTGTCCAAGACGGAAGGAGCCTGATATGGTTGAAATCCTACCCGTCGCCCTTTTCGTGCTTTTCGTCGCCTTCGTGTTGGGCGTCTCCTTCTATTTTGCGGGCAAGGCCAAATCCGCCAGCGGTTACTATGCGGCGGGCGGCAGCATACATTGGGGCGTCAACGGTATAGCCTTCGCGGGGGATTACCTTTCGGCGGCCTCGTTCCTGGGCATCTGCGGCATGATAGCCACAGCTGGCTACGACGGATTCCTCTATTCCATAGGTTACCTGGCCGGCTGGATAGTCGCGCTGTTCATAGTCGCCGAACCCATGAAGCGCCTGGGCAAGTACACCTTTACCGACGCGCTGGACGCCAATTTCGATTCCCGGGGAATCAAGCTGCTGGCGGCCATAAGCACCCTCGTGGTTTCCCTCTGTTACCTGATTCCGCAGATGGTAGGAGCGGGTGTGCTGGTTACCCCCCTCTTGGGCCTGCCCCATTACGTGGGCGTCATCATGGTGGGCGCCATCGTCATCACCATCGTGGCCACCGCAGGCATGACCTCCACCACCTACGTGCAATTCCTGAAGGGCGGCCTGCTGCTGATCTTCTCCACCGTGCTCGTGGTGGCGCTCTTTTTCCGTGGGCTATCCACCGCCCCCGACCAGGGCGGCCGCGTTCCCTTCCCGGAATACCGCACCATGACGGCAACCGAACTGAATGGTGCCGTAGTGCCCGAGGATGCCCAGTACAGCGTGCTGGAGGTGAAAAAGGCAGGAAGCTCGTCCTTCGCGAAGCTGTCCAAGAACAACGAGACGTCCTGGTGGAAGCTGAGTACCAAGGATGGTCATACCGAACTGGCCCAGACCCAGTGGTCCGCCGTAGCCGCTGATGGTTCCATGACGATAAACGGAGCGCCGGCATCCAAGAAAAACCAGCTTGCCCTTACGGGCAACATGGAAAAAATTGCCGGCAAGACCGGTGACGAGGCGAAGACGGGAAGCATAGGCCCCTTCAAGTTCCTTGCCCTGATAGGCGACAAGGAAAGCTCCATAGTCCGCTGGAAGGAAGCCAAGCTGGGCGACGGCACCGACAAGGTAACGGTCTACTACCGGGTTTCGACACCCGGAAACAAGATCCTGAGGCCGGGGCTCAAGTTCAGCCTGGAAGGTACGCCGCTTGAGCGAATAGACTTCGTGTCACTCATGATAGCGCTCTTCCTGGGTACCGCCGCCCTGCCCCACATCCTTATCCGCTATTACACCGTACCCAACCCGGCGGCTGCCCGTAAGTCCACCATAGTGGCCATCGCTGCCATCGGCCTGTTCTACATACTCACCCTGTTCATGGGCCTGGGCGCCATGACCGGCGGCGTGGTGAACCTGACGGACAACAACATGTCCGCCCCGCTTCTGGCGCGCAGCTTCGGAACCTTCCTGTTCTCCATGATCTCGGCCATCGCCTTTGCGACGGTGCTGGGAACGGTGAGTGGCCTGATCATCGCGGCTTCGGGCGCGGTGGCCCACGACCTCCTGGACCGCTACGGCAAGGTCATCAAGAATGACAAGCAGAAGGTAATGGTGGGCAAGATGACGGCCTTTGTGGTGGGCTTCATCGCCATCATCCTGGGCATCATCTTCAAGGGAGTGAACGTCACCTTCCTGGTAGGTCTGGCCTTCGCGGTAGCCGCCTCCGCCAACCTGCCTTCCATCGTGATGATGCTCTTCTGGAAACGGACCACCTCCCAGGGCATAACAGCCTCCATCCTGGTGGGCATCGTCTCCTCCGTGGGGCTCATCCTGTTCTCCCCCACCCTCTTTGCCCTGTACGGACTGGATCCTTCGACCGCCCCGATTCCGCTGAACAACCCGGGCATCGTCTCCATCCCGCTCAGTTTTGCGACCCTGATCGTAGTGTCCTTGTTCACCAAGGGCTTGTCCAAGGCAAAGGCCCAAGCATAAGGGCCCATGAACGGCAAGCTCCGGCTTAACCTGCACTGCCACTCGAACCTGAGCGATGGCGTCCTCTCGCCTGAGGAGCTTGCAGGACGACTGGCAGACGGGGGAGCCACCATAGCGGCGCTGACCGACCACGATACCGTGGCTGGTCTCCCCCGCTTCCGGGAGGCCCTCTCGTTGCGCGGCGTCGCCTTCGTGGACGCCGTCGAGCTGACTACCTTCTGTTCCTTCGGTGAAATCCACCTGCTGGCCTACGGCATAGACGCCGACTCGGCCGAGCTGATGACGACGCTGGCGGTACTGAACAACAGCGCGGACCAGGAACTGCAAAGTTTCATGGAACGCATCCGGCGGCTGGGCAACCGGCCCCACGCGGGCAGGCTGGATACCATGGCGGCTCTGGATCTGGTCCACCGCTGCGGCGGCATCGCGATCCTGGCCCACCCCCTCAACATTACCTACGCGGACGGCAATCTGGACTCCCTTGTGGAGACCCTTGCGGGAGCCGGGCTGGACGGGATAGAGGCTTTCTACGACCCCTACACGGCGGAGAATCAGCAGAATCTATACGCCCTGGCCGAAAGTCATGGTCTGTGCGTCTCCATGGGCACCGATTTCCACATCCCCGACGACCCGCAGCACCGCATGGTCATGGAGACCGACGAGCGGCTGTGGCGGCTTTTCCGGGACCGTCTCCTGCGGCAGGCAGAAAAGACCAGCCGGACGATAACAGGTCTTATGGACCAGGTTGCGACGTCCATGCCACCTGAGACAAAGGACCTGCCAGCAATCTATGAGGACAAGCCAGCTGACCGCGGGGAAGAGCGAATCGCCGATACGGCCACCGTCCGTCTGAAGGCTTCCCGGGCACGCCCGGCCTTGCCCCGCCTCAGTCTGGGGAAATACAGTAAAAGAATTGTAGGCGCGGCGGTCGTCTCCCTCAGCCTGTTCGTGCTGGCCATTTTTGCCTTTTCCATACCCTACTTCGAGAAGACCCTGCTGGAACGGAAAAAGGAAATGATAAGGGAACTCACCGCCGAGGCGGTCAGCCTGATCGCCGAATACGCGGCTGATGAAACTTCAGGCCTCGCTACCCGGGAAGAGGCCCAGGCAGATGCCATCGCCCATATCCGGGACATCCGCTACGGCCGGGAGGGCAAGGACTACTTCTGGATTACCGACCTGACCCCCCGCATGCTGTTGCATCCGTACCGCAACGACCTGGAAGGAAAGGACGTCTCCAATTTTCAGGACGACAACGGCCTGCGCGTTTTCTACGAATTCACCCGGGCTGTCCGGGATGTGAGCGAAGGCTACGTTGAATACCTGTGGCAGTGGAAGGACGACACCCACCGCATAGTCCCCAAGCTTTCCTTCGTCAAACGCTTCGCGCCCTGGGGCTGGGTGATAGGCACCGGCATCTACCTCGACGATGTCCAGGTCGAAATCGGTGTGCTTACCAGCCGCATGATCTGGCTGTCCATCCTGATCGCCACGATACTACTGCTTCTGCTTGTATTCATCGCCTACCAGAGCCTGCGGATGGAAAAGGAAAAGCAGAGCGCCGACTTCGCCGTGCGGGAATCCAGGGAACGCTACCGGGCCCTGGTGGACGCATCCAGCGAGGGTATGGTCATCGTCATCGACGGCGCCTGCACCTTCGCCAACGCCCCCTTTCTGGCGCTCAGTTCCTACACCGAGACCGAGGTAGTCCTGCTGGGCATTTCCGAGTTCCTCGTTCCCTATCAGGGTGAGGAAGACGCGGTGGTGAATTTTCTGGCCGCACTGCCCAAGAACCGTACCCACGCCGAAGATGCACGTTCCGAGCCGGGCGGAGAAACCGACCCAGGCGCGCCTCTTAGTTGCCTCTTCCGCACAAGGTCAAACGAACTGGTGGACGTCGTGCTGTACGCTTCCTCCTTTTCGCTGGCAGGCAAAAAAGGCGCGGTTCTCTCGGTAAAGGACGCCCGGGTACGACTCGATTCCGATGGGTCCCCGGCCAGCTCAGGAATCCTGGATGCCGAACTCGCCGAACTCATCTCGCTGGGAACAATCCACGCCCGACTGCACAGGCGCGCGAGCATCCTGGGCGCCGACAAGACAGCCCGCCGACTGTTGGGCATGGATGGCGACACCGTGCCCGACCGCGCAATTCTGGGCGGCTATTTCGACGATCCGGAAGAATGGGATGCCTTCTATGATGAGTTGATTTCGAAACGCAGGATAGTCCGGAAACGGGTACGGCTGAGGGGAAACGGGGCTACCGTGAGGGAAGTCATGATTTCGGCCCTCGTCGAAGATGAGGAAGCCCAGGGTGGCTCGTATCTTTCCGCCGTTCTGGAATCAGGCTCCAACGCCCACGAGGAAATCGATGCCCTACGCGAGAGGGTGCTGGATCTGGAGCAGGGCTCAAAATACCTGGACCTGGCCATCGGAACCAGCGCACGCCGCATCCCGAGCCTATCGGTGGATTCTACCGTAAGGCAGGCCGCCGAGCTGATGACCCGGGACGGACACGCCGCCCTGATCGTGGAGGACACGGCCGGCACGGGAATCGGCATCATAACCGACGGGGACCTGCGCCTGCGGGTAGTCGCGGAAGGCAGGAATACGGAAACCCCGTTGGGTCTGATCATGTCTGCACCCTTGGTAGCGTTGCGGGAAGGTTCAACCTGGGGACAGGCGCTCCACCTGATGCGGGAAAAAAACATAGGTCATATCGCCGTGCGGGACGGAAAAAACCGGGTACTCGCCTTGGTGGACAGGGCCGACCTGCTGGAACTGCAGGCCGATGGGTTTCAGGTCCTACTCAAGGCTGCAACCGATGCAGGCAGCCTGGCTGAACTAGCGCGGGTACGGCGGCGCATGGGCGAGCGGGTACGACGACTGTCGGCCTCCGGCGCCGAAGGGCGCATCATAAACGCCCAATTCTCCAGCCTGGACGACACCATCATCAGCCGCCTTTTTTCCTTTGCGGAACTTGACCTGGGGCCAGCTCCCGCGTCCTTCGTGTTCCTGAATCTGGGCAGCGGCGGCAGGGCCGAGAACCTCCCCGGATCGGACCAGGACAACGCGATCGTATTTCAAGCACTCAGCAGGGAAAAAGACAGCGGGGAGCAGGCGTATTTCCTTCGTTTGGGGGTCTACATCTGCGACGCCCTAAATGAAATTGGCGCACCCTGGTGTCCTGGTGGCGTCATGGCGAAGAATGAGGCCTGGTGCGCGCCCCTGGATACCTGGGAACGAAAATTCGCCTCCTGGATCGCCTCCCCGGAGGGCGACGAGATGCTCTCTTTGAACATGAGTTTCGATTTCCGGGCCGTATACGGCGATACCGGCCTGGCCGACCAGCTCAGGAAAAAAGTCGGTACCCTGCTGGCCGACGCTCCCGCTTTTTTCACCCACCTGGCCAGCGAAGCCCTCCGCCGACGGACATCCTTCCCTCAGGCCAACAACTTTTTCCAAGGTGCTACGGGCGAAGCGGAAGTGGACCTCAAGGAGCTGGCTTCCCAATTTGTACTGTATACCCGGCTTTACGCCCTCCGGGACGGCATCACGGAAACAAATACCTGGAACAGGGTCCGCGCCCTTGCGGACTCCGGCGCCTTCGGACGCGGCCTGGCAGCGGACTGCATGGATTCCTACGGGTTCGTCTCCAGGCTGCGCATCGAACGCCAGGCCGACGGAGCCAAGCTTTCCCTCAAGTCACTCAAGGCCAGGGACGAAGCCGGCCTGCGTGAAGCCTTCGCCCAGGCGGCCCTCATCCAGAAAAAGATAGGCTTCGATTTTCCCGGAGCGGCGTTGGGCTGAATCGGGCAATCTGATTTCATTCAGCAACAACAAGGAGAATATTTCCATGAAAGCCAGGCTGCTTCCACTCTACTTCAAATCCGGAATGGACGCGGAATTTTCCGGACAGCTGAAGACCATTTCCGCCCAATTGACGAAGGAGGCGGAATTTCTGGCTCCGGTCGAGTTGGGTAAGTCCCTGCCAGAAGCCGACGCCATCGTATTCCCCCAACTTATCGGGGATGCCTTCAGGCAGATGGACCAAATCCTCGCCATCGACAAACCCTTCCTAGTCCTCACCTCCGAATTCTGCACGGTCGCCATGTGGGATTGGGAGATCGTCAGCCTGCTCAAAGCCAGAGGTGCCCACGTTTTTACACCCTATACACTTGAACAGGCTAAAACCATTTGCGCTGCGCTGGGAGCCCGCAGTCAGCTCAAGGACACAAAGTTCATTGTGTTCCAGGACGACCCGGGCGAGGGAATGCAGGCGAGCATCTTCAAGCGTTTCTACTGGTGGGAGGAAAGCTGCTCCGCCGCCATGAAGAAGCGATTCGGCGTGGATATCGAGAAGCGGAGCTTCAAGAAATTGGGCGCCGACGCGAGATTGTTCAGCGACGCCGAGGCAGATGCGGTGATAAGGGAAAAGAAGCTGAGCGATCAGGAGACCAGCTGCAAACCCCTGCGCAGCGCCGCCAAGATGTACCTGGCCGTAAAGCGGGAAATCGGGGGCGATACCCGCATCCGCGGCGCTGGCATCAACTGCCTGAACGAGTCCATGTATTCGGACACCACACCCTGCCTGGCCTGGGACCTGCTTTTCAAGGAAAGCGGCCTGCTCTGGTCCTGCGAGGCGGACACCATGACCCTGCTAACGGAATACATCATGCACGAATCCATAGGCGGGCCCGTCATGATGAGCAATATCTATCCCTTCCTGATGGGCCAGGCAGCGCTGAAGCACGAGAAGATCGCGGCCTTCCCCACCGTGGAACACCCGGAAAACCACGCTCTCATCGTGCACTGCGGTTATTTCGGCATAGTCTGCTCCGCCCACGCCTCGGCCTGGAAGCTAAGACCCAAGGTGCTGTCCATAGTTGACGACAACGCCATAGCCATAGACGCGGAGTTGCCCATTGGCCCGGTCACCCTGACCAAACTGGACCCGCTCCTGCAGAAGCTGCAGGTCATCCCCGGCGAAATCGTCTCCTACGCGGGTTATCCGGGTTCCGATTGCCGCAACGGAGCGGTGGTCCGCGTGCGCGATGGCCGCGCCCTGATGAACTCGCTGTACTCGCACCACCAGTGTTTCACCACCGGCGACAAGTCGCTTGAATTGGATTTGACGGCAAAAGCCTTCGGGCTTGAGACCCAATTGCTCTGAGCCCCTCAAGGTTTCCAAGCCCGGGTAGCCCACGCCACCTGGCAAACGCGCGTGCAGGTGGGGGCTTTTGACAAAAGTGCGAATTTAGGCTAGACAGAGCGCATGAGATTAAAACTTCTGGGGCATAGTGCCAACGACCTGTTCTGGTTCATCCTGCCCCTGGTCCTGCCCACG
>CAXNJE010000160.1:0-7648 GCA_964202565.1 Breznakiellaceae bacterium | reverse complement strand
GGGCTTCGTCATACTGACCATCGCTGTCACCGAAATTTTTGCCCTGCTGGGGCACACGCAGTTCATACCCTGGGCCATCCCCTTGGTGGTCCTGGATGGAGGTGGCCTCACCGGAGCATCCCTTGGGATGGCGAGCTATTTCATCTATGCGCTGGCTGTTTTTGTGGGACTTTTCGGGACACTGGTGTGGTGGAGCCGGGCGGATCAGAAGTAGAAACGAAAAGCGGAAATCGGCATGCTTATTCCTTCTCAAAGAGTCTGAATAATCATAGGTCCGAATCGCCTTTACCACCCAGAAAAAAATTAAGCAAAAAGACTAAAAAATTAGTGTTCTTTTTCACCCTACCGGATCACGCCTTTCTTGATGATCATGCAGCCATACAGTTTCTTCTCGGTCGTGGCGACAATGGCGAAAGCCTTCTTCGCCCGCTCGTAGAAGGCAAAGCGCTCCACCTGTTCCACCAAAGCATCACCTTTGACCTCGTGCTTGGCCACGACTTTCCGGATCTCGTCCTGGATGACGGGGACGGTCTTGTCGCCGGCCACAACCTGCATTAGTGCCACGGGATGGGGCACAAAATCGTCCAGGGGGAAAAGGGTAAGGATGGCGTCCAACAATTCGGGCACACCGTGGCCATCGGCCCGAACAAGGTTGCGCGCGTTGCTGGCTGCGGGATAATTCGCGTCCCCTATCACCAAGTCATCGCCATGGCCCATCTCGTGGAGTATTTTCAACAGGTCCGGTGAAATGATGTCGGGTATGCCTTTGAGCATCGGAGTCTCCTTATCTTGATCCTGCGCCACCGCATCCGGTGCGTACCGGACTATATGCTTATTTCCCTATCCCCGGTAATTCGATTGAAAACGAGCAGGGAAATCACCGTCAAGATCGTAAGTATGGTGGATAAAGCCGCGGCGATACCGTAATTGCCCCGTATGATCTGGGTATAGATTTCCACCGTCAGGGTCTTCGTCTTTCCCACGTACAGCAGGATCGCGGTGGACAGCTCGCTGATCATGGTCACCCAACTCAGGATAGCGCCGGAGATTATACCGGCCGCCATCATGGGCATGGTGATCTTGTAGAACGCGTTCAGCTTGGAACTGCCCAGACTCAGGGCCGCTTCCTCCATACTCATAGGTATCTGCTGGAGAACAGCAACGCTGGACCTGATGGTATACGGCAGACGCCGAAGGACGAGTCCGATGATCATGATGAGCATGGTCCCGCTAAAAAGAAGTGGATGCTTGTTGAAGGCTATCAATAAGGTAATCCCCACCACCGAACCCGGAATGATATAGGGAACCATGGATACCGAATCGGCGATGCTCGTAAAGATATTGCGCCTGCGCACGGTGATGTAGGCTATGAGGGCTGCCATAAAGACGATGACGATCAAGGACAGACCGGGAATGATCAGGGTGTTGGAGATGGCCCGCCCCACCTTGCCAAAAGCATCGGCGTAACTGTTGAAGGAATAACCTGGGGCAAAGGTCGTACCGTTCACGTTCTTGAAGGAAGTATAAATGATGTACACCTGAGGCATGATGGAGAGACCCACCAGCACGTAGGTGTATAGGTGGATGAAGAATCGGGTAGCGCCCTTGGCCTCGACGGGGCGGATCTTGTTCATGGAATTCATGGTAAAGGATTTTCTGGTGGCCAGGTAACGCTGGATTATGAAGATCAGGGTCGTGATGATGATGGCGATAATGGAGATGGCTGCGGCGAAACCGTCGTCTCCCCCCATCTCGCTTATGAACTCGTTGAAGATTGTCACCGGGAAGGTGCGGTAGCCTTCGCCTATCAGCATGGGGGTACCAAAATCCGCCAGGGAATTCATGAATATCAACAGCCCGCCCGCAAAAAGGGTAGGAAGTATAAGTGGCACAATTATAAGGAAAAACCTTCTGACTCCGGAACAGCCCAGGTTCTCGCTGGCTTCCAGCAAGGAATTGTCCACATTTTTAAGGGCGCCGGATACGTACAGGAAAATGAGCGGGTACATCTGCAATGTAAGCACCACCAGGATACCACCGAAACCATAGATACTGGGAATCTTGAGCCCCAGGGTGTTGCGGAAAAACAGGGTGATTACCCCGCTCCTCCCCATCAACAGGATCCACGAATAGGCTCCTATAAAGGGAGCCGACATGGACGAGATGATGATTAGTATGCGGATCAGACCTTTTCCCCGAATCTTGAAACGGGCAAAGATATAGGCCAGAGGAGTTCCCAGCACCACCGTGAGCAGGGTCACGAAGATGGTTACCTTGAAGCTATTGAGCAGGGTAGTGTAGTAATAGGGCTTGCTGAAGAATTGGACGAAGTACGCCAGGGTGAATTTTCCGCTTTCCTTGTCCACAACCGCCTGCAGGAGCAGGTTCAGCAACGGATATACAAGGAAAAGGCCATAGAAACACAGGACGAAGAGGGTCACCAGACTCCAGAAATCCAGGACGCCCTTGGTTTTTCGTTCAGAGCGCATACGACAGGTTCCGTTTTCCGTCTTTGGAGAACACGTTGATCTTGTCGGTCTTGATGCGCAGGTAGACGGTCTCACCTGGCTTGAACGTGCTGTCCATGGAAGATTCATGGATGATTTCGATCAACTGCTTGTTGGGCAAGGACACCGTGTAGTGGGTGTTGAGCCCCAGGAAGATCGAATCCGAGATGGTACTTTTAATCCCCGCCAATGCGCCCGTTGATCCACCAGCGGAAGCGTCCCGGGACATCTGGAAGTCCTCGGGCCGTATGGAAAGGATCACCGGAGCATCGGTCTGGCAATTCAGCCTGCCCAGTTCAAATTCAAAGGATTCCATCCGGATCTTCTTGGTCGAGGCGCTGTATTCGGCGTCTATCAGATTGGTGCGGCCGATGAAGGTGGCTACGAAGATATTTGCCGGCCTGTGGTAGATTTCCTGGGGGGTTCCCACATGCTGGATGATACCGTCCTTCATCACCGCGATCCGGTCGGAAATGGCCATGGCCTCTTCCTGGTCGTGGGTCACGTAGATGGTCGTGATGCCCACTTCCTTCTGCAGGTCACGGATCACCTGCCGCATTTCCAGGCGCAGTTTGGCGTCCAGGTTGGACAGCGGCTCGTCCATCAGGAGGACATCGGGTTTGATGACCAAGGCGCGGGCCAGGGCCACTCGCTGCTGTTGGCCGCCGGAAAGGCGTTCAGGCATGCGGTCCTTGAACTCGTGGATCTGCATCAGCCCTAAAAATTCGTTCGTCAGGGAATCGATCTGGGCCTTGGGCAGTTTCCGGTTCTTCAGGCCGAATTCCACGTTCTGCCTGACCGTGTAATGGGGGAAAATGGCGTAGTTCTGGAACACCATACCGATGTTCCGCTTGCTGACGTCCATGTCGTTGATACGCTTGTCATCGAAATAGAAATCGCCGCCTTCGATCGTATTGAAGCCGGCGATCATCCGCAACAAGGTGGTCTTGCCGCAACCCGAAGGCCCCAGCAGGGTGAAGAACTCCTTGTCCCGGATGTCGATGGACAGGTCCGAAATAATCGTGTTTGCTCCGTATTTCTTTACCGCATTCTTGATCGAAATGTTCACGCTCATATTTCGGACCCGCCTTCCTATTGCCTGCTTATTCCTTGCCTATTTCTTGATGTCCGTATAAATGTCCTTGAACCGGTTCTGAAGTGCAACCTTGTTCTTCTGGACGTAATCCATGTCTTCCTTGATCAGCTTGATGTTGTTGATGTTGACCATGTAGGACGGGGTGGCGACGTTGGCCATGACAGGCCGGTTCGTTACGGCGGTTCCGTACACATTCTGGATTTCGGGGGAGGTAATATGATCGATGAAGCGCCGGGCGTTCACCAGATTCGGGGCTCCCTTCACGATGGCCGAACCGGCCGGAAGGTAGACGACACCCTCTTCCATGTAGACCACCTTGACGGGGGCTCCATCCCGGATAAGCTGCACAGACGGATCCTCGTAGGAAAGACCCACTGCGTATTCACCGTCCCGCACGCCCTTCCATACCGCACTGGAGCTGTCGATGACCACCGTGTTGGCAAACAGGGCCTTCACGAAATCCCAGGCTTCCTGGCTCTCATAGTTGCCCTTGCCGATGGCGGCGAGCATATTGGTCAGGTGGGCGTAGGCGCTGGAGGACGCGGTCGGGTTTGCCGACACGATCTTGCCTTTCAGGGCGGGGTTGAGCAGATCCTTATAGCCTTTGATCTGGATATCGCCGATCAGGTTCTTGTTGATCAGGAGAAGGCTGCCGTCCAGTACATTGGAGGTGATGTAGCCAGTATCGTTCCGGTAAATATCGATCAGCTTGTCGTTATTTACCGAGGTATAAGGCTGGAACAGGTCCTTGTTGGTCTGGAAGGTAGCATAGGCTCCGCCGAAAACCACATCCGCGTAGGGTGAGCCCGCCTCGCCCTGGATCCTCTTGAACAGCTCTCCGGTTCCGGCAGAGATGACCTCTACCTTGACGTTGTAGAGCTTCTCGAACGCTGGAATGGTTGCCTTGAGCAGTCCGTCGCTGTTCGGTGAATAGACAACCAGCTTGTCGGTTGCCTTCAGTTCGGTACTCGCCGCCTCCTGCTCGCCTGTCGCAAACAGGGAAACCGCGGAAGCCAGCAAAATCATCAGAACGAAAAATCGTTTCATGTCTTTCTCCTTCAATTCAACATTCAAATGATGCGCCTGTTTTGTCAAGGCATTTTGGAGGATTTATTTCTTGTGAAAGATGAATTCCTATATATGTATGGCTTCACCCTGTAATACATGAGCTGCTTCTACAATGGATTCGCTTATAGTTGGATGCGGGAAAATAACCGAAGATAATTCATCGGATGTAGTCTCAAGCCGCATTGCCAGGGAAAGCCCGCCTATGAGTTCCGTTACATGGGCGCCAACCATGTGCACCCCGATTATTTCCTTGGTTCCCGAATCTGAGAGGATTTTCACGAAGCCCCGGCTTTCCCCAGAAGCCAGGGCTTTCCCATTTACCGACAAGGGGAATACAGCCTTCCGCACGATATGACCGGCAGCAAGGGCCTCTTTTTCCGTAAAACCTATGCTGGCTACTTCCGGCAGGCAGTACGTACATCTGGGTACATTCCGATAGGTGATGGACTCGGTGGGGAAGCCGGCGATAGCCTTGGCGGCGATGATACCCTGCGCGGAAGCCACGTGGGCCAAGGGTAATTTCCCGGTCACGTCTCCAATGGCGTAAATGCCCTCTACAGAGCTCATCATCCGCTCGTCTACCTCAATAAAAGTACCGTCCAGACGCAGTCCCAGCGTTTCGGTCCATCCAGATTGCAGTTTCGGCCTGACGCCAAGGGCGAATAGGACAGCATCCTTTCTGATGCTCTGGGAGCTTCCATCCTTTTTCCGTAGGCTGATAAGCACCCCGTCGTCCAGTACCCCGATACCTTCGACCCTGCATTGGGTAAGGGACTCCACACCCCGTTTGGTGAATTGCAGCTCTAATTCCCTGCCAACATCCTCGTCCTCTTTGGGCAGCAACCTATCCAGCGCTTCGATGATCGTCACCTTGGATCCATAACTATTCCAGATGGAAGCGAATTCCATTCCGATGGCTCCGGCACCGATAATGGCCGTATTCGGAGGGATCGCCCTAAGATCCAGTGCTTGCCGGGGGGACAGTACCCGGACACCATCGGGTTCGATGCCAAAAAGTCCGATAGAATCAGTACCCGTAGCAAGCACCAGCTTCCTGCACTCCAGGTAAGTACCGCTCCTCTTAAGTTCCACCCGCCGCGGCCCAACGATGACCGCCTCATCACGAAACACTTCAATGGTGTTTTTCTTCATCAAAAATTCGACACCCTTGGAAAGTCTCTCGCTTACCTCCCGGCTTCGGGCATGGGCCGCGCTGTAATCGATGCTCAGACCCCCGGTCGCGATGGTAACGCCGAAGGAAGCGCTGTCCCTGATCGTCTCCACCACTTCGGCGTTTCGCAGAAGGCTCTTCATGGGGATGCAACCCCAATTAAGGCAGGTCCCACCCAGAGCTTCCTTTTCCACCAAGGCGACGCTCAAACCCAATTGCGCGGCTTTAATCCCACAGACATAACCGCCAGGGCCACCACCGATGATGACGACATCATATGTTTTCACTGCATCTCCTGGAGTCGACCTTTAACCCGGGTCTAATGTACAAGCGAAAGAGGCCATTCCAGCAAGGACTTCAATGCCATCAGGAACTCACCTGCGGGAGCCCCATCGATGACCCGGTGATCAAAGGCCAGGGAAATCCAAAAGAGGGGCTTTATCGAGATGGAATCGTCCTTGGGGTCAACGACCAATTCCTTCCGTATCGCGCCAACGGCCAGGATCCCACATTCGGGGGGATTGATCACAGGCGTAAAGCGCTCGATCCCCAGCATGCCCAGATTGGTGACGGAGAAAATCCCCCCGGATATCTCGTCCATGCTTAACGAACCGGAACGGGCCTTGGCTGCCTGGGTCCTCAATTCGGCTGAAATTTCCGCCATGCCTTTCCTGTCCGCATTCCTTATCACCGGGACCATCAAGCCTTTGCTGGTGTCGACGGCGACCCCGATATTGACCGCTTCGGAGATGATGAGTTCGTCATTCTCCATGCGTGCACGCAACAGGGGATATTCCGACAAGACCTTTCCAAGTGCCTTTATGATGACCTCGCTCACGCCAATCTTGAGTCCCTTGGTTTTTGCCGCTTCCTTCCACTTGAGTAGTTCCGTCGCATCCACCCTGACATCAAGAACGGCTTTCGGCTTGGTCTGGTTGCTCAGACTGAGTCGGCTTGCAATGGTCTTACGGACCAGCGATAGGGGGATCCTTTTTTCGGCAACAGCAGAATGAATATCAGGTATTGCCGTGGGGCTACCCTTCCCTTCAAGAAAACGCAACACATCCTTTTTTGTTATCCTTTCACCTTTTTGTGCAGGTACCATACTTGTCAACGAAATACCATGATCCCCCGCCATTTTTTTTGCAAGAGGAGATATACGTATGCGTGCTGTCGTCGTGCCGGACTCTATCGGCGACTCCTCAATCTTCAAGCCAGCCGGAGACAAAGTCGTTTGCGCGGAATTCGTGATCTGGGGCAAGATCGTTTGCGCGGCATTCGTTGTTGGGACCGGTGCTTTCTTCTTATGGAGATCTTCAATGTTTTCTCCCGCAGTTCCGAGGATGGCGATCGGTTCCTGGCATTTCACGACTTTGCCCAGCTCCACGACATGGGCCAAAATTACTCCGGCCTTGGGCGCATAGATATCCTGCGCGGCCTTATCCGTTTCGGCCACCGCGATGACATCGCCTTCCTGAACCTTCCCGCCAATAGCCACCGACCATTCGACGATGATCGCCTCTACCATATTCACGCCCATTTTGGGCAGCACTATATATTCGGCCATGGGTTCAACCTTTACTTATTACCAAGCGCTTTGTGCACCGCTTGCTTGATGGTCTCCTTGTTTGGCACCACCATGTTCTCCAGACCGATATTGTAGGGCATCGGTACGTTCAGGGAACCTACACGAATGGGAGGGGCGTCCAGATAATCGAAACCGCGATCTATTATCTCAGCAACGATATCGGAAGCCAGACTTCCGCGCAGGTGGGATTCCTGGGCTACCACTACCCTATTGGTCTT
>CAXNJE010000159.1:0-7675 GCA_964202565.1 Breznakiellaceae bacterium | reverse complement strand
GCCTACGACCGGATCATCCAGAACTCCGACGCGTACGACTATTACATCACCTTCAACAACTTCAAGGTCGGCGTGCTCCAGGGCCAGGGACTTGAGGCCGGACTCAACCTCAAGAGCGCCACTGCGGCTGCTCCCAAGTACATCACCCTCTTCGCCGGTTCCCCCACCGACGGCAACGCCTTCTTCTTTTTTGACGGCGCCATGAGCGTCCTCAACTCCTACATTGAGAAAGGCGTGCTCAAGGTCGTGGGTCCCTATCCCAAGACCTCCAAGGACACTGCCAACTTTACCCGTATCGCCACCGAAGGCTGGCTGGCCCCCAACGCCAAGACCCGCATGGAGAACCTGCTCAGCAACGACGCCCAGAGCGTGACCCTGGACGCGGTATTGGCCCCCAACGACACCCTCGCCCGGGCGATCATCGAAGCCTGCAAGGCCGATGCCAAGTACCGGACCAAACTGCCCGTCATCTCCGGCCAGGACGCGGAAATCGACTCCCTCGTAGCGATCCGGAACGGTGAGCAGTACATGACCGTGTTCAAGGACACCAACAAGCTCGCCGAAGCGGCCATCATCCTCGCTGACGCCATCGCCAAGGGTCAGACCCCCAATATCCCCGGTGCGGTCCTCGCCTCCGGCGACCTCAAGGAAATCGGCAACACCGGCAAGAAATACGTGAACGCCTACCTGCTGGACCCCATCGCCGTCACCAAGGCCAACAGCAACGTCCCCGTCGATGCCGGCTTCTACACCGCCGAAGAATCGGCGAAGCTGAAGTAAGACTCCCTGGTGAGTTGACCAGACCCGAGAATGTAGTACAATTGTAAAAAGATCGAACGCCACGGACGAACGGACCTGTTCCGTTCATCCGTGGCTCGCATTTGGCCGGCACCCCAATAATCCGCAAGCGACGAAAGGTGGTCCCCGTGGACGAGTACATTCTGGAAATCGAAAACCTGACCAAGGACTTTCCCGGTGTCAGGGCCCTGGACACCGTGAACCTCAAGGTCAAACGAGGGGAAATCCACTCGATCTGCGGCGAAAATGGCGCAGGCAAATCCACCCTGATGAGCGTCATCAGCGGGGTATACCCGAAGGGCACTTTCGAAGGCAAAGTATTCTATAAGGGTCACGAGACCGCGTATCACAGCGTAAAGGACAGCGAGAAGGAAGGCCTGGCCATCATCCACCAGGAATTGGCCCTCTCTCCCTATCTTTCCATTTATGAGAACATCTTCCTGGGACATATGCAGACGACGTTCGGCATCATCAACTGGGATACCTATATAAAGGAATCAAACAAGTACCTGAACATAGTCGGTCTCCACGAACCGCCCGAGACCGTCGTGAGCAAGCTCGGCGTCGGCAAGCAGCAACTGGTGGAAATCGCCCGGGCGCTCTCAAAGAAGGTGGAACTCCTCATCCTGGACGAACCCACTTCCTCCCTCAACGACGACGAGAGCGAGAAACTGCTCAACCTTATCCTGGAATTCAAGAAGCAGGGAATCACGAGTGTGATGATCTCCCACAAGCTGAACGAGGTTCTCAAGGTAGCCGATACCGTGACGGTGCTGCGGGACGGAAAGTCCGTGGCGTCCTACGATGTCAAGGCGGACAAATTGACTGAAACCATGATCATCAAGGATATGGTTGGCCGGGATCTCACACACCGGTTCCCGGACCGGAAGAACGTGCCGGCCGAGGTGGTCATGGAGGTCAAAAACTGGACCGTCTACCATCCCGACTACCACAGCATCAAGGTAGTGGACAACGTGTCCTTCAACCTCCGCAGGGGAGAAATCCTTGCCTTCTGCGGACCCATGGGTGCCGGCCGCACCGAATTGATGATGAGCATATTCGGCAAATCCTACGGTTCCCGGAGCGAGGGCGAGGTGCTCATCAACGGAAAAAAAGCCAACCTCCATTCCTGCAAGGCGGCGATGAAGGCGGGACTCGGGTACATATCAGAGGACCGCAAGAACCTGGGTCTCATCCTCATACAGGATATCAGGACCAACATATCCAACTCCAGCCTGGAGAAGATCTCCCGCTCGGGCATAGTGGACACCCATAAGGAGATCATGGTCGCGGAGAAATACCGCACGGAACTCAGCATCCGCACGCCATCGGTATTCCAGGTTACCCGGAACCTCTCCGGCGGCAATCAGCAGAAAGTCGTCGTGAGCCGCAGCCTCATGGCAGACCCCGACATCTTCATAGTCGATGAACCCACGCGCGGCATCGACGTAGGCGCCAAGTCGGAAATTTATTCCATCCTCAACAACATGGCGGCCCAGGGCAAGAGCATTATTATGGTCAGTTCCGAACTTCCGGAAGCACTCGGTATGGCGGACCGGATCTACGTCATGAACGAAGGAAAAATAAAGGGCTTGCTGATGCACGAGGAAGCGACCCAGGAAAAAATCATGCACCTGGCACTGGTCGGCTGAAAATGGTCGGCGATACACAAGACGGGGGAACCATGGGCGGAAAAACGATTCGGACGACTACTTTCATGACGATCTTCAGGAATAATATCAGGAATTATTCCATGTTCCTGATTCTGGCGCTGATCATGCTGATCTTCGCGCCAATGACAAATTGGCGGAATTTCAGCGCCCGAAACCTGACGAACATCTTTTTCCAGTATAGCTACGTGCTGATACTGGCTGTCGGGATGGTCCAGTGCATCATCATCCTCGGCATCGACCTCTCGGTCGGTTCTGTCTGTGCCTTCGTCGGCGCCCTCACCGCCATGATCTACAACTCGGGTGCGGGCATGCCCGTTACCATAGTCTCCGGAATCGTCATCGGACTTTCAATCGGTGCCTTCCAGGGACTCTGGGTCGCCTACGCCAAGATTCCGGCCTTTATCGTCACCCTTGCGGGCATGATGCTGTTCCGCGGCCTTACCTACTTCGTCACCAACATCAATCCCATCTCCCTGAGGGACGACGGCTACTCGTACCTCGCGACGGGGACTATCGATGAGGTGCTCAAGCTGAACCCGATTGTGGACAACGGAAGCTTCAAGCTCTTGCCGGCCGCCCTTGTGATCGGGGTGCTTATGGTTCTGGTGTTCATCATTTCCGAGGTCATGGTCAGGCAAAGAAAGATCGCCAATGATTTTGTGGTAAGCTCGACACCCATCTTCATCGGCAAGCTCGCGATCATCAGCGTGCTGGTGCTGGCCCTGGCCGAACGCTTCGCCGAGTATCGGGGGCTCCCCATCGCGGTGCTGGTGGTGGGCGTCACTGTCTTCGTCTTCCAGTTCATCCTGAACAACACGGTGCTGGGCCGCTATATCTACGCGGTGGGCGGCAACTCCCGGTCCGCTAAACTGTCGGGCATCAACTCGGAATTCATCACCTTCATCGTGTTCTGCTTCATGGGAGCTTTGGCAGGACTCGCGGCCGTCGTCTCGACGGGATACATGAACACCGCCCTTCCCCAGGCAGGCCTCAACTTCGAGATGGACGCCATAGCAGCCTGCTACATCGGCGGTGTCTCGGCGGCCGGCGGTATCGGGTCTGTAATCGGCGTCATCGTCGGAGGCCTCGTGATGAGCGCCATCAATAACGGCATGTCCCTGATGAACCTGGGCCAGCACTACCAGTACGTGGTCAAGGCCGCGGTGGTGCTCTTCGCAGTCTTCTACGATGTCTACACCCGCCGCAAGGCCGGGCTCGGTTGATTGCCGGGAACATCTAAAAATATAGGCAACCATCATTTCAGGTGGTTGCCTTAAGCTCCCGGACCTGCCTTTGTAAAACCCTGCTACCTCGACCTTACAACACTACGATTTGATATTGAAAGTCCTCGCCCGTACGACTATCCTAGTGACATGGCTTCTACTTCGATCAAGCGCATGAACATACTCATCGTCGACGATTCGGGCGTCATGCGACGGATACACAAGAACATACTTATCGAGTACGGCGTCGAGGAAAGCGACATCATTGAAGCCGAAGACGGTAAATTCGCCCTCGATTACTCGATGGCGAAACCCATCGGCCTGTTTCTGGTGGATTGGAACATGCCCAGGATGAACGGCCTGGACTTCGTCCGCAAGCTCAGGGCCATGGAAGCCTACCGGACAACGCCCATCATCATGATCACCTCCGAAGCCGCCCGCTACAACGTTGTGGAGGCGATTCAGGCCGGCGTAACCAACTACATCGTCAAGCCCATCAAGGGAAAAGCCCTTTTCGAAAAAATCGGAAAATACCTGCAGGCTTAAGGAGTCCCCATGCGTGCCCAGTATATAAATCCCTTCCTGAAAGCGTCCATGAACCTCTTCAAGGAATACTTGGGGTTAAAGGTCACCAGCGGCAAACCCCATCTATTGGATGACCCCCAAAATCTGGAAGAGGTTTCAGGCATCATCGGCCTCGCAGGAGAAACCAAGGGCGCCGTCGTCCTGAGCTTTTCCCGGGAAACCGCCATCCGCATGGTATCCAGGCTGGAAGGCAAGGAATACACGGTCCTGGGAAATGAGGTGCTGGACGGCGTTGGCGAACTCATCAACATAATCGCGGGAAATGCCAAGCAGGACCTGCTCGAATTCCGCATAGAAATTTCCCTGCCCGGAGTCATCACCGGGACTTCCTACAATATACGCTGGCCCGACGGCATCCCCGTCGTACGCATACCCTTCACCACCGAGCTGGGCAAATTCTCGGTGAATGTCTCCCTTAAGGATATCGCCTAGCCATTTGCCAGTTCAGCCTTGCAGACCTAGGTCCGCGCTGTTGCTGGTGCTTGCGCACGGTCGCTGGCGCGTTTCAGCGGGATGGTAAGCAGGAAGCTCGTCCCACTGCCCAGCTTGGTCTGGACCCGGATGGTTCCGCCCAGTTGTCGTACACTATCCTTCACCACGTCCAAGCCTACACCCCGGCCGGAAATATCGCTTACCGCATCCTTGCTGCTGAAGTCGGGCAGGAAGAGCAGGTTCATCAGTTCCTTGGTCGGGGTCTCGCCATCGCTGGGGATGAGGCCTTTTTCGATGGCCTTCTTCCTGATGCGCCCAAAATCTATGCCCTTGCCGTCGTCCCGTACCGCGATGTGGATTTCACGGCCTTCTTTCGAGATTTCCAGCCGAATTTTCCCTGCAGGATCCTTGCCACTGGCTGTCCTTTCGTAGATATCCTCCAGGCCGTGGTCTATGGAATTGCGCAACAGATGGATGATGGGGTTCTTGAGCTGCTTGAGGAAGTACAATTCCTTGACCTCCACCACCGGTTCAAACACCAGTTCCTTGCCCAATTCCTGCCCAAGTTTCGCGGTCATATCCTTTAGGGACGCCAAATACGAATCCAGCTCCTGCTGGGGAGAGAACGTTATATCCTTGCCGTAGAAGACTGAGAAACGTTCTATCGATTCACGAATGTTCAGGATTCCCTGCTTCACCGATTCCGCCGACTTCAGGATCGCCTGCCGCTCCTCGCTGCCAAAGCTTCCCTGCTCGCGGGCACCGATCAGCAGGTCCTCAATCCTGTGCGCCGACGTGGCCAGGCGGTCCAGCTGGAGGGAGCGTGCCGAACCCTTGAGGGAGTGGAATTCCCGCATGAAATGTGCCGAGGTATCGCTTTCGCCCAGTTTGTCCAGGGAGACATACAGTTTTTCGACGAGGGCCTCACCCTCGGTGATGAAATCCCGGAATAGGGGCGGTCCGTTTTTGAGGATGGCAGCGATGGCTTCCAGTTCGGCGTCGTAGCGCTCGCGCTCGTCTTCCAGTTTCTGCTCGGCCTCGCGGATGCCAGTCTTGTCCTCGAAGATGACCATGAGGTTCTCGACCACCTCATCCCGGTTAATGCGCAGGAAACGGGCATCGACAACGATGAGACTGCCGTCAAAGGCCCGTATTTCCTTATCCTTGAATGGATTGATGGCGTCTATCATATCCTCGTCGGCGGTGGTGTTGCCTATCAGGATGGACAGGAACGAGGAGAGTTCCTCCCGTTCCGCTGCATTTCCGCCCGCGTCGGGGTACACGAA
Source organism: Breznakiellaceae bacterium (assembly GCA_964202565.1). GTDB lineage: Bacteria > Spirochaetota > Spirochaetia > Treponematales > Breznakiellaceae > SZUA-426. The sequence goes on along the minus strand of CAXNJE010000159.1, from coordinate 1,678 downwards.
ATCCAGGAAGTTCAATCCCGTCGGTTCACCCTCGAACCGGAACAGCCGAATCAGGGAGGCCGAATACTGCTCGCTGATGCGGAGTTGCCCGTCCAGCATGAGGAGTCCCTGGGAGATGTTGTCCAGGTATTTCCTGCTTTCCGCGTTGCGCTCGCTCTCCACCTTGGACCTGAATTCGGCCTCGGCCCTCTCCCGTTCAGCCGAGACCAGCTTATCCTGGTAGTCGACTATGGTCTGGATCATGTTGTTGAAGCTTCGTGCCAGGCTGCCAATCTCGTCCCTCACCTTGATGGCCGAACGGGCGGAAAAATCTCCCGCGCCGAACAGGTCAACCGTCTTCCGCAGCGAGATCAGGTCCCGGGTCATGAAGATACCCATGAAAAAGGCGGCAGCCAGTCCCAGCAAGATGCCCGCCGCAGCGATGATGATGGACATCCGGGTGACATCGGCCAGCGCGTTCCTGGCGTTGATGTCGGTCATGTCGATGCCTAGTACGGCCAACAGCCTGCCGTCTTCGTCGAATATGGGCGCGTAGCCGGAGATGGAATTGACCTGGTACACGTCGTCCCATACATACTCATCGTCTATGGTGGAAATCCTGTCGCGTATCGCAATCCGGGCTTTCTCGAATTCGCTTACATCAAAAATCGTTCCTGGGTGGGAAATCTCCCCATCGTCGATTTCCTCGCCTGCCGCCACGCCCGCCAGGAGGTCCAGCACGTCGGCGTCCACCGCGAAAAAGGTCGTGTTCGGGTCTTCCGTGGGGACGAAAGTGTAGACGTAGCGGATGACGTCCGTATCCGTTCCACGAATCTTGTTGAGTTGTTCGGAAACGATGCGGTAAGCATCAGAAGTCTCGATCGAGGATCGTTCCTCGCCTTCCATCTCGGGCCTGATCGTGCCGACCAAGCTGGCCATTCGCCCTGCGTCTATCGCCTCGGCGCCCAGCCGGACGGTGGCAAGCACCTTGGATCTGAGTTCCTGCGAAAGCTCCCGGTTCGCGACCTGGTACAGCGCGATACTTATGAGTAGCGTTATTCCCACCGTGAACAACAGTGAGACAAAGATCAGTTTTGCCTTTAGCCCAAATCCAACCGAATTGTCTTTCGACATCGAGACCTCCATCCGAAGTACAGCCTCGAATATAAGCCAGGACGGGAGAAAAACAAATAGCCGGGCGAACTTGTTTCCCGGCTGTTTTTCCAGCTTATTTTAGCGGGTAATCCAAACCGCAATAGTCCAGCACGGCCTGGTAACCCCATTCATCCCACTCTTCCGCAACACCAATACCGGGAAGATCGGGGTAGTTCTTGACGATGAGGCAACCGTCGAAAATACGGCACATCTTGAAGGTTTCCTCGCGTATGTAGTCGCGGTCGCCTGTGGGCAGGACCTTTTGGATGTCGATGGGGCTCCACAAGGCCGCGCCGCGCCTGCGGAAAAGCGAAGAGAGGTCGGCCATGTCGTAGACGGTGGGCTGGTCGAACTGGAATACGTCTACACCGCAGTCCATAAGGTCGTCCAGGATGGCGCGGTTCTGACCACAACTATGCAAGAGTACTTTCATACCTTTTTCATGGGCCATACCCATCAGGCGGGTATACAGGGGTTTGAAGAAGGAGCGGAACATGTCGGGCGAAAACAGCAGTCCCGTCTGGGTCCCCATGTCCTCGCCTAT
>CAXNJE010000158.1:0-7684 GCA_964202565.1 Breznakiellaceae bacterium | reverse complement strand
ATGCCCTGGTCCATGGCCGCGCGGTAATTCGGGATGGCCGTCGATTTGCCGTCGATGAAGATCTCGCCGGCATCCAGCTTTGTCAGACCGCAGATGGCCAGCGCGAGTTCGGTGCGCCCGGCTCCGGCAAGGCCCGACAGGCCCAGGATCTCGCCCTTGCGCAGGGTAAGGTCCACGCCGTTCAGGATGCCCTCCTGGACGATGCCGCGAGCTTCGAACACGACATCGCCAAGCTCGACCTCTTCCTTTGGATACAGGTTGTGCAGGGTGCGTCCGACCATCCAGGAGACCAGTTGGTCCTTGGAAACCTTCGCGACGTCCTCGGTCTGCACGTATTCGCCGTCGCGGATGACGGTTACCCGGTCGGCGATGAGGAAGATCTCGTCGAGCCGGTGGCTTATATAGAGCATGGACACGCCGTGTCCCTGAAGTTTCTTGATTGTGTCGAAAAGGGTATCCACTTCCTTGCTGGTGAGCGCCGCTGTGGGCTCGTCCAGGATGAGGATGCTCGAATCGAAGGATAGCGCCTTTGCGATTTCCACCATCTGTTTGGTGGCTACACCCAGTTCGGAGACCCGGATATCCAGGTCGATGTCCATGCCGAGCCTGCCGAAAATTTCGGCCGCCTTGGTCCGCATGGCCTTGTAGTCCAGGATCGAACCGAACCTTGAGCTGCCGAACAGGGACTTCCCTATTTCATGCCCCATGAAAATGTTTTCCAGGACCGTCAGGTCCGGGAACAGGCTGGTTTCCTGGAAGATGATCGCGATGCCCTTGGCGTAGGCGTCGTTGGGATTGTGTATGCGTACTTCCTTGCCGTTCAGGACCATCTTGCCCGCATCGGGCTGGTACACGCCCGTGATGATCTTCATGAGAGTCGACTTGCCGGCGCCGTTCTCGCCGCAGACCGCGTGGACTTCTCCGTGCCGCAGATCGATCGTCATATTGGCGAGGGCCCGGACGCCGGGGAAGCTTTTGTCGATGCCTTCAAGGCTGAGAACCAAATTCCCGGTTCGTGAATCTTCGACGTTCATCGTTGGTCTGCTCCAATTGGTTGGGTTCTTTTTGGTGGCTTCACCCATAAAGTGCCCGCCGGAAAACTCCGGCGGGCAGATTCAGAACATACTACAGCACTTTGACGTAAGCCGCAAACAAGTTGCGGTCTACTTCAGGAAGGCCGCCATTCCGCTGCTTTCCTGGGGATAGCCACGGAACGAATCGATGTTCTTGAGGTTCCAGACGAGGGGTTCGGCCAGGATGATCACGTTGTTGGCCATGATCTTGTGTCCTTCCGCGGGGTAGTTGACCATGGTCTTGCCGTCCATGAAGCTGGGGGCCACGTTCTTGCCGCTGAGGGGGGACTTGTAGGCGGAGCCGGAGGGAGCCTTGCCGGTGAGCACGTCGTAGGCGACGTACGCGGACAGGTAGCCCAGGTCGAAGGGCTGCCACAGTACTACTGCGGACATCTTGCCTTCCACCATGTTCTTCCTGGAGGACTCGGGGACGGAAACGCCGACGATCTTGATGGAGTCGCTGATGCCAAGCTGGTCGCGGGCGGAGGAAACCGCGGGGACCGTGTTGGAGGACAGCGCCACTATGCCCTTGATCTCCTTGTTGGCGGAGAGGAGGGTCTTGATCTTCTCGTCTGCGGTACCCTGGTCGTTACCGGCATAGACGATCTGGTTGTCGGCCGCGAGCAGGTTGATGTGCTTGTAGTCGCCGGTCTTCTTGGAGTTGTACTCGCCGATGATCGCCTTCAGCCAGGCATTCTGGTTGGGGGAATCGTTGGTGGTGGAAACGAGGGCTACGGTCGCCTGCTTGGCGGCGGTGTAGGAAGCCAGGTCGCCTGCGAGACCCTTCAGCAGGGCGATGGCGATCTGGTCGCTTTCGGCCTGGTTGACAAAAAAGTCGCGGGCGGAGGTGTTCACATCGGCGTCCCAGGTGATGACCTTGATACCCTTGGCCATGGCGCCCTTGAGGGTGTCGGCATAGGTCTCGGGATCGAGGGCGGACACGAGGATCGCGTCATAGCGCTTGTCGATGAAGCCCTGGATGTAGTTCTTCTGGTTGGCGGCGGAGCATTGCGCCATCGTGTCGCCTACCCAGTCGATCTGGATCTTTCCGCCCATTTCCTTCTCGGCCTGGCGGAATCCGCGTTCGCAGGCGATGAAGTAGTCTTCCGCGATGAACTTCGGAATGACGCCGATCTTGTACACTTTTGCCGCTCCGGCCGCATCTTTCTGTCCAGCCGCAAATACCGGCGCCAGGGACGCTACCGCAAGCGCGCACGCGATGGCAATTACCATCTTTTTCATCTTGTCCTCCTTGCTATTTCAACGGGCCACAAGGCCCGCGGATACCTGAACCACTGTCATCCTTACTTCACAATGCACTGAAGCTCACAGACCCTTGACCATCTCGCAGAGGAACAGCACCGTTTCCGGCGAGACGTCCGCCTGAATTATATGCGCCGGAGCCATAAGATAACCACCCTCGGCTCCCATGATCCGGGCCCGGCGTTCCAGCTCGGCCTTGATCGCGGCCTTGTCGCCCTTTGGCAACAATTCCTGCTGGTCCACACCGCCGAAGAAATTGATCTTGCCGCCATACTTGCGCACCAGTTCCTCGGGGTCCGACCCCGGCACGTTGGGCTGCACCGGGTTGTAGACGTCCACGCCCAGCTCTATGAAATCATCTATCAGCGGAGCGACGGCTCCGTCGGAATGGAAGATCACCACCAAGTCGGGGTTCGCCTTTTTCAGGCGGGAGATCATGCGGGCGTAGCGGGGCTTGAACTTGTCACGCCACATATCCGGCGAGATGAGCATGGAAAGCTGGGTACCCAGATCCTCGCCCAGCCAGATCGCGTCGACCCCCCGGGAAACCAGGGACAGGGCAAGTCCCGTCGTCCATTCTTCCACCCGGTCGTTCAGGGCATCTATCCAGCTCTCGTCCATGGCCAGGGCCATCAGGTATTTTTCCATACCCGTCAGGTGCCAGGCCAGTTCGAAGAGGGACAGCTCCACGTCGCCGATGACGAAGAAATCCTTGCCGAAGCGTTCGATGTCACGCTGGGCGGCTTCGAAGCGGCCGGCGGCGTAGGGGTCGGGGAAATGGTAGGCTGCCACGTCCTGCGGAGAATTCGCTTCCTCCAGGGGACATTTTACCACCTCCACATAGAGGGAGGTGGGACGCATCCACATGCCGAACTCATTCTTGGTGACGTCCTCGCCCACGCGTTCGGCCCTGAAATCCCGGGCCACCGCCCCTCCCACCACGATGCAGTCCGACCCCAGGCGAGTGCGGATGGCGTTGGCGGAGATGCGGTAGGTCAGGTCCTCGTAATAGGAAAGGGCGTAATCGCTCTCCATTCCAAGGGTCTTGCCGAAATGGTCGGTGAGCGTCTTGCACAGGTCGAACTGCAGGGGAACCCTATCGGGCTTGCCGGGCAATTTACCAAAAGCCCGCAGGACGCGTTCGCGTGATGTCATCTTCATCCCGTCAATCCATGTGGAAAACTTCGGTAAGGCCGATCGCTATCGGCGACGAATCCGGATTGGTCTCCATGATGTCGCCCATGTACTTCCACCACTTCTTCACGATGGCTGTAGAAGCCAGCGCCCCGGCCGAGTTGTGATCCTTCAGTTTCTGGAAGGCGAACAGGGTGAGGGTTTCCTCGTCCAGGTAAATCGAATAGTCGCTGACACCGGCATCTTCCAGCTCGCGGACCAATTCCGGCCAGATGGCGTCGTGGCGGGCCTGGTATTCCTTCTCGAAGCCTTTTTTCAGTTTCATCTTGAAAGCGGCACGGGTCATGATCCTCTCCTTTCCGCCCCGTCCGGCAGGACGAGGGAGACGTCGACGTATACGTAGGGTGGCACCGCCGCCCCTGAAAGCACCGCACAAGCGGCGGGAATCGCGTGGGAACCGTACAATTCTGCAGGCAACAGGATGGAGGCGTCCACGATGCCGGAAGCCATCTGGTCGCGCACCGAGGCGGCAAAACCGTTGGATATGCTGACGAAGCGGTCGGGCGACCAGACGCCCGCCATTTTCAGGGCCTCCACCGCACCTTCCATGGCCTCGGTATTGATGGTGGAGAGCACGTAGCGTCCGTCTTTCTTGAGCGAGGGTGCCAGCGCCGACATGACCGCCCGGGCGGTGCCATACTGGTTTCCGCCCTCGATCCGGATGATTTTCTCCTCCACCCCGTCGCCCCAGGCGGCTTCCAGTGAAGCGGCGAAAGCTTCAGTCCTGAACAGTACGAGTTCGCCAGCCGCAGACATCTCCACCAGCAGCACCCCGTCTACCCGGTCCCAACCCCCAAGTTTCGACTGGATCAGTTCCTTGGCATAATCCCCCGCGAGGGAACCAATCCGCCAGTTGTTGGCCCCGACAAAGGGGGCGGAGGGGATGGAACCGTCCATGGAAACCACGGGTATGGAGGCCTTGCGGAACAGCTCGGCAATCTGGTTGTTGGCACGGAGGTCGGTATTGAACATGATGACCACGTCCGCTCCCCAGGCGATTATCTCGTTCGTATTTGCCAGGGCGTGCTCGGGGTTGTAGTCGTTATCGAGGACCAGGATATCCTTGCTGTTGAAACCCGCCAATTCCACGTTTCGGAGGATTCCTTCCTCGACCCTCCGGCAGAAGTGTTCCGAACGTTTTCCGTTGGCAAAGGCGATGCGCTTGCCCCTGCCCGGCGAACCCTCGTAGGTCAGGCCCTCATCGGCGTTGGCCCGGTACACGGCGAAGAGGGTGTAGGCAGGGTAATGGGCTTTTGGAGCGGAAGCCTTGATCAACGCGACACCGTTCGTCTTTTCCAGCAACTCGGACATGGCGGCCGGCGCATCCGCGTCGGTAATCACCGCTTCAACCGCGTCCAGGGCGGCGAAAGTGGAGAGGGACTTGGTGCCCCATCGGCCCGAGCGTAAAAATATGTAGGAGGCACCTGCACGGGAGATGACGGCGCGTTTGACACTGGCATCCTCGGACCGGTGGTCGGTAAACCCCTCATTCTCGGTAGCGCCCCAGGCGGCCATGAACGCCTTGGTCAGGTGCAACGAGGGAAAGGGCCAATCGCCCACATCGGCGAAGCTCGTGGAATCGTCGGCAGATACGCGGCCGCCTATCATGTACACGACAATGCCGGGGCGGCGGGCAAGTATGGAGGCATATTCCAGGCTGGTGGTGATGACCGTAAGCTCCGAACTGTACTTGAGCAGATCCGCGAGCACGCCGGATTCTTCGCTGGAATCCAGGAATACCACGTCGCCGCGGACTATCAGGCCGAAGGCAAGGCGGGCGAAGGCATGGGATTCGACATCAGGGCTCCGGTGGGTTCCGTCGCTTTCCACGGGTGGGGAGGCGATGTCGGCGGAGACAAGGGGAACGAGGGCAGCCCCACCGTACTTGCGCATCACCAAGCCCTGCCGCTCCAGTTCGCTCAGGTCGGCACGTACCGTAACCTGGGAAACGCCGAACAGGACGCCCAATTCGCTGACGGAAACGCGCCCGCGCTTTTTTAGAAGGAAGAGAATTTTCTGGAGGCGATGATCCTGTCCCCGGATTTGTTCGTCCACCTTCATTACCGCCGTCATCCTTTCCTTTTGCTTACGAACCGAAAGCGCGTGTTTCGATTAAAGCATGATTATAGGCGTTTGTAAAGGAAAAATACAAAAATTCGGAAATGAATGCTAATTAGAGGCAGGAATCCTCTTCGCCGTTATTACCGAACAAGCGTGGCCGCCGTCGGGCCTTTCCGTCCACAGCCTGGGCCAGGGCGGCAAGGGCATCCGCGTAGAGGGGGTCCACAAGGGGCATCGATTATTGAACTGTATAAATGGATCCAAGGATCATCTATGAGAGAGAAAATCCAGCAACGTCATATGAATGTCCTCAGCGATTTTTCGTAATAATACCCATCAGATCATTACCAGTTGGGTACCTACAAACTCACTTTCAGGGACTGGCTCACCATCCTCGAGAATCATGGAAAGTACTTCTTTCAAGTTTTCCTGAAGTTCATCGAGTGAATCTGCCTGTGTATGCGCCCCCGGGATTCCAGGTATATAACCAACAAGCAACCCAGTCTCAGGACAACGCTCTATTACAGCTGTATATGCTTTCATCCGTGAGTCTCCTAATACATAAGTATAGCAAAAATACGATCAATATACATTCAGGAACGCACGGTATCAGAGGCAGGCATCCTCGTCTCCGTTACCGCTGAACAGGCTAGGCCGCCGCCGGGTTTTCCCGTCCACAGCCTGAGCCAGGGCGGCAAGGGCATCCGCGTAGAGGGGGTCCACAAGGGGCGCATCCAGGAGCCGGGCCAGAATGGCCCCGTCGTCGGGCTTGGGGAAGCTGAGGCGCGTATCCGGCGCGGGAGGCCGGATAAGGACCGCTTCGCGTTCGGTAGGGAAAGACAGTTCCATGAGGGCTGAGTCGCCGAAGCCGAAATCCACCCCAACGTTACCACCGGAAAGATCGATCTCAAGATTGACGGGGGATCCGGTTGGCCGGACCCACGTCCCCGAACCGACCACACCGTCCAGTGCGGGTGGAGCTTTCGGGGCGTGGAGGCCGAGGCGGGTGGCCAACCAGGCGGCGGTGAGGGAAGCGCTCCAGGGTTTGAGGCCCCGGATACGGACAGTTTTCAGCAGGGAGAGCCTTTCGACATGGTCGTCGCCCTCGAACAGGCGGGACACCGCCATGCGGACGGGCAGGAGCCGCTCCCAGGTCAGGTCGACGAGGGGCAGAGTCTCGATGCGTCTGAAAAACAGGAGCGGATCGGCCCGGGGGATTCCGAGGCCTTCCGGGTCCACGAGCAGGAGGTCGGCAAAATTGAGGAAGTCCTTCGCGCCTTCGGGGGTGGGAAAATCTTCCGCTGCGGCCAGGACGAGAGCGGGCAATTCCCTGATTACCAGGTCGCTCCAGATGCGCGTGTCCCAGGCGCGGGCGCTGCCGGTCTCGATGTACAGGTCTTCGAAACAGACGCCCCTGCGCTGGCGGTCCAGCGAGCAGCGGGCGGAGGACCAGGACCTGTCCTCGCCCCCTGCGACGTGGGCCCTCGCATGGATGACCCGGGCGGGGCGCCGTCCCATCAGGCTGTCTACGAGGGTGTCGATGCGGCTGGCGCCGTCCGCGTCGGAGATGGCGACGATGGTGGCGGCCATGGCTCGGGCGTTTCCGGGTGACAGTTCGCGGAGCCTGTCCAACAGCTCCCTCTCCAATACCGAGGTGCGGGAAAGGCTCATAGACGCCTCCAGGCTCGTCCGAAGGTACGGGGCAGTCCGACTGACTCATCGGGGCCGGAAGTACCGGCCTTGTACTCGCGCAGGGGCGAGATTCCCGCGTCCCAGGCCTGCCGTATCGGGTCGGCGAAAGCCCAGGAAGACTCAACCTCGTCACGCCTCGTATACAACGTCCCATCGCCGACAATGGCGTCCAGGAGCAAGCGCTCGTAGGCGTCGGGGGAAGGCGAGCCGAAGCCCGTACCGTACAGGAAATCCATGGATACCGCCCGGGATCGGTCGTTCAGGCCGGGAAGTTTCGTGTTGAGGTAGAGGGTCAGACCCTCGTCGGGCTGGATCCGGAAGACGAGGCTGTTGCTGTCATTGGTGCCGTGGGGAAAGAGGTCCAGTGGCGGCTTTTTAAAGTGGACGGCGATCTCGGACAG
>CAXNJE010000157.1:0-7760 GCA_964202565.1 Breznakiellaceae bacterium | reverse complement strand
AGCGAGCGTTCAAGCAGATATTTCTGGTGGTAGGTCTGGATTTCGACATCGATGAGACGGCCGCTGGAATCCTTCACCACGATGTCCATCCTGACGCTCTTCCCGGGCCAATGCAGGGGACCCATATGGGTATTCCTGTATTGCAGGTCCACAATGGGCTCCAGGTGCGCTTCACCGAAAAACGCGTTCACCATCGTTATCAATGATGCCTTGCCATCCTCATCCCCAAAGACATAGATGAAGGGCAAATCGTCCATAAGGCGCGGAAGCCTGTACCAGTTATTCATGGCATCTCCTTGCAAGGGAGTACGGGAAAAACCGGCTCGTTGCTTCGAAAATTCAAAATAAATCGTGAATAGGGGCAAAGCTCTCGTCCACGACCGCTAGGCAACCACCACCTGTATCCCCAAGCCCAGCAGATCCTCCACTACGACATCCCCCGGTTTGAGGCGGACAGCTACGGTGACACTGTCCAAGGCGGCCATGGCTTCCAGAAGGCGGTCAACCGGTACCCCGCCCTGGCTGATAACGCGGAACCGTGGCGCATCGGGGAACACGGTGGTGACGCTTGAGGAGATGACACGCCGGGGATCCAGCAATTCAGCGCGGGCATAGTCCAAGCCGTTGGAGCAGGAGTTGCCGCTGACCGCGATGGACTGCTCGTGCATCCTTTGCCCACCCGTTTTCGTGCCGAGCGTGGCTGTCAGGTAGCAGCGACGGGCGCACATGTTGCAGGTCAGGTACTTCACTTCAGCAAGAATATCCATTTCATCCATAATTCCATCCAAATAGGTTGTCATCCTTCTAAAATACGTCCACTTGCAAGAAAAGCGCCGAAAAAAGTTGACAAACTGCGGAATCAGGATAATACTATGAAAGTACTTTCATGAACTTACTTTCATGATTTTACATAAACATTCAGTAACGGACAGGGAGCCTATGGCGGAGAACTTCGGTTCTACCATTTACGATGTCGCGGCGCGTTCGGGGGTCAGCATCTCCACGGTATCTAGGTTTCTGAACGCCCCCGTAAAAGTGAATCCCGATACGGCACTAAAAATAAAAACCGCCATGGAACAGTTGGCTTATATCCGCCATGGCAACGCGGGTACCCGTTCGAGCAGGCAGGTTGGCCGGGTCGGCGTGCTGTCGCCCTTTTTCCCGGCTGTCTCCTTCATGCAGCGCATGCAGGGCATAGCCGAGGTTCTGAGAAAGGCCGATTACGAACTGATCATCTATTCAGTGGATTCCCTGGAACAGCTTGAAAAATATGTGCATTCCTGTGCGTTTTCCCGGCGTCTGGACGGACTTATCGTAATGGCCATGGCCATCTCCGACGAGAATGCCAAGCGCCTCCAGAAATCCGGTTTGCAGGTGGTGCTGATCGAGCAGCATAGCTCTTACTTTTCCTGCATAGAATGCGACAACGTGCGCGGCGGGGCCCTGGCGGCGGAGCACTTCCTTTCCAAGGATTATTCGCCCCTTGGCTATATCGGCCAAGCGGAAGCCCTCCCCTATTCGCTCCAACCCAGCCGTCTTCGCCTGAAAGGCTTTCGTGATTCGGCAACGGCGGCAGGAAAGCCCATCAGCGACGATCACATACGGCTGGGCCTGGATTCCGTGTTGGATGCCCAACGTATGGCCCGGGAACTACTTTCACTAAGGAAGCCTCCCCGTGCCATTTTTGCCATGTCTGATTTGCAAGCCTTCGGTGTCATCAAAGCCGCAAGGGAGTTTGGCCTGCGGATCCCCCAGGATGTGGCGGTCCTTGGTTTCGACGATATCGAGGCCGCCGACTATATGGAGCTATCTACAATCAGCCAATCCCTGAATGAATCGGGGCGCCTCGCCGCTGAACTGCTTGTAGGCAGGATCAAGGAACCCGGACGCCCGTTGCAGAGCGTCCAGTTGAAAGTCTCTGTGGTCGAGCGTTCGACAAGCTGAACCGCTCCGCCGGATCGTTCCATACGCCGGCGAAGCTGTGCGCCAAGAAGCGCAATTAATTTGGTCTTAGGGCCGGACACCAACCGCATCGGGCGGTGAGGGTCGATGCCTTAGCTAATATTCCTAAGGAGGAATGCACGATGAAGAAAGCGTTATTGGTTCTCGTAGTCGGCCTCATGGCCGTATCCCTGTTCGCCGCTGGCGGAGCGGATGCCAAGACGGGCGGAAAGATTACCCTCATGCAGAACAAACCGGAAATCGACGCCATGCTCAAGGCCTATGCAGCAATCTGGTCCAAGGCCAACGGAACCGAAGTGGTCATAAAGTCCATCGGTGGAACTGCCGGCGGGGTGGGACAGCAATTGAAGGCTGATTTCGCCGCTGGGGACATGCCTGACATCTTCTCCTTTGACGGCATCGAGACCTACAAGGAATGGGAAGCCCTGATCTCGGACCTGAGCGCCGAGCCCTGGGTGTCCAAGACTGCGGTAGCCTTCAAGAAAGACGGCAAGGTATTCGGTTTCCCGGTAGCGGTGGAAGGCTGGGGCATGGCCTACAACGCCGACATGCTTGCCAAGGCGGGGATCGACCCCAAGACCCTGGTGAACTACGCCGGATTCAAAGCCGCCTTCGAAAAGCTTGACACCATGAAAGCCGAGCTGGGCGTGAACTCGGTGGTTTCCATGGCCGCCAGCGTCGAGATGGGCTGGGTCACCGCGGACCACAACTTCAACTCCCTCCTTTCCAACGGTCTTGCCTACGGTGATCTCTCCGTCGCCAACGCACTTCTGGCCGGCAACGTCGACGATACCCGCCTCGGCGAGTATGCCGACTGGGTGGAGCTGCTGTTCAAATACGCCGACAAGGGCGTTCTTACCACCGGCAACTATGACTCCCAGGTAGGCGCCTTCGCCACCGGGAAAGCCGTATTCCTGCACCAGGGCAACTGGACCGACCCGAACATGAAAGCCGCCAACGCGACCTTCAAGATGGCCTTCGCGCCCCACGGCTCCATGAAGAAAGCCACCGACGGCATCTTCGTCGCCGCGCCTTCCTTCTACGCCATCAACAAGGAATCAAAGAACGTTGCGGCGGCCAAGAAATTCCTCGCGGACCTTGTCGCCACGCCGGAAGGGAACAAGTACATGGTTACCGACGCCGGAATGATTCCAGCATACTCCAACATTACCCTCCAGCCCACCGGGATGCTTTCGCAGTCCGTACAGAGCTGGGCAGCCGCGGGCAAGGTGTATTCCTGGAACCAGTACAGCTTCACCAGTGACTTCCGCCAGAAAACGCTTATCCCCATTTATAACCAGTTTGCTACCGGCCAGATCAGCAAGGCCCAATTCGTCGACCTGATGAAAAAAGCATTCATCGCCAACAAAAAGTAGGCGGATACCCGGGGATCGGAAGCGGCAAGCTTTCCGGTCCCCTTTTCACTTTCAAGGGGGTGGTCATGAACAAGAAAAGGGAAAATTCCGCCATATTCTGGCTCTTTCTTGCGCCGGTATTGCTGGCCTTCCTGCTGGTAATCATAATTCCGTTCTTCATGGGCGTGTTCTATTCGTTCACGAATTGGTCCTCTTCGGCCAGGGCGGACAACGCCCTCAAATTCATAGGGCTCACCAATTTTACCGGCAGTTTCACGGATCCGGCTTTTGGATACTCCTTTGGAGTGACCATCATCTATACCATCCTCAATATGATCTTCATCAACCTCGTTGCCTTCGCCCTGGCCTTGCTCGTAACGAGCCAACTCAAACTGCGCAATATCTACCGTGTGGGCTTTTTCGTACCCAATCTTATCGGCGGACTGATCCTGGGATATATCTGGCAATTCATCTTCAACAACGCCATCCCATCGCTGGGCAAGATTTTTGATTTCCTGGCCTTCCTGAACATTCCGGAAAACCTCATCCTAAGCAAGCACACAACGGCCATACTGGCACTGGTAGCCGTGGGTACCTGGCAGTATGCGGGCTATATCATGATGATCTACATAGCCGCCATTGAAAACGTTCCTGTAGAGCTCCACGAAGCCGCAAAAATAGACGGTGCCACACCCTTCACCCGGCTGATTAAAATCACCATCCCCATGGCGGCGCAGGCCTTCACGGTGACGACCTTCCTCACGCTGGTAAACTCCTTCAAGCAGTTCGATGTCAACGTCTCCCTCACCTCCGGAGGCCCCTCCACGATATTCATGTCCAAACCCATCCTTGGAACCGAGCTGTTGGCCCTGAACATCTACAACACGGCCTTCGTCTCCAACAACCTGGCCATGGGGCAGGCCCGGGCGGTGGTCTTCTTCCTGGTTCTGGCTATTATCGCCCTCATCCAGGTCTATGTGAACAAGAAGAAGGAGCTTGAATTATGAAAAACATCAACACGAAAAGCACCAACATAAAAAGCCTCAACGCAGGCGCGCTGATCGCGGAGATCATCACGGCCACCATTTTCCTGATCTTCCTCTTTCCCTTCTTTATCGTGTTCATCAATTCGGCGAAGACTGCCTTCGAGATCACCGCCTATCCCATGGCCATGCCGGAAAAATGGAGCAACATACTGGCCAACATCGCGAATATCTGGACCAGTGATAACATCCGTTACCGCAGTTCCCTATTCTCGAGTGTGCTCATCACTGCAATCGCCCTGTTCGCCATCAACATACTCTCGTCCCAGGCGGCCTGGGTGCTGGTACGGAACAAGTCGAAAACCTCGAACGCCATCTTTTTCATCTTCGTGGCGGCCATGGTCATCCCCTTCCAGATCGTCATGTTTCCGTTGCTTTCCTGGTTCCGCATAATCACGAAAGCCACGGGCATTCCGCTCCTGCGAACCTACGGCGGCATCGTGCTGGCCTATATCGGGTTCGGCATTTCCCTCTCCATCTTCATGTTCCACGGTTTCATCAAGAGCATCCCCCTTGAACTTGAGGAAGCCGCCACCATCGACGGCTGCAAGAAGTACCAGACCTTCTACGAGATCATTTTCCCCATACTCAAACCCATCCATGCCACCGTGCTGGTGCTCAACGGCATCTGGATCTGGAACGACTATCTCCTTCCCCTGCTCATCCTTGGCAAGGGCAATGTCATCCAGACCATCCCGCTGGCGGTATCCAATTTCGCGGGCGCCTACGTCAAGCAGTGGGACCTGATACTTACGGCCATCCTTCTGGCGATGATACCGGTCATTGTCTTCTTCCTTTTCGCACAGAAATACATCGTAAAAGGAATGGTCGCGGGCTCCATAAAGTGATGGAAATATTTATCCAGCTCCTTCGGGAGGAATGTGACGAACGCTGGGAAGAACACGGACTCCCCAGGTCTCCTGACTGGGCCGAATTCAAGGCCAGGCTGGATGGCGAGTTTGCCCGTCTGGCGGAACTACTCTGGAACCTGTTCCGGGACAGACCCGATTTCGCATACCAGCTGGAGCGGATAATCGAGGACGCCTTCCGGTCCTTCCAGGCCCGCCCCCTGGAACTGAAGGAACGGGACCGGACTTTTCAGCCCGAATCGGGTTGGTTCCTTTCGGAAAAGCAGCTGGGGGCGGTCGCCTACGTGGACCGTTTTGCGGGCAACATAAAGGGCCTGGCAAAACGGCTGCCCTACCTGAAAGAATTGGGTATCAGTTACCTGCACCTGATGCCCTTTTTCCTTGCGCCGGAGAAGGAAAATGACGGCGGCTACGCGGTTTCAAGCTACCGCGAGACCAATCCCGCACTGGGAACCATGGCCGACCTTGAAGCCATTGCCCGCAGCTTCAGGAAGGAAGGCATTGCCCTCGTCGCGGATTTCGTGTTCAACCATACTTCGGACGAACACGAATGGGCGCAGAAGGCGAAGGCGGGAAACGCGAGGTACCAGGACTTCTACCGGGTCTTCACCGATCCAGCCGAAACACAGGTGTACCAGGAACACCTGCGGGACATTTTCCCCGAGCACCGCAAAGGGTCCTTCACCTTCAATCCCCAGATGAAAAAATGGGTATGGACCACCTTCAACTCCTTCCAGTGGGACCTCAATTACCGCAATCCGGAAGTCTTCAACGCCATGGCCCAGGAAATGATCAGCCTGGCAAACCGGGGTATCGCGATACTGCGGCTGGATGCGGTGGCCTTCATCTGGAAGGAACTGGGTACAACCTGCGAAAACCTTCCGCAGGCCCACACCATCATCAAAGCCTTCCAGGTCATGGCACGCCTGGCCTGTCCATCCCTATTGTTCAAGTCGGAGGCCATTGTCCACCCCGATGACATAGAAAAATACATCGACCTGCGGGAATGCCAAATCTCGTACAATCCCCTGCTGATGGCCGAACTGTGGGAAGCCTCAGCGACCAAGGAAGTGCGGCTTTTGACCCTGTCGCTACGCAAGCGCCACCATCTTCCCGCTGGCTGCGCCTGGGTCAACTACGTACGTTGCCACGACGATATAGGCTGGACCTTCGCCGACGAGGACGCCGCTGAACTGGGCATGAAGGGCTGGGACCACCGCCGCTTCCTGAATGACTTCTATATGGGCGAATTCCCGGGAAGTTTCAGCCGTGGAGTGGGTTTCCAGTACAACCCGGAAACCGGTGACCGGCGCATCTGCGGTACCGCCGCCTCTTTGGCGGGTATCGAGAAGTCCCAGGAAGAAGGTACGGGGGCAGAACTGGATACGGCGGTTCGACGCTTATTGTTGCTCTATGGAATAGTCTTCGCCGCGGGAGGCCTGCCGCTGATCTATCTTGGCGATGAGTTGGCCGTCCTGAACCGCTACGAATACCTGGACGATCCCGGGCAGGCCTCCGACAGTCGTTGGGTCCATCGGCCGCTTTGGTCGGACAAGCTGTACAAGCTCCGGCGCAAGAGCGAAACCACCAGCGGTCGGGTATTCGCCGCCCTGTGCGCGCTGTCGGAAATACGCCGGAGCAACCCGGTTTTTGGCATCCAGAGCCTGACAGTCGCCGATGGGGGGCACCCCGCTATCCTGGCCTTCCACAAACAGCACGAAGGCCGCCTGTTGACAGTGGTGGGCAATTTTTCTGACAAGGCAGCCATGCCCACCCCCGGAACCATGCGCCGCCTCATTGCCGGAAAGAATCCCCGGGACCTGATCAGCGGAAAACTCGTGCTACCGGAAGAGGATGCGGAACTCGAACCCTGCGCCCTCAGCTGGATTCTGAGCGATACCTGAACGGCTATCGGCATTGACCCAAGGTATAAATCACGCCTAAGAGCGCTTGGGCGGGGCTGCAGTCTGAGGAAACGAAGGTTCGTACAGATACGCCGGATCGAGTTTCTGGCGTTTCTTGATACCCCAGAGCAGCCTCAGGGTGGGCAACAAGCCGACGTGCTGTTTGGGCAGGTCGTGCTCTATGGCCTTGTGCAGTCTCTCAAGGTTGCAGAACGGCACGGCGGCGTACATGTGGTGCTCCACGTGGAAATTCATGTTCCAGTAAAGGAAGCGCAACACCGGTCCCAACTTGACCGTATGGCAGGAAAGACGCCAATCCGGCACGCTGGGTGACAGGCCCTGATGCTGGATGGCACCGCAGGCCCTGCCCAGGAAGCCCGCAAAAAAGACGCCGAAATTGACCAGGTAAATCAAAACCCATAGTTTGAAGTAGATGAATAGACCCAATAGGACCAAGTGCCCGACCAGCGCAATGCGGGCAAAGTTGATCATCTGCTTGCGTCGCGGATCGTCCTTTGAAAAGAGGGGATCCCAGAAGAAGTATTCAGCATCCCCGTTCCCCAGGGCTTGCCTGACCATGATGCCCACCCAGTGGACAAAGAGTTCGGCGTCGAAGGTGAACCACTG
>CAXNJE010000156.1:0-7817 GCA_964202565.1 Breznakiellaceae bacterium | reverse complement strand
AAACTAAAGGAGAGCGGTTCGCCAGCCGCCCCCTATTTCGTCGATACCCGCTGGTACGAATCCTTCATCACGGCGGGCGGCCGGGACGTTCCCGCACTGACCATGGACTGGGCCGAGGGCGACACGCTCGGTTCCTGGCTGGAGACCAGGCACGAGGACAGGACAGCCCTCACCGCCCTCCGCTCACGGCTTGCCACGATGGCCGCGGACCTCGCCTCGGCAGGGCTCGCCCACGGCGACCTGCAGACAGGCAACGTGGTGGTCGGGTCCGGCGGGAACCCCGTGCTGGTGGACTACGACGGCGTACGCTTCTACGATGACGACCGCCCCCTCAGCGAACAAGGCCACCCGAATTTCCAGCACCCCGATCGGGGCACCAGGCTGCCTCCGCAAGTGCTCGACCGCTTCTCCATCATCGCCATGGACCTGGGGCTGGCCGTCTTCATCGAGCGCCCCGATTTCTTCGACAGTTTCTCCACCGGCGAGAACATCCTCTTCGTCGCCGACGACTTCGCCGACCCCGCCTCTTCCCCGGCCTTCATCGCGCTTTCCGGCGTCCCCTCCCTCTCCCGCGCCGCCGGCATCTTCTCGGAAATCTGCGTCGGTCCCCCGGAAGACGTGCCCACCCTGGAGGACTTCGCCGCCCTGTGCGCCGGGACCGGTTCGGTTCACCGCACCCGGACAGGTACAAGCGGCGTCTCCCGTCCTGGCGTCACGCCAAGCACTGCTTCAGGTTTTGGCTCCATCGGCCAGGCCACCCCGCGTACCCACATCGGCGCGTGGGAGGTCCTCCCCGCCGTCGGATACAGGCAGCTCCTGGCCCGGGTCGGCCGCCGTGTAGAAGTGATCGGGAAAGTGACGGAGACGTTCCGGGGTATGACCAAGTACGGAAAGCCCTACGTCTTTGTCAACTTCGTCGACTGGAGGGGACATTCAGGGCCTCGGGAAACCTTCAAGGTCACCTTCTGGTCCGAAGGCCTCGAAAACGTCCGCGACGAACCCGGTCCGCATTGGGTAGGCAAATGGATCAGCGTCACCGGCCTGGTCGACGAGCCCTATGTCAACGAGCGCTTCGGAACCACCCAGATTTCCATCACCGTCCTGGAGGGCAACCAGTTGCGCTTCATCGACGAGGAGGATGCCCGCCGCCGCCTGGGATCCCCGTCCCCCGTACGCCTGGGCATGGACAATGCCGTAATCGCGGCCGCCATGAAAGCACCGGTAACCAGCACAACCAAAGCCAGCAACGCCGAGCTCCTTGCAAGCCTGGACCAATCCTCTGCAGCGGTCCCCACCAGCACCCGAAGTACGCAGTCCAAGCCCGCCTCATCCAGCAGTACCCACTCCAGCACCCACAACAACCCGCCGGCACCCAAGATCCAACAGTTCCCACCCTCGGGCTACAAGTACCAAGCTCCGCCAAAGGAAAAATCCAGCCACATCGGTTGGTGGATTTTGGGAGCTTTCCTGGTGTACATTTTTTACCTGGTGACCAAATAATGGAGCCAACACCAATGGAAATAATAGTCGGTACGGTACTGATAGCGACGGTCGCCTGGCTCTTCATCAAGTTCTTCGGTCGTTGGTACCCGGGGCTCCGACAACTTAAACAAAAGGCTTACCTGTCCCGCTTTTTCTTTGCAGGATTGTTCACCTTGCCCCTGCTCTACCTTGTAACCTGGGTCTGGCTTCCGGCCTACCTGCCCGAAACCGGTTACGCCCTGATGGATACGCTCTTCTTCGATATTTTCATTACCGGCGCAACCGAGGAAATCTGCAAGTTCCTCATATTCTGGCTGTTCGCCGAGAGCTGGAAATCCATCAAGGAACCCAAGGACGGACTCGTTCAGGCAGCCTGCGTCGCCCTTGCGTTCGCGAGCATTGAAAACTTCGTCTATATGTTCCGCTACGGCGCGGAAGTCCTCCTGTACCGGGCCTTTTTCACCACCGCAGGCCACATCGGGTACACGGCCATGTCGGGATGGGCCTGGGCGAAAATCAGGGGACGCCTCGCGGAGTCGGAACAGAAACACGCGTTGCGTTTTTCCGCCGGCTATATCCTTGCTGCCAGTGTCCTTCACGGCCTGCACAATTCCTTTGCCAACTACGGCAAATACCTGCCCGTGATGCTCTGCAACCTGACGGCTATTTTCCTGACCCTTTTCCTGCTACAGGATGCGGAAGAATCCTCACCGTTGCGCCGGTTCAGCTTATGGGACTGGATGGAGGCTTCGAAAAGACTGACGGCAAGGTCGCAGAAGGATCCCCACGACTGGGTATCGCGCCAGCGCGCCGGCATATACCTCATCTACGGAGGCAACTACCGCTCTGCGATACGATCCCTCTACGAGGCAGCCCGCATCAGGGAGGATTTGCCCTATGCCCGCGGTTACCTGGCGGCCACCCGCATCCTGGCCGGGGACGACAGCGGCATATTCCCGCTCAAGCTCGCCCTGTACGAGATGCCCGAGAATCGACGCCAAAGCTTCGTGCATACCCTGCGCAAGGTTGCCCGCCACGCACCCCGCTGGCCCCAACTCGATTCCAACCTCAAGGGCGGGGTTGCAAAACCATCCACACCCTGAGGGATTTCATCAGCCCGGAAATCCCCCCTAAGCCAGCCTCTCCCTGAGCGCCTTTCGCAGGGCGGCGCCGTCCATGCCCAGCAGGCTCGCTGCCCGCTCCTTGTTGCCGCCGGTACAGGCCAGGGCCGCGTCCACGTAGCGCTTCTCGAATTCCAGCTTGAGGGTGGCCAGGTCGACGCCCTTGTCGGGGTCGAAGTCCAGCGTGGGGAGGGTCGCCGGGGCTGCCGCAGAGGAAGGCCTGGTGACTTCGGGAGGAAGGTAGCGGACACCCACCGACTCGGTCGGGCAGGTGGAGCAGGCGCGGAAGATGGCGTTCTCGAGTTCACGGATATTGCCCGGCCAGGAGTAGTTCCGAACCGCTTCCAGCAGGTCACTGTCGAGGCGGCGCGCTTCCCCGTATTTGCCGTTCCAGCGGCTCAGGAACTCTTCCACCAAGCGGTCGATCTCACCATCCCGCTCGCGCAGGGGCGGCAGGGTCAATTCAGCCTGGTTCAGGCGCTCGAAGAGATCCCGCCGGAATTTTCCCGTTCGGACCAGTTCCCGCAGGTCCTGGTGGGTCGCGGCCAGGAGCCGGACGCTGGTAGCGGTCTCGGCGTCCTTGCCCATGGGGATGAAACGCCCCGACTCGATGACGCGCAACAGCTTGGCCTGTATCTCGGCGGATAGCTCGGCCACCTCATCCAGGAAGATGGTCCCGCCATCGGCGGCGCGGAAATACCCCAGCCGTTCCCGTTCCGCACCAGTGAAGGCCCCCGCGCCGTGGCCGAACAGCTCGCTTTCGGCGAGCTCCCTCGGGATGGCTCCGCAATTGACCGGCAGGAAGGGCTGCTTGCTGCGCCCCGAATGGTCGTGGACGTAACGCGCCAGAAGGCTCTTGCCGGTCCCCGTCTCGCCGCGGATGAGTACCGTCACGTCATACTTGGCCACCTGCCGCGCGGTCTCCAGGACCTCGCGCATCGCGGGCGCCTCGGCGACAATGACCGGCAGGCCAGCCGGCTGGTCCCCGGAACAGGAGGCACGGGACGTTTTTTCGTCACCATACGTAGCATGGTCCTCCGCGACGCAGGTGTCCCGCTCCGGAGATACCATGACAGGCAGGACGCTGGCCTTGAAATCAATCTCCCGCACGCGGTATTTTCCGTGGTTGAACTTGGGCGGAATGCCCTGCAGGAGGGTGGCGGGAAACAGGTTGGACCTGGCGAGCAGGAACCAGCAGGTCTGCATCTGGGGAGTACCCGGGTCCAGCAGGATACGGTATCTGGGCCTCCGGAAGGCATTACGCTCCGCCACCTGAAGCAGGGCGGAGTGCAGCTTGGAAAAGATCTCCTCGTAGTCCACCACGGAATCCAGCTCCAGCGAAATCAGGCTGATGGAGGTCCTCACACCGCGCTGGCCCAGGATAGCCTCCAGGGTGCGCGCCCGCTCGAGGTATTCCGGAGAGGACAGTACCAGGTAGATCGCATCGAAGCCGCGTTCCGCCAGCAACGCCAGGAGGGGACCGTCCTCGGTCTCGTTGACCGGGAAGGGATCGCGGTTTCCCACGAAGGAAAGCAGTATTTGATAATCAGGCATGGCATCGATCATAGTTGGCCCCCGCATGGCACGCAAGCAGTTGCCGAAGAGACGCCGGCAGGAACATTCCGTGTGAAACATTCCGGCCAGCGCTTTCCCTCGACCTTTTTTTAGCTGCTATTCTGCAATTATTTTATTTTTGAAGGCGCGAACGCCTCATTTCCACCGCAAATTCAGCATCAGGGCACCGGAAAGGACGGAATCTCCCTCAATCTCCACCGAAAGGACCGAAGCCTCCAGGGCCAGGCCGAAGCCCTTCGCCCGGCCAAAATCGAAGCCAAGGGCAGCACCAAACCCGCTACCGGGGTCACTGGTCACGGTCTCATCAATCGTCGTCTCCGAGTAACCCGACTGTATGACCAGGGCAGAAAAGCCGACCATGCCCTCGATGTATAGCCCCGTCATCGCGGGATACAGGCGGGCACCGGCATGGTACAGGTAATGGTTCAGCTGCATGAAACCATCGTAGCCAGAAATGCGGTCGCCCACCCCGTTGACGCCCAGGAGCAGGTAACTCCGGTCGTTCAGTGCAACACCGAGGTTCAGATTCAGGCCGATGGACATCCGCTCATAGCCGAGGGTGTCCACGAGGTAATCCAGCGCGTCGTTCAGTCCCTGTGGATAATCAACCTCCGCACCCCCTACCCCAAACTGGAAAAGCACCTCGCCGGCCTTCGGGACTTCCCGGAGATCCTCAGCCTGCAGGCAAAAAGGTGCCGAGAACGCAACAATCAGAAACAGGTAAAACCGTAGGACCCTGGTGTTCATCATAAACTCCCTTCATTCACTCTTATAACCTTTATTTGCAGACTCCATGCCAAGAGTCACGTATATTATTATATATTATTATTCATTATATAACAAAGATTTGAATAAAATCTCAAAAACGGAGACAACGACAGCTAGTGGATATCCGCAACTAAAGTTCCATGTTGGTTACGAATGTTTCGAATGAATATGAGGTGAGCGATACCCTTCCGGCATCCGGGCGCGTGGACACCGGTATCCTTGCCGGACTTTTCACGGACAGAGCCACAAGCTACAAATACTTCTTCTTTCTGGCCCTGCTGGAGCGTACAAAACTGGGCACCGCCTATGAATCGACAATCACCCCCCTGATGCTGATCGGCGGACGGCAGGGCTTTGCCCAGGGCTGGGAATGGACTTGATATCTCCCTATCCCAAGGTCAGAGTTGGGTCTGGGAAATGCAGTAAAAAGGACACCCCTTCAGATTAGTCTTCTTGGCAATTATCGCGTACCCAGATCGCTAAAGGAAACGTCTGAAGTCGGTTCCGAAGGCTTCCGCGAACTTACGGGCGCTCACTTTGCCAATGGGCCGATTGTCATGCTCCATGCCAGAAATGTGCGGCACGGGGATTCCGGTTTTTTCGGAAAGTTGTGCTTGCGTCCATCCGGCGTTATCGCGATATACGCGCAGGGACATGCCAGGCGTAACCCCAGCGGCGATATCCTTGAACCAGGTCGAACCAGCGAGGGATTCATATTCGTCATCACCAACAGTTTCAAGGTCAGGCATCTCACGGCGAAGGATGGAAAGAACGGCATCGGAACCAGGGCCGCGAATCTCGACTTCAATATGGCGCGCTTTCTCGACTACCAGCATAGTACACCTCCAAAAGCAGGCTTTCGCCCTCATTCCGCCAACAGGCAACCCATTTTTCCGAAAGATGGCAATGGTATCCCGACATTGGTTGTTATAACCTCAGGATACTCATCAAAGAAATCTATGATTCGCGCAGCCCAGTCACTCTTGCGCCTGATCCACTTGAACCAGTAGCAACAGATAATTAGGAATAGGTCGATCCGATCTGCAAAAAAAAATACCCACCGAAGTAAGCTGCATCCTCCTGAAGGAGGAGAGAAGCCCGGCGGGTCTGCCAGTAACATTCTACAACAAGGGATTGGTCTGGTCCAACAAGAAAAAGGGTGGCTCCGTCAATCGTTAAAGCGGCCGGCGAATCCTTGAATAGATGGGCTGGAGCCGATCGCGGATGATGACGAGGGTGTCCCTCCAAGTAATGCTTGGTAACCTCGTCCGTCTGAGAAATGCGGACCACAGGGTGAGCATCCTTTCCGATGTCTCATATCCGGGCGCGAATACGATCGGCTCTCCGGGCATCGGCGTACCGCGTCGCTTGAAGGTCGCATGAAGGGCGGTCTCGATTTCATCATCTATCAGGGCGAAGCTCTTCAGAATGAAAGCTACATCCCAGTAGTCCTTCATTCGGCTGTTTGCGTCCGCGAGTGCGACCATCGCTTCGAATTTCTCGGCGATCACGACCGGGAGAGGATATGAAACCACAGAGAACGGCCGGCCATCAACAAGCAAAGGATAATCGATTTCGCACGGCGATCCGGTAACGGCATCACCGAAGCCAACGTCAACCTGCATTCGATTCCGTATATTCCCGAGGCGGCAAGTCACGTGGAGCCGGATACCGGCATATTCGTTACTCTCGGCGATATCCTCCAACTCCATCGTCTCCGTATCGAAATTGAGGCTGTCATCCTCGTCAATCACTACGATTGTGACAAATACCTGCCGGAGCGCGGCGGCATTGTTTCCGATGCCGGTACCGAGGAGATCAATATCCTTCGTGGTCCTCGAGGAGGTTGGTGCAAGGCATTGCAGCAGCAATCCGCCCTTGAGGATGAATCGTTCCTTAAAACCGGATGCAGAGAGCCTGCGCATGAATCCCTCGTGCATGTAGAGAAGCGTCGCGTATTGGAAAGACAAGCCCCTCGAGACCGCGGTAGCATTCAGGCGGGCCGCAATCGAGGCAGCGCGACCCGTCATACCAGGACCTCGAGATAACGACGGACCGTACCTTCCATACGGAGTGCCACCGCATATTCAATCAGCTTCTGGATATCCTTCTGCCTCAGTCGCAGGTACTCCTTCAGCGCCTCGTTCGCGATATCCTGGCCGAGGGCATTGCGGAAGCGCAGGACATCGCAAATGGTCTTTTCCCGATCGTACGCCTTCACATCACCGCCGCTCGTCCTGAAATCCATTACGCCGATTTCAAATCGATTCTTGGAGAATGAGAATAGTTGGATCGGAGGGTAGGCGGGGAGCCGAATGCGACTATCCCTGAGTATCGCGATCTGAACCAGAGGCGGTTCCCACGTCCCGAGTCCGTGGAGCGAAAGGGCCGTACCGAGGCAGAATACGCTGCCGTGAACAGAATGCTGAACGTCAACGAGCTCGGATCGAGCGGTGTGCTCCTCCAAAATGGCATACAGGCCGCGTTTAAGGCGGACAATTTTTCCCGACGATACGAGATTGGCGAGTTGTGCCGGATGAGCGCCAGCTTCCCGTAGCTCGTCAGCGCGGGCGTAGCCGCCATGGGCAGAGAATACATTGAGGATCCTATTTTCATGATCCGCATTCATAGTCTCATGATACAACACACCACACATTACGGCAAGTGTGGTGTGTTAAAGATAGCCTATCAGGATCGCTGAGGCTTTCTGCCTTTCGTGTAAGCGTCAATTACGCAATGTATGCATTGGTGGTTGACGGATGAGCCGGGAGATGAGTAACGCTTCCCGTTCATAGTCGATAGTACAGAGCGGCAAGTAGATGAACGATTCGTGCCTGTTGGCTTTTGCTGTTTCTATTACTTGTTCGGTGA
>CAXNJE010000155.1:0-7867 GCA_964202565.1 Breznakiellaceae bacterium | reverse complement strand
CGCTCATGCAGCGGGTAGTCGCCGAATTGACCGGGGCCAAGGTGGATGTCGGCGTGTACGCCCGCCGAAGGGATGCATTCAAAGCGGTTCTCGATGCCGCCGGCATTTCCTATGCGGAACCCGAAGGCGCTTTTTACCTTTTCTGCAAGGTTCCGTCCAAAAAGTCTGCAGTTGATGCTGTTGCGGCCGGAACAAGCACCGGGACAGCGGATGATGTGGCATTCGTCATGGCTTTGAAAGATCAACTCATACTTGCGGTTCCCGGTTCAGGTTTTGGGGCTCCGGGTTGGTTCCGCCTTTCGTATTGCATCGATGAAAATGTCATAAGGCGCTCTGGGGCGGCTTTTAAAACTGCATCTGAAAGGTGGCGATCATGATCGGAATCATTTTTCTGGCTGTATTTTTCATCCTGATGACCGGAATCGGCATCTGGGGCATGCGCCGGACCAAGACCCTCAATGATTTCTTTTTGGGCGGGCGCAGTATGGGACCCTGGGTTTCCGCAGTCGCCTACGGGACGAGTTATTTCTCTGCAGTCATTTTTATAGGTTTTGCGGGGAAGCAGGGCTGGATGTTTGGCCTGAATGCCCTCTGGATCGCCCTTTTCAACGCACTGATCGGCTGTCTGGCCGCCTGGTTGGTGCTGGCCAAACGGACAAGGCGAATGACAAAGAACCTGGACGCGATGACCATGCCGGAATTCCTCCAGTCACGATTCGGTGCCGCCCACCTGAAGCCCATTGCTGCGGTCATCATTTTCCTCTTTCTCCTCCCGTATTCCGCGTCGGTATTCAAGGGCCTGGGCCATCTTTTCGAAGCTACCTTCGGTTTGCCCTACGATGTGGCATTATTGCTCATGATCGGGTTCACCGGCGTCTATCTTGTCCTGGGCGGCTATTTTGCCATAGCGATCACCGACTTCATCCAGGGCATAATCATGTTCTTTGGTGCCATCACCATGGTCGCCGTGCTTTTTTCCGATGGAGGAGGCTTCGCACGGGTGATCGCTGACGTTTCGGCTAATTATCCCGCCCATGTCCCCCTGGCCGCGAGACCAAGCGCGCTCACAATCATATCGGTCGTGTTCATGACCAGTTTTGGCCCTTGGGGACTACCCCAGATGGTCCAGAAATATTATGCCATCAAAGATGAAAGGGTTGTCAGGACAGCCGCCATAGTCACCACCATTTTCGCCCTTACGATTGGTTTTTCCGCCTATCTTACGGGTGCTTCTGCCCACGCGTTCTTCACCTCCGACACGGTGCCGAAAGCGGCGAATGGTGCCATACTTTTCGATTCCATAGTGCCTGCCCTGCTGACAACCCGCCTTCCTGAAGCCCTTATGGCCCTCATACTGCTTCTGGTGCTTTCAGCTTCCATGTCCACGCTCTCTTCTCTGGTCCTGGTTTCTTCCTCATCTGTGGCCATAGACCTGTACCCCGGGCGGGCGGAACCGAACGCCACAAAGGACCGCTCCGTAGCAATGATGCGCTTTCTCAGCGCGATTTTCGTAATCATCTCCTGGTTCATAAGCCGATTCCAATTCCAGGTGATAGTCACACTCATGTCCCTGTCCTGGGGAGCGGTAGCGGGTTCTTTCGCCGCGCCGTACCTGTACGGCCTGTTCTGGAAACGTGCTTCCAAGGCAGGCGCGTATGCCGGATTATTTGCCGGCCTTGCCAGTGAATTGGTCCTTTTCTTTGTGCTCGGACCGGCCAATTCACCCCTTGCGGCCTCATTGGCGATCCTCATTCCCTTCGCTGTGGTACCGCTGGTATCGGTTTTTACACCGCCTGTCGATCCAAAACTGCTCGACAGAGCTTTCAAAGCCAAGTAAGCTTCAGCCATGAACGAGTTGACCCTACTTGGCGATGAAGCAGTGGCTCTTGGTGCCCTCCACGCGGGTGTAAGCGCTTCTTACGGGTATCCGGGGACTCCCTCCACCGAGATAATGGAACGTCTCATTGGCGAATATGACGTAGGCGGGCCCTTGGCCGCCTGGTGCGCCAATGAGAAAACGGCGATGGAAGCCGCGTTGGGCGTCTCTTTTGCTGGAAGGCGCAGCTTGGTCACCATGAAGCACGTGGGGCTGAATGTAGCCGCAGATGCCTTCGTGAACGGCGCGCTCCTGGGGATAAAAGGTGGCCTTGTCCTGGCAGTCGCCGACGATCCGGGCATGCATAGCAGCCAGAACGAGCAGGATTCCCGGTTGTACGCGTCCTTTGCGCTCACGCCCTGCATGGAACCGAGAAACCAGCAGGAAGCCTATGATATGACCCGGGAAGCCTTCGACCTATCCGAACGCCTGGCGGTTCCGGTAATCCTGCGTCTGGTCACCCGTCTGTCCCACTCGCGCGCCAATGTCCTCGTTGCCGCATCCCGCGCGCAGAATCCCCTGTCCAAGGCCACCGACAAATCCGAGTGGATGCTTTTACCGGCTTATGCTCGTAGGCGCTATGATCTGCTGCTGGCAAAGCAGGCTGATTTTGCGGCCTGGTCCGTCTCGCATCCCGCGAATAGGTTGGAACTCGAAGGGCGGGACCTCTCGTTCGCAGTCATCACCACCGGGCTCGGTGGTAACTATTATGAAGAAAACATCGCGGATTTCGGGCTTTCTCGCGGAGCAACAGGTTTGCCGGCACGTCTGCACATAGGTGTGTATCCCATTCCCGTCGATTCCATACGGAAACTTTGTTCACAGGCAAAGCGGGTGCTCGTCATCGAGGAAGGCATGCCTGTGGTGGAAGAAAAACTCCGGGGAATCCTGGAACAAAAATTGGTCATCAACGGCAAATTCGACGGTTTCCTCCCCCGAGCGGGAGAGCTTGACCCCGACAACGTCCGTAAAGCCCTGGGGCTTCCACCCCGTCCGTCCATGGAGGCAAAAATCCCAGCCCTTCCGACCCGTCCACCCCAGCTATGCAAGGGCTGTCCCCATGGTGACAGCTATGAGATCATCAAGCGTGCGGTGGAAGGAAAGGCTTCGGTCGCGATCACCGCCGATATCGGTTGTTATGCGCTTGGAGCCTTGCCGCCCTATGGAGTACCTGAAACCATCGTCTGTATGGGAGCCTCGGTGAATATGGCCAAGGGCGCTTCGGATGCGGGCATACAGTACGTGATCGGCGTCATAGGTGATTCCACCTTCATACATTCGGGCATGACGCCGCTGGTGGATGCGGTCGCGGCGAACACACCCATGACCCTCGTCATCCTGGATAATTCGATCGTTGCCATGACAGGATGCCAGGATACCCTGGTGCCATCATCCCAATTGGTTCCCTTACTCACCGGCTTGGGAGTAAAACCGGAGCACATCGTGCTTTTGGAAGCGAAAAAACCCAATTTCGATGCAAACCTTGAAGCCTTCCGCAAGGAAATCGAATACCGGGGGCTTTCGGTAGTGATATTCAGGCGGGAATGCATAGAAGCCTTCAAGGCACGCCAGAAGAAGGCCGCCGCAAAAGCGCGCGGAGCCGCCTCCTGCGAGGATGTCTCGGATATTTCAGCTCCCGGGACAGTATTCGTCAAAACCGGAGGCCATTCATGAAACGCGACATAATCCTTGCGGGGGTGGGGGGGCAGGGTGTCCTGTCCTTGGCAGCCATCATAGCCCAGGCTGCGGTAAGTGCCGGTTTGCAGGTGCGCCAGTCCGAGGTCCACGGCATGGCCCAGCGCGGCGGGGCTGTCCTGGCCCATCTGCGCATTTCAGACAGCCCCATCGCCTCCGACCTGGTACCCGCTGGCAGCGCGGACCTGATACTTTCCATGGAACCCGTCGAAAGCCTGCGCTATCTGGGTCGGTTGGCTCCTTCCGGCGCGCTTGTCACCGCCGCCGAAGCCTTCGTCAACATCCCCAATTATCCAGAGCTTGCGACAATTCATGATGCCATCCGCCAACTTCCTGTATACCGCTTGGTGGAGGCCGAAAGACTCGCCAAGGAAGCCGGGCTTCCCAAGGCCGTGAACATGGTCATGGTGGGGGCTGCTTCGCCTTTCCTTCCCGTTTCCGCCGATGACCTGCGGGCAACCATCTGCGAATTATTTGCGTCCAAGGAACCATCCGTCATAGCCGCCAATCAAGCCGCCTTCGAGCTTGGCCGGCTGTCGGGCGAAAAAATCTGATACGGAGTCCAACCAGTGAACTACCAGTATTGGGACAAGGAAATGGAAACCCTGCCGAGGGAAGAACTGGAAGCCTTCCAGCTCTCGGCCCTGCGGGAAACGGTTGGCAGGGCGCTTCGTACGCCCTTCTACAAGGAACGTCTCGGATCGGTGGGTATCAGGGACGAGGAGGATATACGCAGCCTTGCGGATCTTTCCCGCATCCCGTTCACCACCAAGGATGACCTGCGCTCGGCCTTCCCTTATGGCATGCTCGCTGTTCCGCTTGAGGAAGTGGTGCGCCTGCACGCTTCGAGCGGCACCACGGGCATACCCACAGTCATCTACCTCAACAAGAAGGACCTTGCCCGCTGGTCCGACTTCGTGGCACGTTCCATCTACGCCACCGGTTGCTCCCGGCACGATATTTTCCAGAACATGATCACTTATGGGCTGTTTACAGGCGGTCTTGGCTTCCATTACGGAGCCGAGGAAGTGGGCATGCTCGTGATTCCTTCCGGACCAGGTAACACCGGCAGGCAATTCAAGCTGATGAAGGATTTCGGAACCACCGTCGTTCACGCCACGCCCAGTTTCCTCCTGCACCTCCAATCGAAAATGGCCGAGGAGGGCGTCGATCCTTCCCAGCTCAAACTGACACGGGCTTTCGCAGGTGCGGAACCCTACTCCGAGGACACTCGTCGCAAGATAGAAAAGATGCTAGGCGTTGACGTATACAATTCCTACGGCCTGTCCGAGATGAATGGACCCGGCGTAGCTTTCGAGTGTCAGGTAAAAGACGGCATGCACGTATGGGAAGACGGCTTCATCACCGAGATAGTCGACCGGGACACGCTGCAACCCCTGCCTGAAGGTGAAACCGGTGAGATCGTCTTTACCCTCCTGTGCCGATCGGCTTCTCCTATCCTGCGTTATCGTACCCGAGACCTCAGCTCCTTCTACACCGAACCCTGTCCCTGCGGACGGACCCATCGGCGCATCAGGCGGATTACCGGCCGGACGGACGACATGCTCATCATCAATGGCGTCAACGTATTCCCGTCCCAGATCGAGGAAGTCATCATGGCCATGAAGGAAGTGGGCAACAACTACCTAATCGTGGTGGAGAAGGATGGATCCCTGGACCGCCTCACGGTAAAAACCGAGGTAGGACCCGAAAATTTTGCCGACGATGCCCGCCCCCTCAACGCCCTGAAGGAGCGAATCCGCAGGACCCTGCAAACTTCCATTTCCATAAATCCCAGAGTGGAACTCCACGAACCAGGTGCGCTCCCGGTTTCGGAAGGTAAAGCGAAACGCGTCATCGACTCCAGACCAAGGGACGTATAAGGAAGTATCATGATTTTCAACCCCGAATACGAGGCAATGGAGGTCTCCGCGCGCGAAGCGCTCCAATTCGCGCGGCTCAAGAACCTGGTAGAAAAGCTTTACGAAAAGGTACCCTTCTACCGTGCCAAACTCGACAAGGCGGGTGTCAAACCCCGGGATATCCGCAAGCTCGCCGATATCGCAACCCTTCCGCTCACGACAAAGGACGACCTGAGGGAAACCTACCCGTATGGATTACTCGCCTGTCCCCAGCCGGAAGTGGAGGAAATCCATATGTCCTCGGGTACGACAGGCGTTCCCGTCGTAGACGCGTATACCCGGCGGGACGTCGAAGTTTGGGAGGAAGCCATGGCCAGGACCCTTGCGGGAGCGGGCGCCACCAGGAACGACACGGTCCAGAATTGCTATGGCTATGGACTTTTTACCGGCGGACTCGGGGTCCATTACGGTGCCAAGAGATTGGGCGCCAACATTATTCCCATGTCCTCCGGGAATACGCAGAAGCAGCTGATGGTTATGAAGAGCTTCGGAAGCACCATCCTTACCTGCACGCCGTCCTATGCCCTCTTTATGGCGGAGGAAGCCGCCGAAACCGGCTACGACCTCAAATCCATGAATCTCAAGTCAGGCTGTTTCGGAGCGGAACCCTGGAGCGAGAACATGCGCAAGGAGATCGAGGCCAAATACGGCATCGACGCCTTCGACATCTACGGACTCACCGAAATTACAGGACCCGGGGTCGCTTTCGAATGCGAGGCCAAGGACGGGTTACACGTCAACGAGGACCTCTTCTACCCGGAAATAATCGATCCCGAATCGGGCCGGCCGCTTCCTTACGGCGAGAAGGGCGAATTGGTCTTCACCACCCTGGTAAAGGAGGGGACTCCGCTCCTGCGCTATCGCACCAGGGATGTCACCTTCCTCCGCCGCGAACGCTGTTCCTGCGGCCGTACCACCATAAAAATGAACCGCCTTTTCGGCCGCACCGACGATATGCTCATCATACGCGGTGTCAACGTGTTCCCCAGCCAAATCGAACATGCCCTGATAGAGATCGAAGGCACAGATCCCCATTACCTCATCGTTGTGGACCGCGGACCTACCCATCTGGACGAGGTGGAGTTACAGGTGGAGGTTAAAAAAGATCTTTTCTCGGATGAGACCAGGGGACTGGAAATCCTGAGATCCCGTATTGAAAATGTAATGAGATCAAAATTGGGCATTTCGCTCAAAGTGAAACTCGTAGAACCCAAAACCATCGAACGCAGCGTCGGAAAAGCGAAGCGCGTCATCGACAAGCGTAAGATCTAGGAGGCTTTCATGCAAATCAAACAGATTTCCATTTTCCTTGAAAACAACGCGGGTCGACTTGCGGAAGTAACCGGCGTCATGGCCAAGGCCGGCATCAACATCCGGGCCATCTCCATAGCGGATACCGCCGATTTCGGCATCCTCCGGGTAATCGCCGACAAGCCCGACCTCGCAATGGAAGCCTTGTCCAAGGCAGGTTTTACTACCCGGGCTACGGATGTCCTTGCGGTGGAGATTCCAGATCAACCCGGAAGCCTCGCAAGGGTCATGGACCTCTTTCGGGACACGGGCGTGAACATCGAATACCTTTACGCCTCGTTGGAAGGAAAACTGAACAAGGCTATTGTCATTTTTAAGGTCGAGGATCTTGCCCATGGCCTGAAAATTGTTCAGGACCATAATCTATCGATTCTGGAATCGTTTTGAAGCTCTAATAGGCTGAGAATTGGGTTCCTAAGCAAGAGTTCCACAACCTTCGATTGAAGCCCTTGGATTCTGTGGCTATAATTAGTTCGAATATGCTCCAGGAGGCTTTGGATGAAGATTTTAATGGCAACCAGCGAGGCGGTTCCTTACGCCAAGACCGGAGGTCTTGCGGATGCGGTCACCGCACTTTCACTCGCACTTGCAGCCCTTGGACACGATGTGCGTATTGTCCTTCCCCGCTATTACAGTGTTGAAAGGACCGAACTTAAAAAATTGGAAGGCCCGCTTGGCGTACCGGTCGGATGGGGTGAGGAGTGGTCGGCGGTATACAGCACATCCTTAAAATTACCACCCACAAAGGATTCCGATACCGTCAAGGAAGTTCCTGTCTATTTTATAGATCATGAGGCCTTTTTCGGCAGGGACGGTATTTACGGCACTCCGAGCGAACCCGATTTTGCGGATAATACGCGACGTTTCGCGTTCTTTTCCCGTGCAGTATTCCAACTCTGCAGGAAACTCGACTGGTTTCCGGATATCCTGCACGCCCACGATTGGCCAACTTCACTCGTCCCCGTAATGCTTCGGTATGGCGAGGGCGTTGATGGCTTTGCTGCCACGAAATCGGTTCTGACTGTGCATAATCTGGGATACCAAGGCGTCTATGCGAAAGAAT
>CAXNJE010000154.1:0-7981 GCA_964202565.1 Breznakiellaceae bacterium | reverse complement strand
GTGCCGTTGAGCATGTGGACGTACTTGTTCTTGCCGTCGTCGTCCTTGTATTTGATGTTCAGGCGGCGGGCCTGGTAGTCGGTGCAGTTGGAGGTGGAGGTGACTTCGCCCCATTCGCCGCCGTTGCGGCCGGGCATCCAGGCCTCCAGGTCCCACTTGCGGTAGGCGGGTGCACCCAGGTCGCCGGTACAGGTATCCACCACGCGGAAGGGGATGTCGAGGCCTGAGAAGATTTCCTCCTCCACCGCGCGGAGTTCCTCGTGGAGTCTGCCGGAGTCCTCGGGCAGGCAGTAGGCGAACATTTCCAGCTTGGTGAACTGGTGGACGCGGTACAGGCCCTTGGAGAACTGGCCGGCGGCGCCCGCCTCGCGACGGAAGCAGTGGGAAAGGCCGGCCATGCGCAGGGGCAGCTTGTCCCGGGGGATGATGGTGTCGGAATAATAGCCGCCCAGGGTTATCTCGGCTGTGCCCACCAGGCAGGAGGCCTCGCCTTCCACGGTGTAGACGTTGGACTCGGCGCCCCGGGGATTGAAGCCTATGCCTTCCAGTATTTCTTCCTTGGCGATGTCAGGGGTGATGAAGGGGGTAAAGCCTTTTTTGACGAGTATGTCCAGCGCGTAGCGGACCAGGCCGAGTTCCAGGAAGACGCCCTCGTTCTTGAGGTAATAGAACTTGGTGCCGGAAACCTTGGTGCCCGCGTCGAAGTCGATGATGTCCAGTTCCTGGCCCAGCTGGACGTGGTCCTTGGGTTCAAAGTCGAACTTTGTGGGCGTGCCCACGCGCTTCACCTCGGGGTTTTCGGTGTCGAACTTGCCTATGGGCGCGTCGGGGTGGGCCATGTTGGGTATGCGGCGGCCGGCGAGGTCGAGTTCCTTTTCGGTGACGGCGAGTTCGGCCTCTGCGGCGGCGATGCTGTCCTTCAGGCGCTTGCCCTCGTCGATGAGGCGCGTCCTGTCAGCCGCTTCCAGCTTGGCCTTCATGGCGGCGGCGTTGGCGTTCCGCTGCTGCTGGAGGGACTGCAGGGCACCCACGAGTTCGGCGCGCTTGTCGAAAAGACGGACGACGGCGTCCGCATCCGCTTTCATGTTCCGGTTCGCGATGTTGGTCTTTACCGCGTCCAGATTGTCCTTGATGAATCGGTAGTCGAGCATGATGGGGGAGAGTGTACCGATGGCGGCGGCTCGGGGCAAGTGGCGGGGAGCGGAAATGGTGGGTCAAGCGGTATCCGGGGTGGTGAGCCTCAGCTTGGCTGTGCTTCCAGTATTTTCCGGTATTCCCGTAACTGGGTTTTGAGCATGGTGGGCGGGTCGAGGCTGTAGGGGCAGCGGGTACGGCATTGTCCGCATGCGGTACAGTTTTCTATGCGGGCCATCTTTTCCTGCCACACCGGGCTGAGGTAGGGAGCGGGAGGCATCCGTCGCATAAGCAGTGTGATACGGGAAGCGAAGTTGATTTCGATCCCGGCGGGGCAGGGCAGGCAGTAACCGCAGCCGCGGCAGAACGACTGTGCCAGTTCGGCACGGTCCTTGGCAATTATTGCCTGCATCTGTTCGTCCATGACAGGGGGGTCCCGTTCAAGGGCGAGGAATTGGTCCAGTTGCCATTCCTTTTCAATGCCCCAGATGGGTACGGGCCAATTTATGTTGCGCAGGAAGGTGAAGGTGGGGCGCGCATCGCTGAGCAGTCCGCCGGCGAGTCCTTTCATGGCGATGAAACCCACATCCTTACGTCGTGCGGCTTCCACGAGTTCCAGGTCTTCCGCTGAGGAGAGCGAGCTTAGGGGGAATTGGATGGTGTCGTACAGGCCCGACGCCACGGCTTCGCGGGCTATCACGATGCGGTGGTTCGTCAGGCCGATGAAGCGGATCTGCCCTTTTCGCTTGGCTGCCAGAAGGACATCGTACAGTCCGTCCTCGGCACCGGGTCGCGGAAAGCTGACTGGATTGTGGATCTGATAGATATCGATGTAGTCGGTTCCAAGCCTTTTAAGGGAGAGCTCCAGCTGTTCCTGAAGGGTCTTGCCATCCTTTGCCATTCCCTTGGTCGCAAGCACGATGTTGGACCGCACGGCGGTTAGTGCCTTGCCTATTTTCTCTTCGCTATCGGTATAGCCGTGGGCTGTATCGAAGAAGTTGATCCCGTTGTCGTAGGCCTTGCGCAGAAGGATGGAGGATTCCACTTCCGGAATCCGCTGTATGGGTATGGCACCGAATCCGCTGCGGCTCACCATGAGCCCTGTCCGGCCAAGCCGTATGCATTCCATCGTATTCCTCCGCGTGTTGCACACTATAGCACCGGGGATTGGCGCGGGCAAGCGCATGATAATAAGCGGGGCTCGAACATGATTTGACAAATATGCGCATTCCGGCAAAGATCAGAGCATCCGGTCCTGACCTTGGGATATCGGTGTAGAAACAAGGGAGGCTGTCTGCATGAGCACCTGGCACGAATACGTGGGAAGCGGCAAACCTGTCCCTGCCTGGCCCTATCCCGTACGCTACGGCGAGGAACGGGAACTGTCGACCGATGTCCTCGTCTGCGGTGGGGGAATAGCCGGGTCCCACGCGGCTCTTAGTGCGCGCAAGGCCGGCGCCAAAGTCCTGGTGGTGGAAAAGACCGCGTCGAAGTGGAGCGGGAACGGCGGAGCAGGCGTGGACCATTGGTTATCGGCCTGTACCAATCCCTGCTCCAGGGTGAGCCCCGAAGAATATACGGAGCGAGTGCTTGCCGATTGCGGCGGGTACGATTGCGGCCCCCTTCGCTATGTGGTGGCCCGGGAAAGCTGGGACGCGCTTCTGGATTGCGAAGCCCTGGGCGTCCGCATCCACGACAGCAAGGGTGAATTCGAGGGCGCTGATTTCCGCGATCCGGAAACGGGATTGCTGTTCGCCTATGATTATAAAAACCGTTGCGAACTCCGCGTCTGGGGTCACAACATGAAACCCGCGCTCCACGGGGGGATGAAAAAATGGGGTGTGGACCTGCTCGATCGGGTCATGATCACCTCGTTCCTCACCGAAGGGGAGGGTGACTCGCGCCGGATCACGGGTGTCACGGGCCTGGACACCCGGACTGGCGGGTTCTACATCATCCGTGCAAAGGCCGTAATTCTCGCAACCGGGCTGCCCGGACGGATGTGGAATTTCTCGACCGAATACCGGTCGACCTTCCGCGATCCCAACTGTACGGGGGAGGGTGTGGCCGCAGCCTGGAAGGCCGGTGTCGAGTTTGCCCGCCTTGAGGAGACCCACCAGGATTCGGGGACCATGGCCTACATTTCGTACGGGGTGGGAAACGCACACAACACCTGGCACGGCTGTCCCATCGTCGACGCCAACGGAAAAGAGGTGCCTTGGATCGACCGCGATGGGAAGGAGCTTGGTTCCATCGGCGAGCGTTTTACCCCGGCTGAAGGGCAGCGCTTCATGCTCGGCGATGGCCTTCGCGTGCCGCCAAGCTACGAGAATCAGACCAAGAAGCTGTCTCCGGACCTTCCCGAGCGTATCAGGAAAGGCGAATTCGTACTGCCGCTCTATGCGGACCTGACGCTCATGCCGGAACGTGAAAGGCGGGCGATTTTTGGTTTGATGGTGGGAAACGAGGGGCGTACCCGCGTTCCCGTCTATGAGACCCTGACCAGGGCAGGCTTCGACCCGGATATCGATATGCTCCAGGTTCCCCTGATGGACCCGTCGTCGTACGGACACTCGAACTTCTGGTCCGGTGTCGGGGCGCCCCAGTGGCGGATGTGGGGAGGTGGCGGTGTCGTGGTGGATTGGGATCTGAGGACCAACCTGGAGGGGCTGTACGCCGCTGGTGGCGCCATTTTCGGTGCCGGCGCCCATTCGAGCGCGGCCGCGAGCGGCCGGTATGCGGGGCGAAAAGCCGCGGAGTATGCAGCCGGCACCATGCTCCCGCAGGCGGATGCGGCCCAGGCCGCCAAGGAGAAAGCCAGGATCTATGCGCCACTTTCACCGATCGGGCGGCCAATAGGGTGGAAAGAATTCAACGCCGGAATAGGGCGGGTAATGCAAAGTTGTTGTGGTCAGTACAAGAGCGAGGGCGGACTCCTCGAAGGCTTGAGGATCCTTTCCGAAGTACGCGAGGCAGAGGCTGCAAGGGTGGGCGCGGCGAATCCCCACGAACTCATGCATGCGGTCGAGTGCCTGGCCATGCTCGATGTCGGGGAAGCAGTCGTACATGCTTCCCTCGCGCGGAAGGCGAGCAGTGATTACCTTGATTTCCAGCGCATCGATTATCCGGAGGTGGATCCCCCTGGGTGGCAAAACCTGCGACCCATCAGGTTGGGTTCCTCGGGTCCCGAATTCCGGGACCTGCCTTTCGACTACCATGTGCGTGCACCTTTCAAGGCAAGCCTGAAAGAAAACTACGAGGCCCATTGCGGCCTTCCCGCGAAGGGGTGACAAGATGAGCGAAACCTTGATGCTGCCGAATCCGCCCGTACCCAACCGTGCGGTCGATTTCGATCCCACACTGTGCAACGGATGCAACCTCTGCGTGGGCATCTGCCGTTCGGACGTCCTCATGCCCAATCCCGAGCAGGGCAAGCCGCCCCTCGTGCTGTACCCCGACGAGTGCTGGTACTGCGGTTGCTGCGTGCTGGAGTGCAGGAGGCCCGGTGCGATAACACTGGTCCATCCGATGAACCAGAGCGTCTCCGTGGTCTGGAAACGCAAGGAAACTGGCACCCATTACCGGCTGGGCATGAAGCATCCTCCAACTCCGAATCTGAGGCCGCCTTCGTCCTGAGTTGCTTTCCGGCGGTTACTTTCCAGCCCTCGGCTTGTTTGATAGAATAGTCCCCTAATTCCTGTACCCGAACGAGGAGCAAGATCATGATCAGTTTTGCTAAAATACTTGATTCCTCCTGCGTGGCGAACAGGGTCGAGGCCCGGGACAAGGAGTCTGCGCTGGTTGCCGCAGTGGACGTGCTGGCCAAGGGTGGCAAGGTTCCGGACCGGTCCAGGTTACTGGAGGATATACGCGCCAGGGAGCGGCTGGCTTCCACGGGGATAGGCGAGGGCGTGGCAGTCCCCCATGCGTTGTGCGACTCCCTGACCGAGACCCTGCTGGCTGTGGTACACCTGGCGCAGCCAGTAGCTTTCGGTGCATTGGACGGCCAGCCGGTGGACCTTCTGTTCATGATGGCGGGACCAAAGGGCGGAACGACGGACCACCTCAAACTGTTGTCCAAACTGGCAAAACTTCTACACGACGGAACCTTCCGTCAGGCTGCAAGGCAGGCTACCGACGGCAAAGCCCTGGCCCAACTCCTTTATGACCAGGATTGAAGCATGAAAATACTGTTGACAGGAGCTTCCGGGCTTCTCGGCCGTTCCCTGATGGTTCATCTGGCGCCCTTGGTCGGCAAGGATGGCGTCCTGATCGGCACTGCCCGCTCCCGCATCAAGCCGCCTTTGCGTCCCCTTGATCTGACCGACGAGGTAGCCGTGCGCGAGGCCTTTTCTGAATGGGCCCCCGATGTGGTGGTACATTCCGCCGCCGAGCGCCGGCCCGACGTGGTAGACGGCGATCCTTCAGCCGCCGAAAGGCTGAATGTGGGAGCGACGGCGTTTCTTGCCGGACTTGCCGCCGCACGGGAGGCCCGTTTCATCTACATTTCCACCGATTACGTGTTTGACGGCACTACACCGCCCTACCGGACCGAAGACGCAACCTGTCCGCTCAACGCTTACGGCAGGATGAAGCTTGCCGGTGAATGCGCCGTGCGCGACGCCTATGCGGCAGCGGACCCAAAGAAGGGTGCGGAATTATTCACCATAATCCGTATCCCCATCCTTTACGGACATGTGGAAACCCTCTCCGAATCCCCGGTGACCGAACTCGCGGCCAAGCTGCTGGAAGGGAAACCGTTCAAGGCCGAAAACTGGGCCATGCGCTACCCCGCCCACGCCGAGGACGTCTCCCGGGCCATCGCCCTGCTCGTGAGGTCTGACCCCGTCCCGGCCGGTATCTTCCATTTCGCCGGGGCCGAGCAAATCACCAAGTACGGAATGGCCCTGGTCATCGCGAAGGAACTGGGATTGGATTCTGCTCTTGTCCAGAGTGATCCCAACCCGCCCGCCGGCGCTCCCCGGCCCAAGGACTGCCGCCTTGACCCATCCCGGCTTGAAACGCTGGGTTTCAAACCGCGCATCACCTTTGCCGATGGAATACACGAGGCTCTTGCGCCATCCAAGGACAGGATCTGAAAAGTCAGGATCTGAAAGGACCGATGCTGAAAGGGCCGTTGCGCGGGCTCCCTCCGCTGGTGGGCGGAGATGCGCGCATCCTGGTGCTTGGATCCTTCCCCAGCGTCGCTTCCTTGGCGGCGGAAGAATACTACGCCTACGACCGCAATCATTTCTGGCTATTGATTTCCACCGTTCTGGGCGAACCCCCACCCGCAAGCTGGGCGCAGAAAACAGCCCTGCTCGACAAGCACGGCGTAACCGTCTGGGATGTGATAGCCGAATGCGAGCGGGCAGGAAGCCTGGATCAGGCCATACGAAACATCAAACCGAATCCCATCTCTGTTTTTCTTGCAGAACATCCCGGCATAGTCCGGGTGGTTTTCAACGGGTTCAAAGCGGCAGCTACCTTCGCACGACATTTCAGCGTGCACGGACCCATTCCGCCAGTACTCCTAGGACCGATGCCGTGGGACATCGGCGTCTGTAACGAGGCGGTCCCCAGCCGGATAGTCGGTCTGGTACGCGTGCCCTCGTCCAGCCCCGTGCCCAGCCGCGCGTTCAGAAACGCGGCGGACAAGCTAACGGCTTGGAAGGCCGCTTTCAGCTTTTACACAGTGTCATGAAGCTTAGGGGTAAGCTACGCTTAAGTATATATATAGTAATATCTTAGTCATTCCACTTTCCCGATGACCATTGCCGGTGGCATATCCCTTTATACGGTATACACTTGGAGTATAAAAACCATAATCTTCGTAGCACTACCATCAGGTCCAGTCGAGGAGCCTTCGTTGCCCTTGTAAGGCCCTGATCCCCGTGACATCCTGGGTCATCTCCAGGCAACCCTTGTAAACGCCACCCGCGTCGTACATCGGGAAATACCGGATGTGCAGGAATTTTCCGCCCATCTCGATCCAGAATTCCGCCTCGCTCTTTTCCTTGGCCCGGAAGGCATCAAGGATTTTCTTGACGATGTGGACGCTCTTGGGGGGATGGCAATTGTGCACGTCCCGGCCTATGACAGCGGGGCTCCGGGGAAAAACCCGTTCCTTGCCGTCGGTGTAGTACAGCACCCGGTCGTGCTCGTCCACGAAGCTCAGGTCCACCGGCAGGCATTTGAGCATCAGGTCTATCTGGGCGGCATCCAGCCAGCCCTCGCTCAGGCGTATCGCCCCCGGGGCCTCGTCGGGCGGGGGAAGAAGCGGAATTTGCGGGCTCTGGCCTTCGCTTAGAGGTTTTTCGTTTTCTGCTTCCGGTGACATTCCTGTTTCCCGGGGCCGTCCCTCAGGGAATATATCCGACTTTTGCGGAGGGGGAGGCAACTTGGCTTCGGCGATATCAGGGTCCCAGGCCCCGCCAGGTCCCACCCAGGCATAGCCGATGGCGCTTTCGCCCCGGCGTATGGCTATCCAGTCCTTCTCGTCCAGCTTGTTCAGAGCTGCCGGAAAGAGTATGCGTTCCTCCATGAAGAACATGCGCGACGCCTTGCCGGCCATGGCGTTCACGGCGCGGCGCAGTTTTGCGCGGTCCCCGGCGGCTTTGGCCTCGTCGGCCTCGCGGAAGAGGGCGCGGACCTCGTCGTGCTTGCCCCACATCACCTTGGAAGGCGCGTCGAAGCCTTTGGCCTCAAGGTAGGGAAACAGCTGGTTTTCCTTTCGGGTATAGTGGATGAGTATTTTCCTGAAATCGTTCAGGGCAGCTTCCATCGCCACATCGGCTCCCTCGCCCCGGGACCAGGGAAACAGCAAGGCCCTGCTCGCCCCGCGCAG
>CAXNJE010000153.1:0-8034 GCA_964202565.1 Breznakiellaceae bacterium | reverse complement strand
GGCCATGCCCATGAGGCGGGTATACAGGGGTTTGAAAAAAGAACGGAACATGTCGGGCGAAAAGAGCAGGCCCGTCTGGGTCCCCATGTCCTCCCCTATATGGATGGCGTCGGCTCCTGCCTTCGCGGCGGCGAGTATCAGGCTTTCGTACATTACTGCCACCCGCTCGTGTACTATGCGCAGTTCATCCGGGTATAAGGCCAGATCCAGCAGGTACACTTCCAGCTTGCGCAGGTAGCGGGCGTTGTCGAAAATCCAGCCCCCTATGCCGGCGACCCGGTACTTGTCGTCCGGTGATTTGGCGGCCTCCGCAGCAAAGCCCGCACGGAAATGGTCCGCAGTCTTATCGATATCATACCGGGGCGCGCGGAACTCCTTCAGCCCTTCCCAGTCCGGCAGTATTGGGCGGTGGATCTCGCCCTTGATCGGCCCGGTCTTCATGCGCTTCCAGATGTTGCCCCAACGGTCGTCGTAGTATTCCACTTCGCCCTCGGTCCAGCGTTTCTGGGCATAACCTTCGCTCTCGCAGGCCCAGACAAGGGCCATATCGTTTAGGCGGCCCCTGTCGAAGGTGATCCCCGGACGCTCCGGATTTTCGTGACTTAGATTCGCCAGGATGATTTCCCGCCCGGATTTCCTGATCAGCTTATGTGCGCCCATTGATGCTCCCCCAAATAATTTGCCCTTTTTACCAACCATCATATTCCCTATTTTATTCCATCATTCCAGCGTAATTGGAATACCGGTTTCAGCGGCAATGGCATTCACCATCTTCATGAACCGTTGGCCATACTCCACATAATTATTCCGCATGAAATCGTCCCTGCTTCCAGAATCCTTCTCATGGAAGACAATGGCCATATGCGGTTCCATGGAGAATCCACCGTTGTAGCCGCTTTTTAACAGGTCGGCAACGATCTCTTTCACACAGCCGTCACCTTCCCCCGGGAAGGTCCAATCAGTGGTGTTGAATATCTGCTCGCTCTGGAGGGCCCGGAAAACACCATCCTTGATATGCACATAAGAGATAAATTCCCTGACCTCATGATAAAACTGAAAGGCATTCTGCATGGACTTCCCCTGACCAGTGCCGAAATCCATGGAATTGACCGGATTACCCGTATCGAACACCAACCTGAAGTTGGGGGACTTGACCTTATCCAGCAACTTCAGGGTGTGCTCCGATGACATCCCTCCAAAGTTTTCGCAGTTCTCATGAAGATACATGACTCCGGCATCTTCGCACAGCTTCACCAGGGTTCTGACTTTGCTGAAAATAACATTCTCCAGTTCTGCGGTATACAGGGAAGTATCACGCAAACGGGCAAAGCTCATTCCCCGGATCATGGTACAGCCCAGACGCTGCATTCTGGGCAGTGCCCGTTGGAGCTGTTGCAGCGATCGTTGCCAGTCCTCTTCGGATTTGGGATCGCAACTCCAGTTTGCGACAGTACTGCCAAAGCAGTTAATCCTGACCCCGTGGCGGTCAAGCTGTTCGGCTACATGATCAAAAGCCGCGTCGGAAATATCATGGACATTCATGCCGTCGATATTTCGTGATTCCATCCTGCTCCATCCCAGAGCTTTCGTGGCCTGAATCTGAACTTCGATGCTGCGGCCCGCTTCATCGGCAAAACCTGTATAATACATACTATTCCTCTATTCAATAGGATAGGCCGAAATCATTGTTTGATATTTTCCGGACCTGTTTTGCCTTTCCCGAACCCGCTATCAACTTTTTGAGCAGATCCTGGTACCGGTCATCATCCAGCGGCAGCCCGATCATGCGCTGCTCGAAACTTGATAGCATAATGGCATTATCCAGAACCAGGGAATTCAAGCCCTCTTCGGCGGGTGCTATGACTTTTGCTGTCCGGCCCAGAATGGCATCCCTGAAATTTTCGATAATGGTCCGATGCAGCCCCCCACCCGTTTGGACGGGAATATCGGTAGGCCAGCACTCGGGTTTGGTAAAACCAGTCTGGGCCTCCTTCAGGTGCCTGAGCAGGGATATCCGGTTCCTGTGAAATTTCAATGAGCCATTCTCCCAGATGAGTCTGCCGTATTCGCCCACTATCTCCAGCCGGTTGGTTCCCGGAGCTTCCCCTGTGGACGTGATGAAATGGCCAACCATTCCGTTCTCATGTTCAAAATAGGCTGTCACCTCATCCTCCACTTCAATGTCATGATACTTACCCAAGGAGGCAAAACCCTGAACCCGCTTGGGAAGACCGAAAAACCATTGATACATATCGAGCTGATGGGGACACTGGTTCATCAGAACACCGCCGCCTTCTCCCTTCCAGGTAGCCCGCCAGCCACCGGAATTGAAATAGGCCTGGGTCCGATACCAATCAGTAATGATCCAGGTGGCCCGGATCAGTGTTCCCAGCTCA
Source organism: Breznakiellaceae bacterium (assembly GCA_964202565.1). GTDB lineage: Bacteria > Spirochaetota > Spirochaetia > Treponematales > Breznakiellaceae > SZUA-426. The sequence goes on along the minus strand of CAXNJE010000153.1, from coordinate 5,638 downwards.
CCTTGATCCAGAATATCCTTTATTTTGGCGGCTGCATCCTGCGTTCGCTGCTGGAACATGGCTGCGAAGACAAGCGACGGTTTTGTAATCCGCGCCTGTTGCCAACCCGACACCATTCCGAGGGCATCCTTGCCATGGCATGCAACCGGCTTTTCGGTCAGAACATGCAAGCCCCGCCCGAAAGCCTCGATTGCCAGAGGCGCATGAAAATTGTGGGGCGTGGCAATCACGATACCGTCAAGATCACAGCCGCAAAACAGCTCCGCTGAATCCGTGAACCCCCTGCAACCGTGCTTTGCCTCAACTGCTTGTACCCTTGCTTCATCCACATCACATACCGCCGTCAAGACGGCTTCGCTCATGTCCGATATGACATCGCAATGCTGGGTTCCCATATTGCCCAGACCTATAACGGCCAATTTCACGGTGTCCATGGCAGATTTCCCCTTTTGTATGTAGTTTAATCAGCTGTATCATGGTAGGCGTTGCCGCAGGTTCTTTGAATGCATCAATTCTGAATAAAGATGGATATTTTCTGACAGATACAGAATAATTCAGTCATGCCAGCACTCAAACAGCCTTTCTTCAAAACCATACCCTACCGCCACCTGACTCTTGATGTCACCAGAACGCCGTATCCCCAGGAAAACGGTGATGACTGGTTTATAGCGGATCAGACTATGACCGACTATGACTTATTTGTCTGTGAAAGCGGTAGCGCCCTGTTCAGGATAGACAATGCAGAATATCATCTGCAGCCGGATATGGCCTTGCTGGTGCCGCCCGGACGTCTGGTCAGTGCCAGTAAAACCAGTCTCGGACCACTGCGTATGGTTGCCCAACATTTCATGCTCTACCTGTTCGACAGAACCGATTTTTTCTCGATGCTCAGCTACAAGCTGCTGACACCATACTCAAATCCGGAACTCTGCCGGCGGGTATGCCAGGAGATGCACAGCATCGACAGCCGGCTGAACCATCAGTATGCGCCCTTTGAAACCACTCCGCTGTTTATGGTGTTATTGAAAGAGTTCATCCAGGATGCCTTCATGGCAGAAGATTTTTTGGAAGAGCGGAAAAGCACCCTGGTTCTCCGGCTCCTGCAACTGATCGAGCGTGAATACAGGAACCCCCGACTGCTGGACAGGCTGATGGAGACATCATCCTATGGGTACAGCCATACAGCCAATCTTTTCCGGCAGTATACCGGCCAGGCAATGAAATCCTATATCATCGAGCGGCGTTTGGAAGCCTCCAAAGCCGTTATCATGCAAGGGGGGAGTGTTGCAGACGGTGCTGCTGCCGCAGGATATGAAGATGCCTACTATTTTTCCCGGATTTTCAGGAAATACGCAGGATGCCCACCCCGTGAGTTCCAGAACAGAATATGAACGGAAATGCCCGAAGGATCCATTCAGGCTGACAGAAAATCCGCGTTGCTCCCTGCCGAATCACAACCATATCCTACAAGCCAGACCTCTTAAGAATGTCTGGCAAAACCACCGGCTGGTACCTCAGCGCCACCCAGGGAAATATTCTGGTGGGCGCCGAAGCCGCTTTCTATTTTTCCGTCTCGGTCATTCCTGTGATGAACTGTTTCTGCATGGCGATTACCACAAGCACCGGCGGGATCATGGTGATCAACGTGGTGGCCATCACGATCTGCCATTCAATCTGCACATCCGCCCCGGACATCATCCGGTTTATTCCGATGAGCAGCGTATAGAAATCCTGTTTGGTGGTGATGAGCAAGGGCCAGAGGTACTGGTTCCAGCCGTAGATGAACTGGATGACGAACATGGCCGCCACCGGGGTCTGCGTCATCGGAACCAGGATGGTGCCGAAGAACTGCATCGGAGATGCACCGTCTATCTGGGACGCCTCGGCTATCTCCCTCGGAATGGACATATAGAATTGGCGGAACAGGAACACGGCAGTCGCGGATACGACCATCGGCAGGATGAGTCCTGCGTAGCTGTTCAACATTTTCAGGTCCGAGATGACCTTGTAGGTGGGCATGATGCGCACCTCCACCGGCAGCATCAGGGTGATGAAAATTGCCCAGAAACAGAAATTCCGCCCCTTGAAATTAAAAAACACAATCGAGAAAGCTGCCAGGAGGGAGATCAGAATCTTTCCTGTCGAAATCCCCAAGGCCATGATCAGGGAATTCTTTATCATGACGATGGCTGAGGCACCCAGGTTTTTAGGACCTTCCAGAAAGGCTCTCGTGTAATTCTCCAGCAGATGCGCCCCCGGAAGGAGGGGCATGGGTGCCGAAAGGATATCCTCGTTAGCGTGTGTGGATGCATCGAACACTACGTAGATGGGGAAAACAATGATGAAGATCGCGAGCAGCAGGAAAATATGGGGTAGGACGCGGCGGTAACGGGTGTGTTCTCTCATGATGCGCCCCTTAATAATTCACTTTACGTTCTATGAAGTGGAACTGGATGACGGTCAGGCCGACGACCAGGATCATCAATATGACAGACTGGGCAGCCGAACCGCCCAGATCCAGATTGATCACGCCGTCCCTCCAGACCTTGTACACAAGTATGTTCGTCGCCGTACCGGGACCGCCCGCTGTGACTTGATGGATGATGGGGAAGGTTTCAAAAAAACCATACACCAGGTTCATGACGAGCAGGTAGAAGGTTGTCGGGGAAAGGAGGGGGAATACGATCCGTACGAAGCGCTGGGCCGGCCCAGCACCGTCAATGGCAGCGGCTTCCACCAAGGTGGCAGGAACACTCTGCAGGCCTGCCAGGAAGAATACGAAGTTATAGGCGATCTGCTTCCAGCTCGCCGCGATGGTTATAAGTAAAAACGCCTGGCTTGAATCGAGCAGGTGGTTCCATTCAATATTGAGCCTGTGCTTGAAAAGCCAGGCGATGATGCCCACGTTCGGATTGAACATGAAAAGCCACAGCACACCGGCGACCATGGTGGCAACCGCATACGGCCAAATCAACATGGTCTTGTAGAAGGAGCCGAAGGGAAGCTGCTTGTTCGCCTGGACGGCCAAAAAAAGCGCTGTCGACATCGAAAGGACGGTTACGCACACCGCAAACGCTATGGAAACCACAAAGGATGCCGCATAGCCGTAGGAGGAATCCGTGAACAGGCGGGTATAATTTTCAAGTCCCACAAAGATGACCCTACCGCCGAAAGGATCCTGCAAATAAAACGATTGCCATACCGCCTGGACTGCCGGCCAGAAAAAGAAAAGGACCACCACCACCATCTGCGGCAGTACAAGCAGATAGGGGAGTCGTTTGGCCTTGAATTCATATTGTTTGGACATTTCGATTCCTGGAAGGATGGGATTTGAAAACGTGCCAGCCGGGAAGGTTCAAGCTCCCCGACTGGCATCAGTGCTTCATGTCGACAAAGGGCGTTTACTTATTAAGACGCTCGAACTCGCGGAGCTTCGAATTTCCATCCTTTACCATCTTGTCGAGCCCGTCCTTTACCGAAATCTTGTCGGCCAGGATGTCTTCCCACACCTGGTCCTCGATCTCGCGGATGATGTTGAAGTTTCCAAAGCGGATGCCCTTGGAGTTGGCAGTCGGAGCCTTGTTCAGAAGCTGCCTGATCGCAATCTCGTGGCCGGGGAATTCCTTGTAGAAGCCCATGGACTTGGTCAGCTCGTAGGCGGCGGTGGTGACAGGGACATATCCCGTTTCCCGGTGCCAGTAGGACTGCATCTCGGGGGTGGAGATGAAGGCGAAGAAATCGGCCACGGCCTGGTATTCGGCCTTGGATTTTCCGTTAAGTACCCACAGGCTTGCGCCACCGATGATTGAGTTCTGGGGAGCGCCCTTTACGTCGGGATAGTAGGGGATGCGGGCGACGCCGAAATCAAACTTGCAGTTGGCTTTCATGTTGCCATAACCACCGATCGACTCGAAATGCATGCCCACCTGGCCGGAAATGAACAGGGGGTTGGCCTTGTTCTCGCGTCCGCCGTAGATGAAAACCTTATCCTTGCTGTCCTGGTACATCTGGGTAAAATGCTTGATCTGCAGGGGGGTATTGAACACGAGGGAAGTGTCGAGGCCTTCGAAGCCATTGGACTTGGTGCCGAAGGGTACGTCGTGCCAGGCGGAGAAGTTCTCAAGCTGGATCCAGCTGATCCAGTTGGTGGTATAACCGCCTTCCAGGCCGGCAGCCTTGAGCTTGCGTGCCGCAGCAAAAAACTCGGGCCAGGTAACGGGGGCCTTTTCAGGATCCAGGCCCGCTTTCTTGAAAGCGTCCTTGTTGTAGTACATGACCGCAGTGGAGGAATTGAAAGGCATGGAAAGCATCTTGCCGTCGGCAGTGGTATAGTAGCCTTTTACCGTCGGGATGTAGATGTTCGGGTCGAATTTTTCGTTGTTTTCGGCCATAAGCTGGTAAACCGGCTTCACGGCACCCTTGGCAGCCATCATGGTAGCGGTTCCGACCTCGTAAACCTGGAGGATGGCGGGAGACTGCCCGGCGCGGAAGGCTGCGATGCCGGCATTCATGGTATCGCTATAGGACCCTTTATAGACAGGAACAATTTTGTATAAATTCTGGCTGGCATTGAACTTTTCTGCAAGGCTCTCCACCATTGTACCGTTTTTACCGGTCATGGCGTGCCAGAATTCAGCACTTGTCTGGGCCTGCAAGCCCATGGCCAGAACGAACAGGGTGACAGCGGCGATCGAAAACTTCTTCATGAATAGCCTCCTTGGCATTGAGTGATTGAAAGATAGAATCATCATACGGACGGAGTCAGAACTTCAAGTCGGATTTGTTAGAAAACCGACAAAAATACATACTTCGTCCCGTTTGACTTCACTACCATATTTTGTGGCCCGTAAAGCCGGATAATTGAGTTTCACCCCCGTATGGGCGCTTGTCAAGTTAAATTCACTTCCATGCACTGTCCATGCACTGTCACAGCACCTGTCCTGCGATACTATCAGGGCTTCAACCCGATAACGCGCCCTTCACGCCGGGCCTGTTCGGCGGCAAAGGTTATGCGGTGGCTTTCCAGGGTCGCGTCGGGACCGGAAAAAATGCCGGAGGCGTCGCCTGTCGCGACCGCGTGGGTGAAGGCCTTCATCAGGTAGTAATCGCCCCCGCCATGGCCGCCCGCGGCAGTGGCGGATTCCCCGTCGTCCTTGACCGATGTATCGTAGGTCTTCTCGCTTTCGCTCACGAAATCGAAGACCCTGATCTTCGTAAAATCAGTCTCCAGATACCCACGGGTCCCGAAAATACGTATTTGCCGGTTCAGCGTGGGGGTGAAGGCGGTCATGGTAAAATTGACGGTGATAGGGCCCTCGTATTCCAGCATGACGGTCTGGTTGTCCACCACATCGTTGTCGCAGGAATAGACGCATCGGCCGTAGGGGCCCTCCCGCAACGCCTTCTGTGTATTTTCGGGGCTTCCCCTCCCCTCGGTGATGACGTCCACCAGGTAGTCCGCAATCCAGTCGCGGCCTGAGTTGGTCACGTAGCAGCGCACTGCGGAGTACGGACAGGCGGCTTCCACAGCCTGGGGGCAATCCAGACATCGGTTAGCGGCACCATCAGGCTTTTCCGAAGCCTTGAAGTGGCGCAGCGAGCCGAAGCTGGCAACCCGAAGGCAGCGGCTGTCCACCAG
>CAXNJE010000152.1:0-8035 GCA_964202565.1 Breznakiellaceae bacterium | reverse complement strand
CATGTCAGCCGCCTTGAACATGCGGTAATTCTTAAGGTTCGGGTTGGTCAGCTTCCCGGTCTCGGGGTCGGTAACCATCTGCTCGCTCAGGGCGTAGCCCAGGCCCATGTGCATGCCACCGTGGACCTGTCCCTCGAATAACAGCGGGTTTATCACCTTGCCGGAATTGTGCACCGACATCAGCGTCAGGGGCCTTACCACACCGGTTTCGGTATCCACCTCGACCTCGCAAAAAACCGCCACGTAGCTGTCCACCGAATCCTCGGACTCAAAGGTCCGGGTAGCTATGAGTTCCCTCTGGCTGCCGTGCTTCCCGCCCTGGGCGGAACCGATGATATCCGTAAAGGAAACCCGCCTGTCCGGGTTTTCACGGTCTACCACCCAACCCTTTTCCGGCTCCAACCTTCCCGCCGGTACTTCCAGGATTAGGGCTGCCTCGGCCAACAGTTGGTCCCGCAGTTCCGTGGCCGCCAGGATGGTCGCGTTCCCGCCAATGTAGGTCGTCCGAGAGGCCTGGGCACCCAGGTCCAATGGTGTTACGTCGGTATCAGCCTCGATCACCTCGATTTCCAGCGGGGGTATGGTGAGTATCTCGGCGGCTATCTGCGCGAGGATCGTGCGCGAGCCCGTTCCCAGATCGTGGGTGCCCGTAAGCAGGGTGGCTGACCCGTCGTTGTTCAGCCTGATGGTCACCGTCGTCAGGTCCTGATACACCGGGTACCAGCCGTTCCCGTGGACGGCCACATCCATGCCCACCCCGCGACGCAGCCTGCCGCCCTGCATGGCCAAGGCCGCCGCCCGCTTTTCCTTCCAGCCGAATTCAGCAGCACCTTTACGGATGCACTCGGCAACCAGCGCGTTGTGCATGTCGTTGCCCATGCAGTTTTTCTGGTGGGGCTGCACCACGTTCATAAGGCGGAAATCCACCGGGTCAATCCCCAGTTCCCTGGCCATCCTGTCCATGTGGGTCTCGCGGGTCACCATGATCTGCGGGCAACCATAACCGCGCATGGCCCCGGCCGATGGCGTATTCGAATAGTACGATGCCCCCGAGTAGAACATCTTTTCGGCCTGGTACAGGATGAACATCTTGCCCGACTGGGCACCCACCGTGTTCGGCCCCGAACCGGCATAGGCCCCCGTATTCAGGCTGGACCTCAGGTGCTGGCCTACCAGCTTGCCGTCCTTCCGCACCCCGCTGGTTATGGTCAGGATTCCCTCGTGGCGGCTGCGGGACGACGAGAAGGTTTCCCGCCGGTCCAGCCTCAGTTTGACCGGCCTGAAGGTGCGCATCGAAAGCACCGCGACCACCGGCTCGTGCATGATTTCCAGCTTCCCTCCGAAGGCACCGCCGCACACGGTCTTGATCACCCGGATGCGGCTTTGCGGCAGGTCCAGCGCGGTGGAAAGCACGTCGCGGAAGCAGAACACGTTCTGGCTGCTGGTCCACACCGTCAGCTTGCCGTTCCGCGTGTAGTGGGCAATGTGGCACACCGGCTCCATGTACCCGTGGTGCACCCGGGAGGTCCTGAAGGTGTCCGTGAACACCCGGTCAGCCCCGTTTATCGCCGCGAGCACCTCGGCTTCTTCAGCGTTTCCGTACGCCAGCCGGCCTCCGCATACGTTCGTCCCATCCACGCCATGGGGGTTGGCCTGGGGGCTCGTCGCCTCCACTGCTGCTTCCAGAGTGGTCACCGCCGGCAGTAACTCGTACTCCACTTCTATCAGCTTGATCGCCGCCGCCGCGATCGCGGCATCGTCGGCGGCCACCGCAGCAACACGGTCCCCCACGAAGCGGACGGTTTCGTCAAAAATGTATTCTGTCTTGGGCATGTCGAATACACTGGTGTCCAGGTAAAAGCGGGCAGCGCTGTTGTAGATGATGTGCGGTGTGTTGAAGAAGTGGGCCACCGCACGCACCCCCGGCAAGGCCTCGGCCTTGCTGGCGTCGATGCTTTTTATGCGCGCATGGGCGTGGGGAGAAAGCAGCATCTTTGCGTGCAGCATGCCCGGCATCCGCAGGTCGTCGATGTACTGGATTTCCCCGGCGGCCTTCATTTCGGACTCCCGGTTGGGGATTCCCTTCCCCACCCAGGTAAAGCCCCGTTCCGCCGCGCCCTTCTCGAAAAGCTTCGCCTGCTCGTAGCCGGCGCTGTGTTCATGGCCCGCTTTCTTAGCCACGGGAAGCCTCCTTGCCCGCCAGGGCTTCCTTGCCGGCCAAAGCCGCGGCGCCGTTACGCACTTCCGCCATGCGGACAGCCGCCAGCTTCACGGCCTCCACTATCTTCACATAACCGGTACACCGGCACAGGTTGTTGGAAAAGGCCTCGCGTATTTCCGTCTCGGTGGGCGCAGGGTTCGCGGCCAAAAGGGCAGTCGCACTTATTATCATTCCCGGAGTACAAAACCCGCACTGAATGGCCCCGCACTCGACAAAGGAGCGCTGCAGTATGTTCAGCTTGCCGCCTTCCTGCAGGCCCTCGATGGTGACAATCCCACACTCGTCCACGTTCTTGACCGGAATGGTACACGAATTGCGCGGCTTGCCGTCCACCAGCACCTTGCACGCCCCACAGTCATTTGTGCCGCAACCGTACTTGGTCCCCGTCAAACCCAGCACCTCCCGGAGCACGTGCAGCAGGGTCCACCCCCTCTCCGCCCGCACCGAAGCCGGCACGCCGTTGACCGTAAAATTCACCATCTGAACCTGTTCTTCCATCCTGAAAGCTCCCCACAAAGAGGTATATACAAGTTCCAGTTTATGCGAGCTTTGCCCATCCGTCAAGCTCAACCAGACTGGGTAACGTGCGGGGCTTTAAGGAAGGATGGCAGGGAAAAACGTTCCTCGCTCGGGGGGATCTACATTCTAAAGTAACGGATATAATCGTCGTAGCTTCACTCTGGCATCTGCGCAGGTGATCTGCCATTTGACCTTTGTCTGTCGATTGTTCCTGTCGAGATACCAGTTCTTAACCTCACTCTTCAAGGTTTCAATGGTCCCTATCCTAAGGTCAAGGCATTGCTTGGCCAAAACGCTCAGTTCGATTTCTGCGATATCCAGCCAACTTCCGTGCTTTGGTGTGTAATGGATCTCCAGACGTTCCGCCAAACGTCGTGCTTCTTCCACGGGAAAGCATTCGTACAGGGACGCCGTGCCGTGGGTATTCAGGTTATCCATCACCAATACGACCTTCTTCGCTGTCGGATACCGTTCGTCGAGCATCCCACGGACCAATTCGGCCCATTCCCTCCGCCCGCGGCGGTAACTTCTACATGGTGCCTGCCTGCAAGTGGTTCTACTTCAAGGAATATTGCCGCAACGCCATTTCTGACATATTCATGGTCTAGGAGTACCGGGTGCCCCGGAGCCGCAGGAATAGGCTGCGCGACATCTCCGATCAATTGCTTGCTCGACTCGTCCATGCATATCACGGGAACATCCGGGGCGTAAGGAAGGTGGTACACATCAAGAACGTCCTCCATCGCCGCTACGAAGGCCGTGTTGTGGTCTGGCGGGATTTTTCAGTACTGTGAGCGGTGAGGCTGAAGTTCGTTTTTTAAAGTGTTGCAGACTGTCATGGGCGATACCGAGTCGGTAAGAGCCAATTCCACAGCCTTTTCCGCCAGAAGGCGCACGGTCCAACGGGTCCGGCCTTCAGGGGGATCCGAACAGGCAAGTGCGATCAGGTGCGCCTCAAAATCTCCGTCGAACTTGATTGGCGTCGGTGGAGTCTCGCGCTGCTTCCGCTCCAGGGCAGCATCAATCCCCTCTTCGTCAAGTCGTTTTTTTAACCGTTCGATCTGACAGCATGAAAGACCGGTGGCCTGCGATGCCAATTCTTCCGACAAGTGCGGGCCATGCTCTCCTGCGTCGACAAGGAGTAGCGCACGTGCCAACAGCACCGACCGTGCGGCTTTTGTTCCTGTCTTGGAAAACTTCTCAAGATAGTCCCGTTCTTCACGTGTCAAGGCGACCTTGTATCTGATTCCCATGGTTACTTCCTTGTCTCAGTAGTCTGATTAAGAAAGATTATAACAGCTTATTCACCCTCGGAAACCGTCTTTTTAAAATGTACAGTGTACTAGGTCGAATACTCGACATCGTGGACATTCGAGAGCTAAGGTGAGCCGAAGGGAAGGTTCAGGGGAGAGGGATAAAGTCATGGCATCCTCCTCAGGATACCGTTAGTACGCCCTCGAAGTGCAGTTTTGCTTGAAGTCAATCATGCTTTTTACAGAAAAACTGTTCGCCATCTTGGAGAACGATAGTTTTCCCAGAATAAAAGTCCTTCATCGCCTCAGGAAAGAACGTGTGATTCGGGATGACGGCTTTCGGGTTGATTGCCTCAATGATTGCTTTGAGGTCATCCTTATAGGCATGTCCACTACAATGTATCTGTATCATAGGAACACCGCGCTGTTGCCAAAAGGAGTCCCGGTCCAGATAGCCATCCCACATTGAGTAGATCAGCTTCGCTGAATCAAGAAGATTCTTATGAAGAAGAATCTGACGAATCATCCAGTTCTCTTTTATCACCAGTCGTTCTTTATTCGCCATTATCTCGTCAAGCGTGATTTTAGCAGACTTGAACTTGAAGAGGCATTTATCATCAGCCATCTTCTTTGTAGCGTTATTCGGGACAAAGAAGACCTTGAAACCAGTCTTCCAATCGTGCTGTGGGATATTGGGGGATAACTCCCGTATCGAGTGTAGGATTGCGGCGGTATAAGGATCGACTACTAAGGTTCTATCGGTTTTTCGACATGCCCTAAAAAAGGATACGAAACGATCAATGTTCTGAGAGGAGAAGGAGGCGAGATATAAGCCCTTGCTCGAAAGCTCCTCCACTAGCTTGTTCTCTATATCTTGTTCGGTCTTGAACTCGCTTTGCGCGCGCCCGATCATCGAACCTTCGATTATGAGATAATCCACATCTTTGGGCGGATTAGTAATAAGATTCTTGAAAAGAATATACTTCCTTCCGTGCGCCCGTATGTCACCCGTATAGAAAATCCTTGTCCCCTCAGCCTCAATCAGATAGCTGAACGCATCGACAGCAGAATGATCGGCGAGATATGGCGTAATCGAAATACCATTGACTTCAAACTTCTTCCATGGTTCAAGGCTGAATATCTGAGCTTGGTCGACTTGGGACTGCCCGAAGAAATTCGCCATCACTAGAAGCGATTTCGTTCCTCTGCTCGTGTAGATAGGCAAGTCATTCGGAAGTAGAGGGATCAAGCCGTAATGGTCGAGATGGCTATGAGTAAGCAAGAGAGCAGTTGGCTGATTGTCCTTTTTTTCAATGAGATACGGAATCCGTGGAACAATCCCATCGGCGACAAGCTCAGAAATCGGAGCCGATGGATCGAATCTAGGATTGGTACCCTTACCTTCGTTTATTGCGAGAGGAAGTCCGAAGTCTAGGAATAACCGGAAGTGGGCAGTTTCCAGTTCTATGCAACTACCACCGATTTCATGTGTTCCTCGATGGATGGTAATGGTCATTCTTTGCTTCCGAGTCCCGTTGCACCACTTACCGCGCACTGAGGGATCGAAGTCTTGATCTCAGTGATCACATTGTCTGTTTCCTTGAAATACATATAGCGAAGTTTAAGAGTATCAAAGTCGATACCTATACTCTCTCCATCAAAAGATAGATCACTTCCCTCAGTATGAGGCATGACACAAGCGACGGTAATCGATAATGACCGAGGGATGGCACCCGTGAATCCGAATAATTCCCACCACATAGCACCACTCTCACTCCGAAGTAGTTCTCGGATAAATGTGGCATAGAGCAAAGCCTGTCGGATGACGGCATAAGGTGGCTCTGTCTTCTTATTCTCATCTTTCACTTCCATGACACACAGCCTAACGGCCTTGCCTATACCGATCCGAGCAAGAATATCGATACCGCCTCCATTATGCGTCGAATACTTTATCTCACTAAGTTTACTTCCTGAGAATGGCGTTTTCATCTGAAAGCGAGCTATCGCCGCTATGGAGACAGGTTGTATGTTGACGATCCTCTTGCTAATCCGATCAGTCTTCTCAAACTCTGACAGGAGAAGTGATTCCAACCTATGTTCTTCATTCCCCTTCGGAGATTCATGGCTTCGTATTGGCGCATTGGCAAAATGTTTTCTGAATCCCTGTGCTTCCTGTGACCGCCAAGGCTGGTCTTTCAAGACAAGAGAACAATCGAAATCCCGTCTATTTTTTTCATCATAACCGTCCGTCGTTATTGAAACGACTCCATTCTCTACATACAGATCGGCTACAATTTGGCCTCGATAGCGTAGCTGGAAGGCTGTGGTTGACTTGGCCTCCCCGATGGTCATATATAGGAATAATGGATCGAACTCGTTGAATAGTGACTTCTTCTCTTTGATGATCGAGAGGTTCTCTTTCATCTTTTTTGCGTAGTCAGCATAACGAGTTTTCCACTCATCATTCTCAGTTAGCGCTTCCCTTGTAGCTTCAACAATTTCTAAGGCTGATTTCTTGCTCCAATCCATCGCACTCTCCTTTTTCAGTCTATCCTGAATCCGAACAAAAAGAATGAACCCCACATCCAACTCTATGGTGTATATTGGAATAACCACAGACCAAAAACACCTGGAGAATGAATATAGGGTTCAGGATCAAATCTACCACAGAAACAATCGGAAGCGTAGGGGGATGGTGCTGGAGACCGGGTAACAGGGGGCTATAATCAGGGGGCTTGGCATGGAAAACCGTTCCATCGCTCGGGGGGAGCAGGCGGTAATCCCGTCACTCGGTCGGAAAACAAACAAGGACCGCAACCACCTTCCCGGCTCCCCCCCGGACGGGCATCCGCCCCCACGGTACCCATAACCAGAGCGCGGTCTCAAGGAGCACGCGCCCTTACCTCAAACCGGCGGGGGCGGCGTTCCCGCCCTTCCCCCTGAAAGGTTTCAGATATACTCGAACCGGTATCTCGTATACATGAATGCGTCGCTGTGGGCATGGATGGTTACCACCCGAGTGTGTGGATGGTTCTCCGGGGTGAAGGAAGGGAAATTCTCGCCTATGGTGATGGCCTTCCCGCCGATGAAGATTCCGGAGGTGTTCAGGAAGAGCTCATCCAGAACTTTTCGCTCCATCAACGCGGCAAGGAAGGTGGGCGTCTCTATCAAGGTTCGTCGTACACCGCCGCGCCGCAGGATCTTGAGCAACAAGCCGGCATCCAGGACCGAGCCGCTACCAACCCCTATCAGGTATTTCGACCCCCCAACGCACAGATCGCCGGGCAGTTTTGACAAGTCAGCCTCACTCTCCACGGTAGGCAGTAGGATAAAGCGGTCGGCGTAGCGTCGCGAAAGGGTTGAAGCACCATCGGGCGACAGGGCAGTCAAGATGGGTACATCATTCTGGGCGTACAGGTGATGGTCCACGGGAAGGTTGTTTCCGGTGGAGGAGACGATGACGTGGAGGGGGACGGGATTGGCTCCGTCACGGATGCGTTGTTCCAGCAGGTCCGCGTCGTGGATGCGCCCTGAAAGGTGTGGTTCCCATTTGAGGGTCAGACTGCCCATGATCACCGCGTCGCTCGCGGCGCGCAGCAGGTTCAGCATCCAATAATCGCAGAGTCCGCCGTCGGGATCCAGCCAGTTTGTTTTGGCCACCAGGGTCCCGTCAGGTGATGCCGGAAACGCGATCCGTCCGTCTATGGACACCACGAAGCTGCCCATGGTGTAGCAGCGTTCTGCCGGAACCGGTGGAAACACGAGTGGTCCGTAGATGCGATCGATTTTTTCGCAGGATATTGCTTGTTCCCCGTCCGCATCCCAACCCGCTCCGGTGTATATTTTTTTAATTACGAGCTTCTCAGTTGGAAATTGGATGCTGCGCATGGGTCCCTCCAGTCATCTAGATGTATATAAGACCTTATATGTATTGTCAAATTTGCATATCATCGCATGCAGTAGCGACAGGCTGCATGGTTACGATGTAATTGCGTTGACAAGGCCGAGTGGGCATGATATTGTAAAGTTACATGTACGTACA
>CAXNJE010000151.1:0-8059 GCA_964202565.1 Breznakiellaceae bacterium | reverse complement strand
GGGGACCATTGTCCTTGAACGCGGCTGTGGAACGAAATTCAGGATCGAAATCTGATTCTTTGCCTCATTATGCGCTAAACTAAAACCAGAGCGTTCCACAAGAAGGCAAAGATGATTCCGCAATCTGTCTTCGAATTGGGGACTCCACTTTTCTCCTTCATCCACATCATCATTGCGAGCATCGCGACCGTCCATGCTGTGCTTCATAAGCGCAACATCAGGTCGATCATAGGCTGGATTGGCCTGGTGTGGTTATCTCCCATCGTCGGTTCCGCCCTGTATCTGCTTTTCGGTATAAACCGTATCCAACGGACGGGAACGTCGCTGGGTCTGAGCCGCGCGTGGAAGGCAGGTGCCGGGCATGGGGCGCTGGGGCTTATCGCCTTCAGCAAGACGGAACTAGCCCGGCTGCACCCTGGCATGAACGGCATGGACACCCTGGCGGAGCGGGTCAGCGGGAAGCTTCTTTCCGCGGGTAACTCGGTGGAGCCGCTGCCGGATGGCGACACGGCCTTTCCGGCCATGCTGGATGCCATAGCCAAGGCCAGGCGTTCCATCACGCTTATAAGTTATATCTTTGACGACGACGGGGTGGGAAGCCTATTCCTTTCGGCCTTGCAGGAAGCCGGGAAGAGGGGTGTTCAGATACGAATCCTTTTAGACTCCTTGGGTGCCCTGTACAGTCGTTCGAGCATGTCGAAACGGCTTGAGAACGCGGGTATCCCCGTGGCGACCTTCCTTCCGGGCATGGTCCCCAAATTATTCCGCTATGCAAACCTGCGTAACCACCGCAAGATCATGGTAGTCGACGGAATCTATGGATTTACCGGAGGCGTCAACATACGCGAGGGTCACTGGCTCTCCCGGCAACCCAAGAACCCGGTGCGCTGCCTGCACTTTGCCCTTAAGGGACCCATAGTCAGGGATTTGCAAAGGACCTTCGCCACGGACTGGGCCTTTGCTACACAGGAACAGCTCTCGGGTGCGCCCTGGTTTTACCCGCTAGAAACGGAGGGACAGGTACTTGCCCGGGGCATCTCGGACGGCCCCGATACGGACCTGGATAACATGCTCAAGATCATGCTGGGCGCGCTATCGTCTGCCCGTAAGCGGGTTCGTATAGTTTCTCCCTATTTCCTTCCTGATGAAGCCTTGCTGTACGCCATAAAGTGTTCTGCCCTGCGTGGAGTAGCAGTGGATATCATCCTTCCGCTACGCTGCAACTTTGCCGTCATGGACTGGGCCATGCGCCCCCAGTTGTCTGAACTCATCGAATGCGGATGCCGCGTTCATTTTACTCCTCCGCCTTTCGATCACGCCAAGCTCTTTACCGTCGACGGTGTCTGGTCCTTGATTGGATCCACAAATTGGGACGCCCGCAGCCTGCGCCTGAATTTTGAATACAACGTGGAATGTTACGATACGGTGCTTGCGGAAAGCCTGGATGCGCTGGCAGACGAGCGCATCGCTCGTGCCCATCAAGCCAAACTGAGCGAACTAAACGCCTTTCCGCTACCGGTGCGCCTGCGCAACGGTCTCGCCCGGCTCCTGTCTCCCTATATCTGACATTGTTTATGCTCCATTTCCATCCTGTATAAAAAAAAGGTGCCCCTCCGGAATTCCCGGAGGGGCACCTGTCGATGCCGCCAAAAGGCCGGCACCATAGTTGCGTATACGCTGTCGGGACTACCTGCGTCCGCCGCGTCCGCCGTCCATCATGCCTCCACGTCCACCGGCACTGCCTTTGCCACCCATCATACCGCCACCTTGGGAACCGGCACCCATCATGCCGCCGCGTCCCATGGTCTGTGTAAGGTCATAATCCTTTCCGGCGAAGGTCATTTTGGTGGCGCGGAAATGCAGATACTCGGGGGCTCCGGCAACCGCGACCGCGTAACCTTCCAGCTTGACCGCGGCGCCTTCCTTAAGGCCGTCGACAAAGCCGATCAGGCGGTTGAGGCCGCCGACGTAATAGGTCTTGTCCTTATCCTTGATGCCGATCATGCCGTTGATCAGGCTGAGCTTGCCCTCTACCTTCACGATTTCCTGGGCAACAGCCGCAGTTCCGGGGGCAAAATTCATACCGGGGCCAAAAGCCTGGGCCGAGAGGGACGCGGCGGCGATGATGCCGGCAGCTACGATAACGATAATGCGCTTCATGGGGTTCTCCTGTAGAAGCTGGTGATTACGGCGCGCTATGGCACCGGGCTCCTTCATGCGAAGCCGGGCAGAGCCATACGGAACCTGACGTTCCTTCGAGGAACCGTCAAGCTGTACCGCTCGGGTCAACGACCCATGCCATAGATATTGCAATAGTCGTGCCAAGAAAGATAATTATAAGAAATTATTCATTTTTATTTATCAGGACAGGGTCCACAAGGTTATGGATAATAATATAATTATATAATACAAAGATTTAATAAAATTATACGACACGCAAATCTGAATCGTATAAGTATGAGACTTCGAACTTACTAAAAAGTAACGGGAAAGAACCGTACACGATAGGTCTTGAGGGCTTGGGTAATCGGGTAATTTATTCCCATCGGGAAAGCTTTTCACACTCGAACCTACACCAACCTGCACAAGCCGGTGCCTGCACAAGCCGGCTCGATAGCGCAGGATTTCAATCCTGGAAACGCGATCTCTCGGCCCACAGGCCAAGGGCGGGATTGGGTATGTAGAAGAAACGCTCGCCGTCGGGTGCGGTATTCCACCCGGTGTCGAGGGTTTCGGGTTTATACCTTATGAGAGCCTCGTCAAGATCGCCCCACTGATAGCCCACAGACTCTATCTCGGCTTTCGATACCCCGTGGCCAGGGCAGTATCGTATGGTGAAACGGCCTTCGCTGGACCCGTGGATAAGGTGGGCCGCCGCGCTGAGCGCACCGGCCAGCTCGGGGTGGGTGCCCACGCGGGAGCGGATCTCCGCGGACGGCCTGTAACCGTGGGCGCGGATGAGGGTATCTATGCCCCGGTCTTCGCCAAAGCGTTCAAGGCCAGGAGCCAGGATCAGAAGTTCGCCACCGTCGGCCATGGCCATCCGCGTGCGGTATACGGCCTTGTTGCCCAGCCAGGTAGTCCGGAATTCTTCGGGTTCAAGGTAGACTACCGCTTTCCGTACCGACTCGTCCAAAAGATCGACATTCACCTTCCTGGCCAGCGCAGCGGCGCTTTCGAAACATTCCCGGCCAAAACCAACATACAGGCCACGTACCGCGAGC
The DNA here is from genome assembly GCA_964202565.1 of Breznakiellaceae bacterium. Classification (GTDB taxonomy): domain Bacteria; phylum Spirochaetota; class Spirochaetia; order Treponematales; family Breznakiellaceae; genus SZUA-426. The sequence continues at coordinate 4,835 of CAXNJE010000151.1, read as the reverse complement.
GGACTGGGAGCAGCGGCACCATTTGTCCGGGCGGCTTCCATTTCCGCCCTGGTGCGCCTACCCACGACGGTGAGCGCGTAGAGTACGGGCGGCAGGCTGGAACCGAAACGCCGTAGACCTTCGTCGAACAGGGCTCGGACGGGCGTATCGGTCTTCCCCATCATCCGTTCCATCCCATAGGCCGCACCCGCGAAATGGCTCTTATCTATGGCCTCTTTACCGCCGGTGCCTACAACCAGATTCTTGGCATGGTTCGCCATGCCCACCACCTCGTGGGGCACAACCTGGCCGATGGAAAGGATCAGGCCGAAGCCGCCATCCCTGAGCAAGCGGTTGACCTGGACCGGCCAATCGTAGTTCACACAGCCTTCAGTTGTCCGTTCCACGAAGGCCGCTTCCAGACGGCCCAACTCGACTATGTCCTGCCTCCAATCGTGGGGCCGGAACAATGGCAAGGGAGTACCGGGGAACATGCGCCGGAGCTCTTCCTGCGTCATGGGTATGTGCGTACCAAGGGCGGGCATCACCGCCCCCACCCGGCTCCCGAGAGTTTTACAGGCCACATCGGTAAGGAAGCCCGCCTTGGAATGGTAGCGGGTGCCGTCAGGCGGAAGGATTAGAACCTTGCCGTTTTGGGGTGTAACTGCGGCACCGCCAAAAACCTCGGCTCCCAGCGAACCCAGATCCCCAGCAACCCGTGAGATAGCCCCGGAGAAAAGGGACTCCAACTCGGTCTCGCCCAGATCGGTGTCGGGACTACCAATGGAAACATAGCTCATAGCGGGCTTGGTCATGGGCCGAGTGTATGCGGGCATCTTACACCGGTCAAGGTGCGTTTGCAGGCCATTTGACGGAGCAACTTGAAACGGGATACTTTAGATGGATGACGCATTCCGGGAATGGGAAGGCGGGAGGAGCCATCATGAGCTATGTAGAAACCATGTTTTCCTTGAAAGGGCGGGTCGCGGTTGTTACCGGAGGTGCCGGGGGTCTGCCCAGCGTCATTGCGGTTTCCCTGGCCAAGGCCGGAGCGTCGGTCTGCATCTGGGGTCGCGGAACCGGGCATCCCATCGCCGTCGCCGTGGAAGAATTGCGTAGTGAGGCCCCGGGGTGCAGGATGGAAGGACTCACGGTAGATACCGGCGACAGGGAAGCGGTAAAAAAGGCCTTGGCCGAAACCGAAAAACTTCTGGGAGCGCCGGATATCCTGATCAATGGGGTAGGTGGCAATCTGGGCAAATCCGCCTTCGTGGATGTGGACGAGGTCAAGTTCATGACCATCCTTCAGCTAAACCTGCTCTCAGGTCTGGTAACCCCTACCCGGGCTTTCGCGGAATACTGGATAGCCAAAAAGATCCAAGGCGACGTGGTAAACATGACTTCCATGACCTCCTACAAGCCGCTTTCCGGTGTGTGGGCCTACAACGCCGCAAAAGCCGGTGTGCTCAACATGAATGAGGGGCTTGCGAAGGAATTGGCTCCCCATGGGATACGCGTAAACGCCATCGCGCCTGGCTTCTTCGTGGGCAACCAGAACAGGGCACTTCTGATGGATGAGGCGACAGGGGATCTGACTCCCCGCGGCAAGGCCATCATCTCCCGCACACCTTTTGGCCGCTTTGGCGATAAAAATGAACTTTGCGGCGCCGTCATCTTCCTCGTGTCCCGGGCTGCTTCGGGGTTCATTACCGGCGTTTCCATACCCGTGGACGGCGGGTATCTGAGCGATAACATTTAGAACCCATCGCTGGGTGCACGACCCCTTGTCGTGCAACTTGACGAGTGCTGAATTTGTTGGCATACTAATTGTGCCACCGATGGCAACAAAAGGACAGGATCGTGCCAACCATCCATGACGTAGCCCGCGAAGCCGGCGTCTCAGCCCGTACCGTTTCCCGGGTGCTGAATGAGGCTTCCAACGTCCGCCACGAAACACGGAACATGGTCCTTCAGGTAGCGGAGCGCATGGAATACCGGCTCGATCCGGTGGCCAGGGCGCTCAAGTCGGGACGAAAGCGCGTAATCGGCATGGTGGTGAATACGGTTTCCAGCGATGCGACCCAGCGCCGTATCGAGGTGGTCTCAAAGCTGTTCAACGCCGCCGGCTATGCCATACTGGTGCAGTACGCGGATACCAGCGAGATCGAGGAAGCCACGGTTCGCGAAATTTCTGCCCGTTGTGACGCCTTGGTGGTTTTTACCAATATGCGGCAGGCCACCTCGCCGGTTTTCGAAGCCCTCAATACCTCAAACTACCCCTTCATGCTCGTAGACCCCCCTTCGCCTGTATCCTATCCGGCGATCTACCTGGACAGACGCTCGGCCTATCGCGAAACGGTCACCTATCTGGTGAAAAAAAACCGTTCCAAACTTATCCTTCTTGTGGAGGAATTCCGTTCCGATGAACGCCGGGAGGGCTTTCGGGAAGGCCTTACGGGAATGGGCCTGCCCTTCGACGGGAACATGGTCCTGCATACGGAAAAGGGGTATGCAGGCGGAAAAAGTGCAGCAGCTACCCTCGTGGGGCTTTTTAAAGCCCGGCTGGCAGACGCGGTCATCTGCCATAACGACAAGATAGCCTTGGGTCTGATCAGTGGTTTGGCTGGACATGGGATCCGGGTTCCCCAGGACATGGCGGTGGTCGGTTTCGATAACGACGCCTACGCAGCGTTCGTATGGCCTCCGCTCACTACGGTAGCCCAAGGCGGTGACGATGTGGGTGCCTATATTTTTGAGCAGGTACGGAACAAGCTGGAATACGCGACGGTGATCGAAGGAAAAACCTTCGGCACAAGCATGATCATACGCGCTTCTGCATGAAGGAGCGGGCATGATCCATGGAAGGTATCCGACAGGTGAGGGACTTTAATTGTTGACTTTATATAGGAGGACTGGATGGCAAAAGCGGACATAGGATTGGTTGGACTGGCGGTTATGGGTGAAAATCTGGTGCTTAATATGGAAAGCAAGGGATTTACAGTTGCCGTCTATAACAGGACCACAAGCAAGGTGGATGACTTCGCCGAGGGTCGGGGTGCCGGCAAGAAAATCGTTCCCTGCAAGAGCCTCGCCGACTTTGCCGCCTCCCTTTCCAAGCCACGCAAGGCCATGATAATGGTCAAGGCCGGAAAAGCCGTGGATGAGACCATCGAGCAGCTGATCGAAGTCTTCGAGAGCGGGGACGTCATCATCGACGGTGGAAATTCCAACTATCTGGACACCATGCGCCGTACTGGCTATGTCGAGTCCAAAGGTTTGCTGTTTATCGGTACCGGTGTTTCCGGTGGCGAGGAAGGGGCACTCATCGGTCCATCCATCATGCCGGGCGGTTCCAAGGCAGCCTGGCCCCTGGTCAAACCCATCCTGCAAGCCATAGCCGCCAAAGTGGACAAGGGCGAACCCTGCTGTGACTGGGTAGGCGAGAACGGAGCCGGCCATTTTGTCAAGATGGTGCACAATGGCATCGAGTACGGCGACATGCAGCTCATCACCGAAATCTACCAACTCATGAAGGAAGGCCTTGGACTCTCCTCCGACGAGATGCGGGACGTGTTCGCGGACTGGAACAAGACCGAGCTTGAAAGTTACCTCGTCGAGATCACCCGGGACATACTGGGTTTCAAGGACACCGATGGGTCCCCGCTGGTAGAAAAAATCCTGGACACCGCCGGGCAGAAGGGTACCGGCAAATGGACCGGCATATCCGCCCTGGAATTCGGCGTTCCCCTCACACTCATTGGCGAGGCGGTATTCGCGCGTTGCCTTTCGGCTGCCAAGGACGAGCGCGTCGCGGCAAGCAAGGTTTTCAGCGCCCCTGCGCGCGTGCCCCCCGCGGATAAAAAGGCATTCATCGCCGACCTGAAAAATGCCCTGTTTGCCTCAAAGATCGTTTCCTACGCCCAAGGTTACCTGCTTCTGAGGGAGGCCGCCAAGGAATACGGCTGGAACCTCAATTATGGCGGCATCGCCCTCATGTGGCGTGGTGGCTGCATCATCCGGTCGGTCTTTCTGGGCAAGATCAAGGAAGCCTTCGATGCTAACCCGGCACTTTCCAACCTCCTGCTGGACCCCTACTTCCGCAAGACCGTCGACGCCGCCCAAAGTTCGTGGCGCCGGGTAATTTCGTCCGCCATATCCAACGGCATTCCCGTGCCTGCCCTGTCCAGCGCGCTTTCCTACTTCGACGGCTTCAGGAGCGCCCGCCTGCCCGCAAACCTTTTGCAGGCGCAAAGGGACTATTTCGGCGCCCATACCTACGAGCGTACCGACAAGCCCCGGGGTGAATTTTTCCATACCAACTGGACCGGCCGTGGTGGCACGACCAGTGCCTCGACCTATAACGTCTAGAATACTCAGGCAAAGGAGCCTTGCATGTCCCTGTTGAATATATCCGGATTGAAAATTCCCGGCAAAGACGAATGCCAGCACGATTTTCTCGCCCTGGGTGCCTTGGTAACCCGACTTGATCCGGGCGTAGTGCCTTTCGCGCAGGCATCCCGGTACGACCTGCACGTTTCCGGTGGTGAATACAACGTCGCCGCGAACCTTTCGCTCTGCTTCGGCCTGCGTACGGCCATAGCCAGCGCCATCGTGGATTATCCCATCGGCAAGCGGGTGGAGAATACCGTCCGCCAATCGGGGGTCCACCCCTATTATGTCCATTTCAGGCACGACGGCGTGCGGGGACCCAACATGGCCACCGTCTGGAGCGACCGTGGGCAGGGTGTACGGGCCCCGGTGGTATTCTACAACAGGGCAAACGAGGCGGCTGCCAACCTCAAACCCGGAAGCTTCGACTGGAAAACCATTTTTGGCAAGGGTGTCCGCTGGTTCCA
>CAXNJE010000150.1:0-8067 GCA_964202565.1 Breznakiellaceae bacterium | reverse complement strand
CCTTCTTCGGCTCCCACGCTGAAGGGGAGACTGAACAGGGGGGTGGAACCGGAAATCCTGTAAAGGGTTCCCCTCCCCGTCAATTTGTCGCCTTCGACCTGGAAACGACCGGGCTCGACCCAAAAAAAGAGCGGATCGTCGAAATCGGGGGCGTCCGCTTCGACAGGAAGGGTATCGTGGTGCGCTTTTCCGTCCTGGTCAATCCGGGCAGACCCATGCCGGAAGAGGCTTCGCGCATCAATGGAATCAGCGATGAAATGCTCGCCGGAAAGCCTTCCATCGCGGAAGTAATGCCCGATTTCCTGCGTTTCATCGCGGATTCGGCCATAATCGCCCACAACGCGCCCTTTGACTGTTCCTTCGTGAATGCCGAACTGGAACGTCTTGTCGCTCTCGCAAAAAAGCGCGAAGCAGCTGCCGGTCAGGGCGACCTGCTCGCCCCTCCCCCGGAAAAAGACGCACCCGGAGCCACGGACGAAACCATAAAACCCTGGAAGCCACCCTTTTCAGCCCTGCCCAACCCGGTTATCGACACGCGTATCTACGCGAAGGAAGCCTTCCCCGGCAGGTGGAAGTACAGCCTGCAGGAACTGGCCAAGGACCTGCAACTTGACGCCCTCGACGCCCATCGGGCGGAGGACGATGCGCGGGTATGCATGGACCTGTTCATAAAATGCGCGGAAAAATCGGCGGGAGTAAGCGTGGCGAGCTGAACACCGGGAATAGTCAGGCAAGCCAGGCGCCTGAAACCTGATTCAACCCTCTTCGTGGTATTCGGTAAGTTCCTTCAGGCCGCGAAGTTTGGCTATGGCTTTTTCCTGGATCTGCCGGACCCGCTCGCGGGTTATGCCCAGGAGTTTGCCCGTTTCTTCCAGGGTGAGGGGTCCCTCGCCAGTCAGGCCGAAGCGCAGCTGGATGATCTTCATTTCCCGTTCGGAAAGTTGGGCCAGCACGTCTTCCAGGGTTTCCTGCAGGGCCATGGAAAAAACGAGCTCGAAGGGCTCTTCAAGGGTTTCATCCTTTATCAGATCCGAAAGCCGGGTGACGTTGTCATCGTCCACCGTGGTATCCAGGCTGGTGGTTTCCTGGGACAGTTTGAGGATTTCCTTGACCTTGGTGACGCTGAAACCCAAATATTCGGCCAATTCCTCCGCACTCGGATCGCGACCCAGATCCTGGGTAAGCTGTTTGGCGACGAAATAGCATTTTTTGATGGTGTTGAGCATGTGGATGGGTATGCGGATCACCCGCCCCTTGTCCGCAAGGCTTTTTATGATGGCCTGCCGTATCCACCAGGTTCCATAGGTGGAAAAACGGCATCCACGGGTATAGTCGAAACGTTCGACCGCTTCTATCAGGCCGATATTGCCCTCATCTATCAGATCCAGCAACGACAAACCGCGATGTTGATAATTCTTGGCTATGGAAACCACCAGACGCAGGTTTGCGTTGATCATGCGGTTCTTGTACAGCATGAGGTGGTTGCCCAGGGCTTCCCGCGCCAGCCTCAGCCTGAGAGCTTCCTCGTCCTTGAGGTCGAGCATGTTGCAATCCGGTTGCACCGTATCCAGCGCTGCAAGCTCCACCCTGGTGCTCGCAATCTTCTCGCCCAGGCTTTGTTCGTCCTGGACGGTCAATAAGGGGAAACGGGAAATTTGTTTTAGGTACAGGGCTAAAGGGTCGGTTTCGTGGGATACTTTTGATTTTTTTATGGGCTTCGTATAAGAATCAGAAGATTTATGAATCTTGCGGGAACGGAGTTTGGTGGTTTTCGCCGCATCCTTATGGACTGAAAGATGGTGCGTTTCCATGGGCGTTTCGGACTTTACCGGTGAAACAGGGTGTTTCAGCCTATCTACGCCTTCCGTCAGGATCGTGTCCGGGTGCACGCTTTCAGCTACAGCCATCATACTTGTCAAAATATACCACCCTTTCATGATCGATCAATACTTTTTTTCTTTCCAGCCACAAGATACCGGAATCATATACCGGTATCAATAGTACATAATTCAGGATCTGGGAGCGGTTGCCGGATCTATGGCCTTGTTATCCTTATACACAAAAAGAAATAACTGACTCTTGCCCGAGTGGGCGTCTATCCCCAGCCTACCAAGCTCGGATCCAGGTGCTATCCGGTCGCCCTGTTTGACAGAGAGGGATTCGTTTCCGCCATATACATACACGAGTCCTGAAGGGGCTTGGACTATGGCAACCTTTCCGAAACCACGGTAGGGTTCAGCTGAAACCACCGTACCATCGGTAAGGCTCAATACGCGTTCGGAACGTTCGGCGGTCAGGAGAACCCCATAGAGTTTTCCATCCAGGTAGGCCAGTTCCTTGGCACGTACAGGCCAAAGCACCCGTGAATCGAGGGAGCCGGCGACCACGCTGCGCGTTCCATTAACCGGCCCGGAATCAGGCTTTTTTAAGGGTGGTGCAATCTCCGTATCCGTGGCCACCGGCACCGCAACCAATAGACGTTGACCGGCTTTCAACAAGGATTCATCCTTCAAGGAATTGAGGTTCCGCAATTCAGTGAGGCTCATACCATATTTTCTGGCAATGCCGTAGAGGGTATCGCCTTTTTTGACCACGTGGGTGGATGTAGATGTTTTGACGGAAACCGGATTGTCAGTTCCTGCAATCGTGGGTTTAGTCGTCCCTCCCGGTATGACAATTTTTTGACCCGCCTGTACTTTGCCCGCATCAACGAGCTTGTTGGCAGCCATCAAAACAGCGAAAGGAATACCGTAGGTTTTCGCCAGAGCGTAGAGGGTTTCGCCTTTTTTCACTATATGGATCTTATCCTGGGCATCAAGCCTGAATAGGGGAAGGAATAGGATGAGCAGCAGGCAGGTAAAACTGAGGTTACGGCGCGTTGTCATTCTGCTTAGTCTATCGGCGAATGTCTCCATTTTCTATAGTTGACGAGGAAGGACAAAGCGGCGGATGATACGGTCATGGACAGAAACGCGGGAAAAGACGGATTTGGCGGGTTGGGGATGGATATAAGTGTATTCCGGGTTTCCTTTCCGGCAGGTTTTCGTCCCTTGGTGGAACGGCTCGTCGAACGCGACTACGGAAAGGATAGCGTTCTCGGTGGGGATGAAAGCGCCCTCATGGTAGAAATCTCGGGGATTTTCAAATTCTCAGCCTACTTACAGGGAGCATCCTTGGTGCTGGATTCGGTGGCGACAACGGGATTGGAGGAGGCATTTCGGCTCCTTTCAGGTCGACTGAACCAGACAGAACCCAAACGGGCGCTTACCCGCGTTGCCAGGGACAAGCTTTTCGCCAGGGGCGGGCGGCTTGAGACTTTTGCCCTTCGCGGTTTCATCCGCAATGAACCCAGCTTCCCCGGAGCGGCCGCCCGCGAAGCCCTGGAGGGTGCGGTTTCCCGCCTTACCGGCCTGCGTCCCGAGTCGGAGCGGCCGGACGTCGAGTTGTCCGTTGCCCTGCGCGATGACGGCCACGCCTATTTTACTGCCTCCGCACGTTTTCCCGCCCCAAAAATCGGGCGGGACGCGGGGTCGCTGCCCGCTGCCACCGCGCGTTTATTGTGCGAAATGTCGATGGCCGGCCCGGAAGACGTCTTTCTGGATCCCTTTGCCGGTTCCGGGAGCATTCCCCTGGAACGGGCGCTCATGGCCCCCTACAAGATGATCTTTACCGGGGATATCGACACCGGGAAAGTTGCGGAACTAAAGGAAAAGCTCAAGGATCCCCTTTTCAAAAAGAAAGCCCGCAGCATTTTCCCTAAAATCCTGGACGCCCGGGACCTATCGCGCTTCGAGGACGCCCTTTTCGACACCATCATCAGCGATCCGCCCTGGGGTGACTGGGAAGGTCTTACGGATGACGCTTTGGTCGGTCTATATACGGACTTCCTGAAAGGGGCCCATCGCGTGCTGAAGCCCGGCGGACGTTTGGTCCTGTTGGCCGGCAGGACCGACGCGCTCGAACGCGCCCGGGACCAGGCTTTCCCGGGTATAAGCGCCTGGCGGGTCCGGGAGGAATTCCTCGTGCTGGTATCCGGCAAGAAAGCCCGGGCCCTCCGCTGGGAACGCGCGTAGGAGCGCCTACCTGGATCAGCGCCTAGCTGGACCAGCGTCTGCCCTCGTCCAGCATGGCCAGGTACTGGCTGATGGGCACGTAGTTGGCCACAGAATTGCCGGTGCCCAGACAATAACCACGGGTACCACAGCGGTCCAGGGTACTGCGCACCCGCTGCCGGACCGCGGTTTCTTCAGCACGGCACAGGAAATCCACGTCGATGCCCCCCAAAAGGGCGATACGGTCCCCGTATTTGGCTTTGGCGTCGGCTACATCCTCGATGGTGTCCTCGAAGGAGTGTTTGGCGTCGATTTTCACCGTACCTATCAAATCTTCCATAATGTCGTCCAGCTTGCCGCAACTATGCAATAAATAGAGACGCCCGGCGTTGTGGGCCATTTTCGCGTAGGACGCATGGGCAGGCAGGGCGTATTCCCGCAACTGGTCCGGTGAGAGCAGGGTACCGGTACGGAAACCCATGTCGTCGGTTCCCCAGACCGCCCGCACCCGGGGGAATTGCAGCAATAGTTCAAAATGGCGACGGTGAATTACCCTTATCTTGTCCCGTATCGCGGCTACCAAGGCTGGATCGTCGTATAGTGCGAGGCAGAGGGTTTCATAGCCCATCAGGAAGGACAATTCTTCTGCTATATGGCCCGCCAGTCCACCAAGAACACACATGTCGTCGGGAAGATTTTTCTCGTACCATTCCAGTTCCGAAAGATCGGCCTTGGACAAGTCGGGCCAGACAAATTTCTCGAACTCCTCCCAGGTGGCAATCGGTCCCCTGCCCTCCTCAATAAACGCGCGGCCACCGTTCCTGGCCAACTCGCTGGTATCGGCGGCATTCTTGGAGGCGATCTGGACGGCCAGGCCCTTCGCGCCCGCGAGTACGTAGTCATAACCCAGAAAACGCTGGACAGCTATCCGGCGCTTCTGCATGAAAAATGGCTCACCGGGAGTCAGACCGATTTCCAGGTCGAAGCGCGCGGCGATCGCATCCTCAATCTCCGCATCCAGATATATTTCGATGGGGTGGACCCTCTTGGGTTCGGCCTGAAGGCGCAGGCAGGCAAGGAATTCATCGGCGTCGGGGCTGACTGATACTGCAAAGGGTTTGGTCATGGCGTACTCCTGCATATTGGTATACTGCTATTTAGGCATTGAATATCTGTGATTATTGCTATTTATCATTGCAATCTTGCTATCCTGCAAGGGATCAGCCGTTACTGCAACAGCCCTCACCGCAACCGCAACCAGGATTGCCCTTATTCAGAATCCCGCCAATGATGGCCGCGGCGCAACCTACTCCGGTTTGCACCTGGATGGCGTTTACGGGGCAATTGCGCATGCAGGCCCCGCACTCCATACAGGAGGATCGATCCGCGATACGTACTTTTTTCCCATCGGGTACGAAAACGGCGTGGGGGCACACTTCGATGCACATACCGCACCCGATACAGGTATCCGTGTCCAGCTTCAGGCTCAGGCCGTTTGCGATATACGCGTACTTCATGAGAAGTGACCTCCAATTAATAACGGAACGAAGCGGAAGGCAGCAAGGGCGATTCCAACCAGCGCAGCCGCGATAAGGACGGGCAGACCGTATTTCACCTCAAGCTTCGCCCCCGCCAGGCCGGTGTAGGTGGAGGAACCGGTATAATTCATGGCGATGAAGGCAATGATGCTTCCTGCGATGAGGAAAAAAACCGCCGCGTCCAACAACCCCATCCCAAGAACCAGGCTGAGAACCACTGTCCACAGGAACCCGAGCACAGCTCCTTTCGAGGTGAAAGCCCTAAAGGGCAGGTACGGAAGCAGGGCGGGGAAAACCAGAGTTCCGATGATCAGGGGCGAGGCGAATACCAGCAGGTGCCTGCCAAAACTGACCGCATTCAGGTTTCGCTCCAGCAGGGGGAAAAGAAGCGACAAGGCCAGGGTCGCGGCGACGAAGGGCCAGGCTTGGGAAAGTTCAAGGGGGGCAATGGCCATACGGTCGTACAGGCCAAAGCGGACGCTCCGCATCGAAGGGTCCTTTTTCATGCCCGCCGTCAGGAACGCGGGAATATCGCTGGCCCGCACCGGTCCGTAGACCACACGGAAACCGGATGCCTTCGCGACCTCGTGGGCGGCCACACCGACGGCACCCAACTGGGGCAAGATCAGGGTGCGGTGGGTCACGAATTTTTTCAGTTCCGTACTGCCAAGGCGCCTGATCAATTCCTCAGTTCCGAAGGTACCCTTTCCCGCCGCGCACCAGACGTTCACACCCTTGGTATCCAGGACAAGTATCCAAGCGTTGATGCCTGTCAGTTCCTTGCGCAAGGCGTCGAAGGAAAGCTTGTAGTTGGCGGTAACCATGACGGAAGACTCGGCAGTCGGCGCACCGAGGGCGTACAGCCCTGGTTCCACGCGATATCTGTTCCTCCCGATACCCCACCGCACTTTCCAGGCTCCAAGGATATCCTTCAGCTCCAGCTGTGCGGATACCACGGGGACAACTTGTTTTTTGGTGGCGAGGGTAGAGCCGGGCACGACCCTCCGAAAGCTCACCGGTCCGTCTGATAGGGGCTTCATTTTCTTGCCTCCTCTTTATTTCTTCCCGATACGATTCCCTGGCCGGTACTGCAACAGGCGCGTTTTTCTTCAGCTCCCAATCCTCTTCCATCCCGCATGAAAGCATCCGCCAGCAAGCGGATGGATTCCATGACCTGCGTCCTTTTATTTATGGGAATCCGTTCAAGGATGCGCGCATAGGAACCGTCGCATGATTCGTTTATAGATCCAACCTTGGCTTCGCCCTTTTCACTGAGGCTGATGGATACTTTTCGCCTGTTCAGGATATCCGGTTGCCGCCTGATAAGTTCCGCAGCCGCCAGGGCATCCGCCGTCCGGCTGAGGGTACTTATGTCCAGGGAAAGGATGTCGGCGAGTTCCGTCAGAGTCAGGCTTCCCCTCAGCCCCGTCTCAAGAAGGAAGTGGCACTGGGTCTGGCTTATTCCGCAACATTCGGCCTCCCTGTCGAGGGCGTGGCCAATTTCCCGTTCCAGAATCCGCAAGGCTTGCCTCAACCCCGGAACCTGCTCGCCATTTTCTTTATATTGCATCATACAACTATTGTATATTGCAACAATATCCTTGTCAATGCAAAACAATGTACCGATCAGGACGGGGTCAGCAGGCAAGCAGCGAAGGGCGGCATGGCCAGCCTGCCGTCCGACACCAGAAATCCCGTATCGCTCCCAAGCACGATGGAATAGGGACAATCCAAGGAAAGCACACGCCTTCTTCCCGAAAAATTCAGCACCACCAAAAAGGTCCCTTCCACGGCACTGCGTTTGTATGCCAATAGTCCCCTACCTGAGTCGAGCATTGTGGTCCGTCCCAGACTGAGGGCTTCGTATTTTTTCCTCAAGGCGAACAGGGTACGGTACAGCACCAACAGGGACGAAGGGTCTTGCTCCTGCTTCTCCACGTTCACTTCCCGATAATCTACTGCCGGCTGGAGCCAGGGCCGGTTTGCCGAAAAACCGGCGTTGGCCTCGTCCGACCATTGCATGGGCGTGCGGCAATCGTCCCGGTTCAGGAAGATGCCCAGTAGGGCTGCCAGCCGTTTGGGCACACCCCGGTTCTGCAGAGCCAAAGGATCCTGGGCTTCCTTCATGGGGATATCCGCGTTGTGCATGCCGATTTCATCGCCGTAATAGAGGATGGGTATGCCCCTGCTGGTCATCTGGAAGAAAGCCAGCACCCTGGCCTTCCTGCAGTCACCACCGATGCGGCTCATCCCCCTGCCCGCGTCGTGGGTGGAGTACATGATGGTGGGGACCCGGGGAGCCTGGTAATGGCATTCCATCCTGTCGATGACTCCGGCAAAAAAAGTCTTGGAAAAACGGAATTGTATGGTCTGGAAGAGGTTCGCAGTGTGCAAGCCAGCGTCCAGGAAGGCAGTTATGGTTTCGTCCCTGCCGCTAATCTCGCCCAACAGGAAGCGGTCGGAATATTCGTCCACGA
>CAXNJE010000149.1:0-8075 GCA_964202565.1 Breznakiellaceae bacterium | reverse complement strand
GGTAACCCTTGCGCTGGGTTTGGTATTCCTTGCGGGCTTCAAGGCCGTCTGGCTGCTCTTTTTGGCATCGGCGCTCCGGGCGGTAGGCAGCGCTTTCCAGATGCCAGCGGTGGGTGCCATACTCCCCCAGATCGTACCGGAAGACAAGCTTATGCGCGTGAGTGGCATCAATGGGACGATCCAATCGCTCATCATGCTGGTCTCGCCCATATTGAGCGGCACCCTCCTTTCCATCGCATCCATAGAGAAGATATTCCTGATCGCTGTGGTTACCGCTGCCGCATGAAAACCATGGTGGCATCGAACCTTATCATGGCCGCCTGCACGATACTGCTCGCTACGGGTGCGGCGATGCTGGCACGTGGCTTGATGGTCCTGGGTGAGAAGAAACTTATGGAAGTCGGGGTTCCGGTACAATAAGTGGATGCCAGGATTCATATCGCGATAATCATCAATCGGCGACCTCGGGAAGGGGCAGTCCACGTTCCAGCATCCGGCGGAAATCATCTGCCGGGCGGGGCTTGCTGAAGTAGTAGCCCTGCATGTAATTCACTCCCATTTCCCGCAATACCTCGTACTGGGCATGGTCAGCCACGCCCTCCACCAACACTTTCCGGTGCTTGCTGGCGATCATGGCTATCAGGCCTACGATGAACGCCCGGTCCTCGTCATCCTCGACTATCCTATCCACAAAGGATTTGTCGATCTTGAAAGTCCGGGCGGGTAGCCGCTTGAGGTAGGCCAACGAAGAATAACCGGCACCGAAATCATCGATAAGCACATCGACGCCAATGTTGGAAAGACTCGTGATTCTTGCGACGACGGATTCAAGATTTTCCATGCTCTGGCTTTCGGTAATTTCCAATTTGAGCGATTTAGGGGAAATACCCTCCAGCGCAATGATCCCCCGCAGGTCCTCCACCAGGGAAATGCCGCAGAATTCCCGGCTGGAGAGGTTGATGGAGATATATCTATCGCCCAGGAACGCTTCCCATTGCTTGATGAACCGGCATACCTGGAACAGGATCCAGCGGTCGATCATGACAATATCCCCCGAATTTTCCGCTACGGGGATGAAGCTTACCGGGGAGACATAGCCCAATTCGGGATGCTTCCAGCGTATCAGGGCTTCGGCTCCCTGGATGTTCCCATCATTATCCACGATGGGCTGGAAGTAGGTTTCAAACTGTTTTTCCACAAAGGCCTTACGCAAATCCGAACGCAACCTGGCCTTGTACAGGGCCTGTTCATGAAGGGTCTTGTTGAATATGACCAGGGCCTCATTTTTTTCCTTGGCCTCGTTCATGGCCGCCATGGCGCAGGAAATGATGCCCTCCCGATTGTCCTCATCGTCCGGAAACACAGCGGCTCCGATATTGCACGTGACGTAGATGACCGTACCCTTGTTGTTATAGGGGAGATTGGTATTCTGATGGATATTTTCCACCACCACGGGCAGATCGTCCCCTTTCTTGATGGTTGTCAGGATAATGGCGAATTCCTTTCCGTCGAAGCGGAAGACATAGTCGCTTGCCCTGAGAGATTCCTTTATCCGAAGTGCGGTGGATTCCAGAAGCAGGTCTCCCAGATCGTGGCCATAACCGGCGTTGATTTGGGAAAAATTACGCAGGCTTACAAAAAGCACTGCCCGCAAACCCTCCTTGGGTGAACGGCGGGCCTTATCCAGCTCCATGTCGAGCACGATGTTGAAGGATCTGCGGTTGAACAGGCCTGTGGTGGGATCCTTGAACTCGAAGTCCAGCAACTTGGATTCGAGCTTTTTGATAATGCTGATATCGTGGGAGTAGACCATTACATGGGTGATCTTCTCACCGTCAAAAAAGGGATAGTAGGATACATGGATGTACTTGAGGGAATCGCCGAATTTGAACTGGTCAATCTCGTGGCACTCATTGCCCCGGAAGCATTCGTCCAGCTTTTCCTTGATCCGTTTCTCGAATTTATCGCAACCCCAGATATCCGAAACGGACCGGCCAACGATCTGATCAGGCGAAAGACCGATTTCCTTGCCATAAGATTGATTCACGAAGTCGTAGGTGTAGTCCCTAGAAATAAGGGTTATGAAATCACGAGAGGCATGGATGATCTCCTTGTATTTATCGTTTGCCATGTCCTCACCCGTGGATATCCAACATCATCGGATATCCAAAGCATAGGACCGCATAGGGTTGGAGTCAACCGCTTTTTTATGCAGCAACCCAAGCGGTAGCAATCCAAACTTGACAGCCCTACAAGGCCGACGCCATACTCGCCGGCGGAAGGTTACCAGATGTTCGAAATCGGATCGGTACTCGACAACCAGATAAAAAGCACCCTCAAGAACAGGCCGGTGGTGCTGTTCATAGAACCGGAGGATCCCCGCATCCTCGAGGCAGCCTTCGAACTGCCGAAATTCGCAAAACCCGTATTCCTGGCATCCCGCGAGGCTGTAGAGAAGACGATAGCCAGGGAACTCCCCAAGGTGGACCGCCTCAAGGTCGAGTTCCTGCTGGGCGAAAGCGCCTTTTGTCCCGTCGGGTCGCGGCCCGACCTTCAGGCTGAATTTGCAAAGGCTGTGCTTGCCGCCCCTCCTGCCCGCAGAATAGCCGCAGATGCGGAGTCTGCCGCGCGCTTCGTGGCGACCACGTCAGGTTTTGGCATAATGGCGGTAACCTTGGGCCATGCGGACATTGTCGTTGGTGGTGCCCGCCACAACCCCAAGGATTATTTCAGACCCCTGGTAAAAGCCCTTTCCGACCAGAGCGTGCCCTGCGAAGTGGGCGTGATCGTGCTGCCCGACGACCACCCGGACAACATCTACCCCCATAATATAGTCGTTCTGGGAGACATAGGCGTAAACGCCGTAGTCACCCCGGAAATACTGGCCAACATAGCGGTGGGAACCTGTGCGGTGGCCCGGGACCTCATACCCGAAGACCTTCTGCCGGTGATAAACGGGGCGATGGTGAGCTATTCCAACCGGGGCGCCGACGAGGGTCCGAGCCCGGAACTGGTGCGGCAAGCCGCCGCCCTGGTTCCCGGTTTGTTGGAAAAACGGATTGCCCGGGGAGAGCGTTACCGGTCCATCTCCATCGTTTCGGAAATAAAAATATCCGTCGCCCTTTCTGCCCGCTCCGCCCACATGTACCAGAACGAAGACGGCCAGGAAGACGATTTCCGCGGCAACAACGTCATCATTACGCCCAATCTGGACACGGGCAACCTCCTGTTCCACCTGTTCTCCACCCTGTACCCGGAGGCGCGCAAATTCGTCTGCGTATTCGGGCTCCGATTCCGCGGGGTCGATCTGCCCATGGATGTCCAGCCGGTGGACGCGGCCTTGGCGGTAAAGGCCAACATCCTCAGGCTCGTGCGGTCCGGCCAATGGCAGCGCACGGAAAAGGACACCTTTTTCCCAAGACCGCGCATTTTGGCCATCAATCCGGGGTCCACCAGCACAAAAATCGCCATTTTCAGGGGGGAGGAAGAGGTCATCTCCCAGGAACTGCAGCACGGGTCCGACGAGCTGGCACCTTTCGAGGGCAAACGCGTTTCCGTACAGTTCGCCTTCCGCAAGACCACGATTGAAGCTTTCCTGGCCGCCAATTCACTTTCCATGGCGGATATAGATGCGGTGAGCGCCCGGGGAGGCGTCCTTAAACCGCTGCCCCACGGCACCTACACGGTAAACCAGGCCATGCTGGACGACCTGCTGGACGAGAACGGCAGCGACCACGCCTCGAACCTGGGGGCCCTCATCGCGGACGCCCTCACCAAGGGCACGGACAAACCGGCCTACATCACGGACCCCATCGTGGTGGACGAAATGCTCGACCGCGCCAGGACCACGGGCCTGAAGGAACTGCCGCGCAGGGCCATAAGCCACGCACTGAACCAGATAGCAACAGCCCACCGCTTTGCCCGCGAGGAAGGCACCTTCTACGAGCACCTCAACCTGATCGTGTGCCATATGGGCGGCGGCATCTCCATAGGCGCCCACAAACACGGCCGCATCGTGGACGTGAACAACGCCCTGGACGGCGAAGGCCCCATGACCCCCCAGCGTTCCGGTTCCCTGCCGGTGGCCGCGCTCATAAGACTATGCTACAGCGGCAAATACACCTTGGAAGAAATGCTCAAGCTGAACAAGGGCAGGGGCGGACTCATAGACCTGGTGGGCACCGCGGATTTCCGCCTGGTGGAGAAGGAAGCCATGGAAGGGAACCCCGAGTACCTGCGGGCCTTCGACGCGATCAGCTACCAGATCAGCAAGTGGATCTGCTCGGCGGTGCCCGCCTTTGACGGCGAGGATATAGACCGCATCCTGCTGACCGGCGGCCTGGCCCGTTCCAGGCTGCTGGTCGAGACGATCCGCAAGGCGGTAAGCCCCAAACTGTGCGGCATAAGCGTATACCCCGGCGAGAACGAGATGATGGCCCTGGCCCAAGGCGCGCTGCGGGTACTTTCCGGCAAGGAACCCGCCAAGGAGTACGCGCCCGGGGCTTAGGGGATGCCCTCCTCTTGGGAAATTAGTTGAGGAGGCAGCGGGGATCGGAAGCGACCGAGTCCGGAAGCGGAGAATAAACCATCCTTGCCCTGATCTCCTCGTAGCCGGGGACTCCGGCAAGGGATTTGGCCGAAAGCACCGCATTGGCCACTGCCCGGGCCATCACCTGGGCGGCGACGGCGCCGATCAGGGTGACATCCGCTTCCAGTTCCCCGGTTGCCAGGCAGAAAACCGTGTCGCCGTCGTACATGGTATGGACGGGATCAATGGAACGGGCGTAGCCGTCGTGGGTCATTATCGCAATACGACGCGCCTGGGCTTTATCCAGTCGGGCATTGACCGCCACGACTCCAATGGTAGTGGCAAAGGCGGAAATATCGCCCTGTGCCGCCACGAAGGTTTCCAGGCTATTCGCATAGCCCTTGCCCGACGCATCCAAGGTACCTGCGAGAAATTCCCCGCTCTGCGGATCCTTGACATCCCCAAAGCAGTTCACCACGACAATGGCGCCAACCACCAATGATCCGATCTTGCGGCTCGCCGTTCCAATCCCGCCCTTCATCATCCGGTCCGTTCCCGCAACCTTGCCGACAGCGGCCCCGGTACCCGCTCCGACGCTGCCCCGAGCCACCGGCCCCGTAGCGGCGTTCACGCAGGCTTGATAACCCATGGCCGCATCGGGTCTGGCAAGATGGCTTCCAACCTTCAAGTCAAATATTACCGCCCCTGGTACGATCGGCACCACCGTGCACCCAACGTCAAAACCGATCTTGCGTTCCTCCAGCCATTGGACAACCCCGGTCGCTCCGGCCAATCCGAAGGCGCTCCCTCCGCTCAGGTAGATGCCATGGGCCTTGGTTATCGTATTCGAAGGGTCCAGGCAATCCGTCTCGCGGGTGCCCGGCGCGCCTCCGCGCACATCGACGCCAGCGGAGGCACCCTGCCCGCAAAGCACGACAGTGCAACCCGTACAACCTTCAAAATCCTGGGCATGCCCGACAAGTATGCCGGGGACATCGGTAATGGCATCATTCATGGTGGTTCCTCGTGCCGGACAGCCTAGTGGAGAGATTGGAGGCTGTCAACGCGGAAGGCTTTTTGATCATGACAAAAAATCCCTTCTTCGTTGCCATACAGTCCATAGTGGGGTATACTTTTTCAACCCAACGTTGAGATAAGGAGCAGTCATGGCCGACGTGAAGAAACTGTTGATCTCGGACCTTCAGGAAATGAAGAATCAGAAAAAGAAAATAACGATGATAACCGCCTATTCGTATCCACAGGGACTCATCGTGGACGAAGCGGGCATAGATATAGTGCTGGTGGGAGATAGCCTGGGCATGGTAGAGCTGGGTTACCGCGACACGGTTCCCGTAACCATGGCCGAGATGCTTTCCCATACCATAGCCACCGTCCGCGGCGTCAAACGCGCCCACGTGGTCGGTGACATGCCTTTCATGTCCTACAATATCTCCATCGAGCAGGCAGTCACCAACGCCGGCATCCTGTACAAGGACGGCGGAGCCGATTCGGTCAAGCTTGAGGGCGGCCAGGACATGGCTCCGGCTGTGCGGGCAATTGTGAAAGCGGGCATTCCCACTTTCGGCCATATCGGGCTGACCCCTCAGACGGCGGCGACCATGGGCGGCTTCAAGGTTCAGGGCAAATCCATCGATGCGGCCAAGAAAGTCATCGACGACGCGATCGCACTTGAGGATGCCGGAGCCTTTGCCATCATCCTGGAAGCGATTCCCCGCCAGCTGGGCGCGCTCATCACCAAGACGGTCAAGATTCCCACCATCGGCATAGGCGGCGGCGTGGACTGCGACGGACAGGTGCTGGTGCTCCACGATCTGGTCGGGCTTTTCCGCAGGTTCTCCCCCAAATTCGTCAAGGTCTACGCGGATGCCTACACCTTCCAGCTGAACGCGGTGAAAGACTTCATCGGTGAGATCCAGGAACAGAAATTTCCGGCAGAAGAGCATACCTTCACCATGAAGGAAGACGTCATCGAAGAGCTGCGCAAGATCTATTCGGTCTGATACCAAACAACACTATCCGGGGACCCGACTTTCGGGTCCTCCACATTTCCAGGAGGAATCCATGTCCGTACAGCCGAAGAAGCTGAAGTATTGTGTAAACGGGGAATGGCTTGAATCGCGCACCACGAAATATATGGATTGTTTCAATCCGTCCACCGGCGAGGTCATAGCCCTCGCTCCCCAGTGTACCGCCGAGGAAGTCGACTCCGCGGTAGCCGCCGCCAAAGCGGCCTTCCCCGCCTGGGCCGATACCCCCCCGAACAAGCGAGTGCAGGTCCTGTTCCGCATGAAAGCCCTCATGGACCAGCACCTGGACGAGCTTACCATGATCCTGGCCACCGAAAACGGCAAGGTCTGGGACGAGGCCATGGGCGACGTGCTCAAGGTAACCGAAGTCGTGGAATACGCCTGCGGTATCCCAAGCCTGATGAAGGGCCCCGCGCTGATGAACTGCACGAAGGGTTACGACACAACCCAGTACATGGAACCTGTCGGTGTCTTTGCCGGCATCTCACCCTGGAACTTCCCCGCCATGATCCCCATGGGCTGGATTGCCCCCCTCTGCATCGCCACCGGCAACACCCTGGTCCTCAAGGCTGCAAGCTTTGTCCCCCAGAGTTCCATCCGGATCATGGAGCTGTGGCACGAGGCCGGACTTCCCAAGGGAGTCATCAACCTGGTCACCTGCGGGCGCAACGAGGCGGAAATCCTGCTCAAGCACCCAGACGTGAAGGGCATAACCTTCGTCGGTTCCACCTCCGTCGGCCTCCACATCTACTCGACCGCGGCTGCCCATGGCAAACGCGTCCAGGCCCTCACCGAAGCGAAGAACCACGCCCTGGTGCTCAAGGACGCCGCGCTGGAGCGCACCGCCCGGGGCATCATGAACTCCGCCTGCGGTTGCGCCGGCGAGCGCTGCATGGCGCTGCCCGTCATCGTCGCGGAAGAATCCATCGCCGACGAACTGGTCGCCCTGCTGGTCAAGTTCATGAAGGAACTCAAGTTGGGACCCGCCTACGACAAGACCAGCCAGATGGGCCCGGTGATCAACGAAGACCATCGAACCTACATCAAGAACTGGATTCAGAAAGGCATCGACGAAGGCGCGGAACTCAAGCTGGACGGCAGGAAGCAGACGGTTGCCGGTTATGAGAAGGGCTTCTACCTTGGACCCACCCTCTTCGACCACGTCAAACCCGGCATGTCCGTAGGCGAGAAGGAAATCTTCGGGCCCGTACTCTGCATCAAGCGTGTAAAGAACTTCGAGGAAGGCCTCGAACTCATGAATGCCAGCGAATTCGCCAACGGTTCGGTAATCTATACCCAGAGCGGTTATTACGCCAGGGAATTTGCCAAGCGCACCCACGGCGGCATGGTGGGCATCAACGTAGGCATCCCGGTGCCGCTGGGCATTTTCGGGTTCACGGGACACAAGAACTCCTTCTTTGGCGACCTGCACACCATGGGCACCGACGGAGTGCGTTTCTACACCGAGCTTAAGAGCGTGACCGCCCACTGGTTCTCGG
>CAXNJE010000148.1:0-8081 GCA_964202565.1 Breznakiellaceae bacterium | reverse complement strand
GTTCGTGGCGTTCAGGTATGTGCAAATTTCATCGACAGTCTGCCACCTTTCCTGCATTCCTCGCATCCTTACATCAAAGTAGAATGAGTATAGGCCTGTTCCTCCCAGGCTACAAGGATTTATTGCCGATTAGTGCCGATTTGAACAGTTTATGCAAAGCGCTGATGCTTGGTAGATGTACAGTGATACTGTGGAAGCCTTGTCCAAGTATTCAGGTGACGTAACTGTCTCGTTCGAAGTCTTACAATAAGAATCAGGTTGATCAAGAGCCGATGGCGGGAATCAGTTTATTTGATAACAAATTGGTCCCAGTTACCCCAAAAACGAAAAAACCCCGGATTGCTCCGAGGCCTTATCTCTATACTGGAATGGTACTTGACTAGCTCCCCCGAGGTGATTCGAACACCTGACCCAGTGGTTAACAGCCACTTGCTCTGCCAGCTGAGCTACAGGGGAATGACTGACGGGTGTGAATATAAACAAAGACAAAAAAAGAGTCAATACGGCATGGAAATGTACGCGCCTGTACTCCGGTCGTTGTCCCTCCCGGTGTGGCGTGATATGCTGGCCACAGGAGCTACGGGATGATTTTGGGCGATGCGATAAAATTGATTGATGGCGTATATTTTTGCGGTGGGGAGAAGGCTTCCCTGGAGATCCGGTCGGCTTGCGGGGCCGATCTGATGAGCGATGTGATGGCCTTTGTCAAGGACGAGGTTGTGCTGCTTACCGGTCTGGTGAACACCCAGGTTATCCGTACCGCCGAACTTCTGGATATCCGCGTCGTGGTCTTCGTACGGGGCAAGCACCCGGGAGCGGACATGGTCGACATGGCGGACGATCTGGGCATAGTCCTGGCTGGTACCAAGTTGCCCATGTTCCTGGCCTGCGGCCGCCTGTACGAAGGTGGGCTCCGGGAAGGCGGAACCAGGCCGATCTGACGGTCTATCCAGCATGAATTATCGATACGAGGTGTCCGGCGACGATTTTTCCCTGGCCGGGCGGGCTTCCAGCGAAATGAAGAAGATACTCCGTAGCCTTGGCGCCTCTTCGGGCATCATCAAGCGTGTCGCCGTGGTCATGTACGAGGCCGAAATCAACATGGTCGTCCACGCCGGCGGCGGGGTGGCGGAGGTGGAGATCGGTACGGACAGCATTTCCATGGTCATGCGCGACGAGGGGCCGGGTATCCCCAACCTGGATCTGGCCATGACCGAGGGCTGGTCCACCGCCCCCGAATGGGTGCGGGAACTGGGTTTTGGCGCGGGCATGGGCCTGAGCAATATGAAGCGCAACGCCGACGAGCTGACCATCGAAAGCGTCGTGGGAAAAGGCACCACCGTCCGGATGCGGGTGGATTTTCCGGCTGAGGGACTCGGGACATGAATGAAACCCAGGCTGAGGGCAACCCGATCCGGCACGCGGTAATTCTGGACTCCGACGCCTGCAAGGGTTGTACGAATTGCATCAAGAATTGCCCGGTCGAGGCCATCCGGGTACGAAAGGGAAAGGCCTCCATCACCGCCGATCGCTGTATCGATTGCGGTGTGTGCATCCGGGTGTGCCCCCACAAGGCCAAGAAGGCCGATTCCGACCCGTTATCCGTCATCAAAGGCTGGGATTATGCTATCGCGCTCCCGGCTCCCGCCCTCTACGCCCAGTTCGCTGCCGGCATACCGATCTGGTCGATCATGGATGCCCTGCGCGCTCTTGGTTTCGATGAGGTGTACGAGGTCGCCGAGGCCGCCGAGCTTGTGGCTGCGGCCACCAGGTCGCTGCTTTCAAGGTCAGACCGTGTGCGGCCAATCTTGTCTGCCTCCTGTCCGGCGGTAGCGCGTCTGGTCCAGGTTCGTTTTCCGGGCTTGCTGGAGCACCTTGCGCCGGTCCTGGCACCCATGGAACTGGCCGCCAGACTGGCGAAGGAACGGGCCCGCTCAGCGGGGATAAAAGGCCGTATCGGCGCCTTTTTTCTTACCCCCTGTCCGGCAAAGGTAACCGCCTACCGATCCCCACTGGGGCATGCACATTCCGAGGTGGACGCCGCCATCGCCATCAAGGACCTGTACCTGCCACTTTTGGGCGCCCTGCAGAAACAAGGTCGGGAGACCGGTGCCATAGCTTCTTTAGCATCCATCGGATCATCCGCGCCGATAACCTCAACCTCCCCACCTGCCCCCTTGCGTGCGGGTGCGGCCGGGGTGGCCTGGGCGCGGTCCGAAGGTGAATCCGACGGATTGTCTGGGTATTCCGCCATAGCGGTGGACGGCATAGACCGGGTAAGCGCCCTGCTGGAAGAGATGGAGAATGGGGTGCTCGCCGATGTGGACTTCATCGAAGCCCTTGCCTGCCCGGGGGGCTGTATTGGCGGTCCCCTCACCATTGCAAACCCCGCTCTTGCCCGTACGAGGGTGCGTTCACGGGAGAGGGAACGCGGCGTCCGCACCGGTGACCGGATGGAGACGGGCCAGGACCTGTTCTGGACCGGAAGCCTCGAAGCGAAACCCTCCCTGCGCCTGCACAGTGATATCAGGATTGCCGGCACCATGCTGGAAGAACTGGAGACCATCGCAGCCTCGCTGCCCGGCCTGGACTGTGGTTCCTGCGGAGCCCCTTCCTGCAGGGCCCTCGCGGAGGACATAGTACGCGGTATAGCCGCGAAAAATGATTGCATTTTCATACTCAGGGAGCGCCTGCGCGGCCTCACCAGGGAGTTGCTGGAACTGGAGACCATGGAACCGCCTTCCCTCGACAAGGCTATTCCCGTCCAGACTGTTGCGGATAACGGTACGAAGGAGACCTGCCCATGACCGAGACGAAAGACGATGCCGGACTTTTTGAACGGAAGCGGGTTTCCCGGGCCGCGTTCAACGCCTTGATGGCCGCAACCGATGTGGAGCTTTTCAGGTCCGAGGCTTTGGCCGCCACGGAAAGATTGTGCGCCCTGCCTGCCTGGCGATCGGCCCGAACCGTTTTCGCGTATCTGTCCATGCCACGCGAATTGGTAAGCGATGGGGTCGTGGGTGCCGCAGTCGCCGGGCGCAAGGTGCTGGTCCTGCCGCGGACCGAGGGCGACGAGCTTTCGTTCCGGATCTGCAACAGTGCCGAGGGACCCTGGGAGAAGGGCGTTTTCGGTATCCGCGAGCCGCTGGCCACCATGCAGGTCGCCGATTTCAAAGTACTGCCGGGGCCGGTGCTCATACTGGTTCCGGGTCTGGCCTTTGACAGTACCCTGCACCGCCTGGGGCGGGGTAAGGGTTACTACGACCGATTCCTCCGTTCCATCCGCTCGATGCGCACCGATGTGACCGCCGTAGGCTTCGCCTTGGGCAGCCAAATCGCCGATCAGGTGCCTGCAGGGATGCACGACGAGATCCTGGACCTCATCGTCCACGGCGAAGGTGTAGTCGGCGCTTGAAAAGTGCCCGGTCTATGTCTATTTTATGAAGAGAGGTGATTGAACCATGAGCCGTATAAAAAGCGCGCTGGAAATAGCGCTGGAAAGAAGCGATTCCGTAAAAAGCGACAAGGGCAGCGTTGAACAATTCGAACTCAAAAGGGAAGGCAAGCGCATCGGGAATGCCTTCCTGGAGGCTCCTGCGGATAAGGGACTGGAAGCCGCCCTGAAAACCTTTCCCAAGGACAAGCAGGAATTCGTCAGACGCGGTGCCTTCGACGTCCTTATCTCCCAGCTGTCACTTCCCGGTACCAAGGAAGACCTGCCTCGCCTCGACGCTGTTGCCAAGGGCATACAGACGTTGACGGGCGAGAAGAAGCTGGGGCAATTGCTCCAGCAGCTGCTCCAGGCCCTGGAAAAGTATCTGGCCGACGCGGACCAATACGACAAGGCCATCCGCCGTCAATTCGAGCCCAAGCTCAAGCAAAAGGAAGAGGAACTCGCCAGGCGCACCGGTCGGCGCATGCAGATCGACCCCTTCCAGGACCCGGAATTTGTCGCTTTCTACAACCAGAACATGGGCGCCCTCAAGGAACGCTACCAGGTGCTTATCGAGCAGGTCCGTACCCAGGCGGCCATCGCCATGGGCGTGGAACAGTAGACACCTGACTGAAGCCAGCTTGTCGACAACGGGGTTGCCCCCAGTTTGGGCAGCCTCAGGGTGATCATGGTTTCTTGGTCTTTAAAATATTGATTTACAAAAAATATCGATAATACTTCTCTGCATGGATTCTCCAACCATCGATGATACAGCTCTCCTTGCCCTTGTGGAACAGGCACCGATAGGCATTTTAAAAGTGCGGCTGGACGGGGTTGTCGCTCGGGCAAATGATACCATGGCACAAATTATCGGGATCAGGCATGGTGAAGAACTGGTCGGGACCGATTTGCGTACATACCTTGCCGATCCCGCACCTTTCGAGGAAGCGATCCGGGACTTGGTAAGTGCAGGAGCGGTGCGCGATCGCAAGGCCACGATTACCACCGTCTCCGGGGAGGCCAGGCATCTGCTCTATTCCGCATCCCTCGACGAGGGCATGGCGACAGGTATCCTGGTGGATGTCACAGAACGGATATCGGCGGAAGAGGACCGTAAGAAGGCGGAAGCCGGAGCCAGACGTCTCGAACGCCTCAATGCGGCTTTGATCGAAAACGCACAGGATGGCATTTCCCTACTGAAGTCTGACGGAACCTATGATTTCATAAGCCCCTCGTCGGTACGGATTACGGGCTGGACCCTGGAACGATTCGGTAAAAGAAGCGGCCTCGAACTGGTCCACCCGGACGACAGGCCGATGGTGAGCGCCGGATTCAGATCAATAATCGCCGACCCCTCGCGGGAGTTCAAGACTGAATACCGCATCTTCCGGGATGACGGGTGCGAGATTTGGATTGAGAGCCGTTTTGTCAATCTCCTTTCAGATCCCGACGTAGGTGCCATAGTCAACAACTACCAGGATATAACCGAACGGAAAAGGGCCCAATTCGAGCTTGAAAGAGTGAATCGGGACCTTGAACGCCGGGTTGAGGATCGTACCCACGAGCTCAGCCTGAATCGTGACAAGCTCAGCGCCGCCAACGACGCACTCGAAAAGGCCTCCCGTCTTAAGGACGAATTCCTTGCCAGCATGAGCCACGAGCTGCGTACTCCGCTTACAGGCATCCTTGGCTTGTCGGAGGCGATCCTGCTCGGTACCTACGGTATTCTGAACGAAAAATTGGTGAAGGCGGTATCCGGCATCCAGAGTTCCGGCAAGCACCTGCTTGAGCTTATCAACGACATACTCGACCTGTCCAAGATCGAGGCCGACAAGCTGGAACTGCAAATTGAAGCCTGCGAGGCCGGAAGCCTTTGCCAGGCCAGCCTGCAATTGGTAAAAGGCATGGCCCAATCCAAGCGCCAGCGTGTCGGTTTTGCGATGAACCCTGCATCCATCGTAGTCAATGCCGATCCCCGACGCCTGAAGCAGATGCTCGTGAATCTCCTAAGCAACGCGGTGAAGTTCACTGCCGATGGAGGTGAGATCGGCCTTGAGGTTGGGATGGATGAGGCTCGCAACGCTGCTGTCTTCACGGTCTGGGATAAGGGTATAGGTATCAAGGGGGAGGACTTGGGAAAACTTTTCCAGCCCTTTGTCCAGATCGATTCAAGCCTTGCCCGGCAATATTCCGGAACCGGGCTGGGTCTTTCCCTGGTGCGGCGGATGGCGGAGTTGCATGGCGGCGGGGTTTCGGTCGAGAGTGGGGAAGGGATCGGCAGCCGTTTCATCATCCGCATTCCACTCGCCGGGGAGCCGGAAAAGCAGGAAGTGCCCGTACGGGAAGGACCCGATCCGACTCATGCCCTTATCATTGAAGACAACCTCATCGATGGAGAATGGTACTCCCAAACCCTGGAGGGAATCGGGCTTCCAAGTGTCGTACACCCGACTTTTCGGGGTGCTCTCGATCTTGCAGCGAGGCTCCAGCCCGGGGCTGTCATCCTGGATCTGCATCTTCCCGATGGGTTCGGCCTCGATCTGTTAAGAGAGTTGAAATCCGATCCACGGACACGGCACATTCCCGTTGTTGTGGCCTCGGTCGAGGAGCGCCGGGGAGAGAGCCTCGCTTTGGGTGCGGCTGCCTGCCTCGTAAAACCTTTCGGCCGGGAAGAGCTCAGGCAGGCGCTGCGGAAAGCCGAGGGGACAAGGGCGCGGGACGAACCAATCCTGGTAGTAGACGCCAACCGGATCAGTCCACTCGTGTTGCTCGCCGATGATAACGAGCTGGTACTGGAAACTTTGGGGGACTTTCTGCGATCCCGGGGATGGAATATCGTCACCGTCAGGAGCGGTACGGAACTACTCGACAGGGCTCCTGAACTCGAACCGGATCTCCTGCTCATCGACATCCAGATGCCCGGACTGGACGGCATGGAGACCGTCCGACGTCTCAGGGCATTGGATTTGCCTGCGTTGGCGAAGGTTCCGGCTATTGCCGTGACGGCTCTGGCCATGACTGGAGACCGGGAACGTTGCCTGGAAGCCGGATTCGATGAATATGTCAGCAAACCGGTAGAACTCCTGCGCCTGGATCAACTTATGAGGGACCAGCTTGAACGGGCCCACCGGAGTTCAGAAACCGGACGGGAGGCTTGATGGACAGGATGCCGGAAATCCTTGTGATCGACGATGAGGAAGTTGTACGGGATACGCTCGAGGCTTTGCTCGGAACCAGCTACACGCTCCATCTTGCACGGGATGGGGTAGAGGGCATAGCCAAAGCCTTGGAGTTCCTGCCAGACCTCATTCTCCTCGACGTGATGATGCCCAAGCTCGACGGGTTCGAAGTCTGTGCCCGTCTACGGGCAGATCCCGCGACAGCGGAGATTCCCATAATCATGATCACCGCTCTTGATGACAGGGAATCCAGGCTCCGCGGACTCGGCGCCGGGGTTGATGATTTCCTCAGCAAGCCCTTCGACGGACTGGAACTTAAGACCCGTTGCCAGTCCATCACCCGACTGAACCGTTACCGCAGGCTCGTGGAACAGCGTGGCAAGATCGAAAAACTGCTCGAAGCGCTGAATGAATCCTACGGCAGGACACTCGAAGGATGGACCAAGGCGCTGGATCTGCGGGATAAGGAAACCGAAGGGCATACCCGGCGTGTGGTCGAGCTATCCCTCGGCTTCGCCAACGCGATCGGACTCGGGGAGGAAAAATTGGAGCATCTGCGCAATGGAGCCCTGCTCCATGATGTCGGCAAGCTTGGTGTTCCCGATTCGATACTCCTGAAACCAGGACGTCTGACAGATGAGGAATGGATAACCATGCGCCTGCATCCGGTGTATGCGTATGAATGGCTTTCACCCATCGGGCATCTCGCAACCGCGGTCGAGGTACCATACGGGCATCATGAGAAATGGGATGGTTCGGGCTATCCCCGTGGTTTGGGTGGTACCGAAATCGATCTTCTGGCACGCATGTTCGCCTTGGTCGATGTCTGGGATGCGCTTCGCTCGGACCGTCCATACCGTAAACCCATGTCGGAGCGTGAGACAATCGAACATATCCGGGCTGGGTCCGGAACCCATTTCGACCCCGACTTGGCAGGGGCCTTCATCTCCATGCAGGAGAGGGATCTTTCAGAATACCGATCGAACCACCAGGAATAAGGAGCTTCACTTGTGGAGTATCAGGATTTGGAACGCCGTGGAATCACCTGCCCGTCGTCCCCATCATTTCGATTTACGCTGAATCAGACAATGCGATCGTGAGGCTCAACCCTTTGCGGCGGCAAGGGCCTTGGCGTAATCGGGTTCCTGCGCGATTTCCGGAACCTGCTCGATATACTTTACCTTGTCGTCGGCGCCCACCACTACGATAGCCCGGCTCATAAGTCCCGCCAGGGGGCCATCCAGGATTTCCACGCCGTAATCGCGTCCGAAGGAGCGGTTCCTCATCTGGGAAAGCATGACCACCGAGTTGACGCCCTCGGCCTTGCAGAAGCGTCCTTGCGCGAAGGGCAGGTCGCAGGATATGGTCAGCACGACGGCGTTGGGCAGCTTCGCCACTTCAGCGTCGAAACGTTTCGCGGAAAGTGCGCATACCGACGTATCAAGGCTGGGAACTATATTGAGTATCTT
>CAXNJE010000147.1:0-8081 GCA_964202565.1 Breznakiellaceae bacterium | reverse complement strand
GATCCCGCGACCACGGATTTCACGGAAGCTTTCGGGCTCGGTGAGGGTCAGACCCTGCTCCAAGGCTGCCTTTTTCAGGGCGAGGGCGACGGGGTGGTTGGAGTGGCTTTCAGCCGAGACGGCTATCGCGGGGAGCCCATGGTGCGGGTTGGAACCCGGGCCGGTGAAGCGCAGGAACTCGTAGCGGCCTTCGGTAAGGGTGCCGGTCTTGTCGAATACGACATGGCGGATTTTAGCCAGGCTGTCCAGGAAGATGGCGCCCTTGACGAGGATGCCCCGATGGGACATGCCGCCGATTCCGGCGAAATAGGCAAGGGGCACGCTGAGAACGAGGGCGCAGGGGCAGGAGATGACCAGCATGATGAGGGCGCGATAGATCCAGACCGAAAACAATTGCCCGCTCACCAGCAAGGGAGGAATGAAGGCTACGAGCAGGGCCAGGCCGACGACTATGGGTGTATATACCCGTGCGAAGGCGCTGATGACGCGTTCCGGCCGGGCTTTTGCGTGGGCGGCGTTCTCCACCAGCGCAACGATGCGGGCAGCCGAAGATTCGCCGGCCACTTTCGTGGTGCGGATGCGTAGGGCGCCATCGGTGGAAGTCGCCCCGGAAGGGACTTCGTCGCCCGGCCGGACACGGTGCGGCACCGATTCGCCCGAGAGAAGCGAAGCGTCGATGTAGCCCTCCCCTGCCTCCACACGGCCATCCAGGGGAATGCGCTCGCCGGGTCGCACCAAAACCAGCGAGCCGGGCGCGACCTCCTCGGGCCGTACCTCGGTCCAATCCGTACCGCGCTGGACACGGGCCGTATCGGGTTTGAGTGCAAGGAGGGCATCGATGGACCTGCGGGAACGCAGTACCGCTGCTTCCTGGACCAGTTCGCCGATGAGGTAGAAGATCATGACACCCACGGCCTCTTCCCATTCGCCTACAGCAAAGGCCCCCAGGGTAGCGATGGACATGAGGAAGCTTTCGTCCAGGGCGTTGCCCCTGGCCAGGTTCCTCCAGGCAGAGCGCAGCACGGGCGCGCCCGCCAGGAAATAGGCGGCGACAAAGGGCACCAGCGGTATAAAGCGCCCAAAACCGCCGGACTGGCCAGAAACAAGCAACGACACGCCAATACCCGACAACCAGAGCGCGAACGAGACCGCAAATATGATGAGCCGCTCGCGAGGGAGCGAATAAAAACCAAAGTGGACAAAATGGGAAGTCTTCATGTTGCGGTCATAATAAACAAAGCCGGCGTCCTTGCCCACACCTTCCCTTACCGTGTACATTTACAGCTTGCAAGGAGCATCCATGGACAGGTCGAAGGAACTGGGAAGCGCGAAAATTCCCTCATTGCTGCTGAGATTCTCGATCCCCGCCATCATCGGCATGCTCGTGAACGCCCTCTACAATATCGTGGACCGCATTTTTATAGGCCAGGGTGTGGGTCCTTTGGGTATCGCCGGCGCGACCATCGCCTTCCCGCTCATGCTGATACAAATGGGTTTCGCCATGCTCATCGGTTTGGGCGCAACCTCCCTCATCTCGATCAGCCTGGGAGAGAGGAAACAGGAAAAAGCCGAAGCTGTCCTGGGGAACGCCTTTGGCTTGATGGTCCTCATATCGCTGTTGCTTTCCGTTCTGGGCCTGATCCTGCTCGACCCGATGCTCAGACTGTTCGGTGCAAGCGAGACGGTGCTGCCCTACGCACGGGCCTACACGTCGATCATACTGGCGGGCACCATTTTCCAGTCCATCGGCATGGGCATGAACAACTTCATCCGCGGTGAGGGGGACCCCAAGACCGCGATGAAGACCATGCTTATCGGGGCGATCCTGAACACCATCCTGGATCCCATCTTCATCTTCGTCCTGAAGATGGGCGTAGGCGGCGCGGCCATAGCCACGGTGCTGTCCCAGGCGGTCTCGTCCATCTGGGTGCTATCCTACTATTTCACGGGCAAGAGCCACCTAAAGATAAGGTTACGCAACCTTATGCCCAGAAAAGAAATAGTAATGCCCATCCTGGCAATCGGATCTGCCCCCTTTACCATGCAGATCGCCGCATCCTTCGTAAATGCGATAGTGAATAACCAGCTGAACATCTACGGCGGAGACCTGGCGGTTTCCGCGATGGGCATACTCTTTTCAGTGGCCATGCTCTTCTTCATGCCCATCTTCGGCGTCAACCAGGGGGCCCAACCTATTATAGGCTTTAACTACGGTGCCCGATCCTTCGACCGGGTCCGGCAGGCTACCCTGATAGCCATCGGGGCGGCGACGGCCTTCATGCTTACCGGGTTCGCAGCCATCCAGCTGGCACCCCGGGCCTTCATCTCCCTTTTTGCGGGTTCCTCGCCGGAACTGATCGACCTGGGCGTGCACGCCATCCGGCGCTATTTCATGATGATGCCCGTCATCGGCTTCCAGATAGTGTCTGCAGGATACTTCCAGGCAGTGGGGAAACCCAAACACGCCATGGTTCTATCCCTGTCCCGGCAGGTCATCATACTCATACCCCTCCTGCTGATATTACCGGGAATATGGGGGCTGGAGGGCGTCTGGTTCGCACCCCCCATCGCCGATTTTCTGTCTGCCCTGCTTACGGCCCTCTTTTTCTGGAAAGAATTAGGCGCACTTAAAAGTAAAGGTAACGAAAGCGTACTATAATCGGGGCCATGGGCATGGAAAAACGCCTACAGCTTATAATCGCCCTACTCGGCCTGGCTTTCATCGCCTTTTTTTTCGCTTCCTTCGGTAATCAGGCCTATTACCATAGCGGCGTTGAATTTACCCTGAGAAAGGATGGATTCAGGATACAGAAGGTGGTTCCGGGTTCGAATGCGGCGCTGGCCGGCCTGAAAAAGGACCAGCGCATAGTCCGCATAAACGGCCTTGACGCCCTCCAGCTGAACGAACTATCCGAACGGGATCTGACGGCTTTCCTGGCAAGCTCAAGCCGTTTTTTCATCATTGGCGAAACAATGGAATTCGAGTCCGACTCGGGTGTCCAATACCGTTTCAACCTGGATCCCTTACCTTGGGCAACGCGCGTAACCCTTTTTAATGAAACGGTGTTGGTAAATATACTCATCGGAATACTTTTCATCGCCTTTGGCGTGTGGCTCCTTGCCGTAGGCAAAAAGGATCCGGCAGTAACCTGGTTCCTTTTCTTCACCATAGCCACCGGGATAGCGATAGCGGTGTCCTTCTTCATATCCTATTGGTCACCATTCCTCCTGTTGTTGCGCTTTGTTACCCTTGACCTCTCAGGGGTCTCTGCCTGCATATTCCTGATTTTTTTCGTGCGCAGGTTTCCTGTTCCCCAAGCTTTCCACCGTGGATGGGCAATCACAGTACCGTTGATCTTGCTGACGTTAAAATATGCCCTGCTGGCTTTGGGGCTTATTCGCTTTTACGGCCCGGTAATTTTTTTCATCCACAGCTTCCTGTTGATCTCATTGGTATACACCATCGGCTTGCTGGTGAATCGTTACCGGGAACTAAAGGCGGGTGGCAAGCGAAAGCTCAGGTGGATCTTGGCGGGAGCAGCGCTCAGCCTATTCCCGTATGTGCTGTACGTGTCCTTCCTGGTGCTGACCTCGAACATACTCACCAATAGCAGGACCATACTGAATCATCTGCCCAGCTTCGGCATCCTGCTCTTCCCCATCTTCGTGGTTATCGGGGTGGTGCGTTACAACCTGTTCGACATCGACCGCTTCCTTAACCGTTTTTTCGTACTGTTCCTGCTTGGTGTCATCGTCAGTATCGCGTACTCCCTGGTTTTCCTCATCTTTTTCGAGACCAGAATGAGCCTGGGCATGTATTCGACACTGCTGCTTACCGCATTATTTTCCCCCGGGCTATACAAGTTGCTGGACGGCGGGATAAACCGATTCTTGTTCAAAGGAAGACGGGAAAAGCGCCAGATCCTTCTTGAAATGGAAACCCTGTTGTTGGGCGTGTACAAGATGGACGCTGTATACCCCATAGTCTCCAGCGCAATGCTCTCTGCCTTCGATCCTTCCTTCATCGCCTTCGTCCGAAATGGCCCTGCGGGGGTACACACGGTTGATTTCTCCTATCCTGACCCGGCACCCCCACTGACCGGAGCCCTACCTGAAGGGACCATCTCGATCCCCTTGGTGAAAAGGGACGGGATTGAAAACAGCCTGCTCATTGGTAAGAACCGGGACGGCGATATATATACAAAAGAAGACTGCCACCTGGCCACAAGCGCCGCCGCCCAAATTTCCAAGACCCAGGAAAACTGCGATCTGTACACACGCTTGCAGGAATCCCTTTTGAACGAGACGAGCGCGCAGCGCACCACCATACTTGCCTTGGCGAAACTGACGGAATACAGGGACCAGGAAACAGGCCGCCACCTGGAGCGCATCAGCGAATATTCAAGGCTCATCGCACAGGGGTTGCGCAGGGCCCAGGGCTTGCTCAGGGTTTCGGTCGAAAAGAATTACCTGACCGATGCCTATATCGACGATCTCTGCCTTTCGTCCATCCTTCACGACATAGGCAAGGTGGGCATTCCGGACCATATCCTGATGAAACCCGGAAAACTCTCGCCGGAAGAATTCGACAGCATAAAGCACCACACCCTCATTGGCGGCAGGGTGTTGGAGGATACCGAGGCAACGAATCCTGGCAGGTCCTTCCTTACCATAGGCAAACTGGTCGCCTTCCACCACCATGAAAAGTGGGACGGCACCGGGTATCCCTACGGACTTGTCGGGGAAAACATTCCCCTTTCCGCCCGCATCGTGGCCGTCGCCGATGTCTACGACGCCCTGATGTCGGACAGGCCTTACAAGAAAGCCTTCTCCCATGAACAGGCGATGGACATCATCACCGAAGGGCGGGGCAAGCACTTCGACCCCGAGTTGGTGGACGTATTCCTCTCGATAGAGACCGAGTTCAAGGCCATAGCCAGGGGTTCATGACATTCCACCTAGTTTTTTTGACTTCCTGGACCGCTCGGATTAGAATTCGCCCAGACTCAAGTCGACGGAGCGTATCATGGGCAAAGCCGGAAAGGAAAAGAAAGAAGCGAAGGTGGCAAAGACGGAAAAGGGTGCAGAACCCGAGAAGCAGACAGTCATATCGGACAAGGAATACAACAAGGCGCTGAGCAAGCTGCAGATCGAACTGGTGAAGATGCAGGAATGGGTCAAATTCAAGGGGCTCAAGGTTGTCGTCATCTTCGAGGGCCGCGACGCCGCCGGCAAGGGCGGCGTGATCAAGCGCATCACCGAGCCCCTGAATCCCCGCTACTGCCGCATCGAAGCCCTGGGGACACCCACGGAACGCGAAAAAAGCCAATGGTACTTCCAGCGCTACGTACCCCGCCTTCCCGCCGCGGGCGAGATCGTCCTGTTCGACCGCAGTTGGTACAACCGCGCCGGCGTCGAGCGCGTGATGGGCTTCTGCACCGAGGAGCAGTACCTGGAATTCTTCCGCTCCTGCCCCGAGTTCGAGCGCATGCTGGTGCGGTCCGGCATCATACTGGTAAAGTACTGGTTCTCGGTGAGTGACGATGAGCAGGAAAAACGGTTCCAGGAGCGCATAAAGGATCCGACAAAACGCTGGAAACTGAGCCCCATGGACCTGGAATCCAGGAGCAAGTGGGTGGAGTATTCCCGGGCCAAGGACGAGATGTTCGCCCATACGGACATCAAGCAGGCGCCTTGGTACGTGGTGGACGCGAGTATCAAGCAACACGCCCGCCTGAACTGCATCCACCATCTGTTGAGCCTGGTGCCCTACAAGGATCTGACCCCGGAGCCCATCAAGCTGCCCCCGCGTCAGAAGGACGAATCCTATGTTCGGCCTCCCATCAGCGACCAGAACTGGGTACCCCGGGTTTACCCGGAGCAGCAGAGTTGAAGAAGCGCGGACGCCTGTCGGCGGTCATGCGTTTTACCTGATACTCCTGCATGGCCTCGAAAACCGCCGGAAGCCGCGTCTTATCCGGGTAGGTGTCCAGACCCACCGACTCCAGGGATAATAAGAGCTGGTGGGTCGCCTCCAGGGTAGAAAGGCACCAGGCGTGGGGCTGGTGCTTGATATAAAACCGGCTGGGCGAGCCAGGCGTGAACATGACCCGGGGCAGTGCGAGCAGCCCCGGGCTGAGGGCGAGCACTTTTCTGGAGCAGGCCCAGGTAGCATCCACCAAAAAGACGACCAATACACGGTTCCCGAGCAGATCTGCGGGGAACGTGCCTTCGCTCAGGTTGATGGCACTCTCGCCAGGGTAGAGCAGCACGCAGTAATTGGCGGGGTTGTCGATGAGGGCCCGGACCCGGGGATTTCCGTCGAACTCGAGGCCCGGGATGATCTCGCTGTTTGAGAGGTTCAGGCAGGTGAGCCGCCCGGTGGCGCACTTGGTGCGCCGCCACTCCATGGGGT
This sequence comes from Breznakiellaceae bacterium, assembly GCA_964202565.1. GTDB lineage: Bacteria > Spirochaetota > Spirochaetia > Treponematales > Breznakiellaceae > SZUA-426. The sequence goes on along the minus strand of CAXNJE010000147.1, from coordinate 1,666 downwards.
GCATCAACAGGACTATGCGCGTACGGGTTTCCATGGGCGCTTCCTGGGGACAGAGGCAGGAATCTGTGGGGCGGCGGCACTTTATGCAGGTTTCGCGGAACATGAAGCTTCCGCGCCTACCTGAGCGGTTCGAAGCGGGCGGTGAAGTGCCGCAAGACCGGAGCCTCGTAGGTGAACCGGAAACCCCTCAGCTCCTTGCGGCGCTTGTAGGTTTCCTCGGCCACTTCCAGCACATAATCTATATGGCTTTGGGTGTATACGCGGCGCGGAAGGGCCATGCGCACCAGTTCCATGGGCGGGGCTATATGCTTGCCCGCTGCGTCCCTTTTTCCGAACATGACCGAGCCTATCTCAACCGTGCGTACCCCTCCTTCCAGATATAGGGAACAACTGACAGCCTGGGCGGGAAATTCATGGGCCGGAATATGCGGGACGAAACTGGCGGCGTCGATATAGATGGCGTGGCCGCCCGGCGGCTCGATGATGGGGATGCCCATTTTGACCATGCGCTCGCCCAGGTATTCGGCGGTACGCACGCGGTAACGCAGGTAGTCTTCGTCCAGGATTTCGTCGAGGCCCTGGGCCATGGCTTCCAGGTCCCTCCCTGCCAGACCGCCGTAGGTGGGAAAGCCTTCGGTAACGATGAGCATGTTGCGGGAGTTCATGGCCAGCTCGTCGCTGTTCATGGCGAGGAAACCGCCGATGTTCACAAGTGCGTCCTTCTTGGCGCTCATGGTGGCGCCGTCGGCGTAGGAGAACATTTCCTGGGCGATGGACAGGACGCTCCTGTCGGCGTAGCCCGGTTCCCGCTGCTTGATGAACCAGGCGTTCTCCGCGAAACGGCAGGCGTCCAGGTAGAGCGGAATGCCCATCTTGCGGCAATAAGCGGCCGTTTCGCGTATGTTCTGCATGGAGACCGGTTGGCCGCCGCCTGAATTGTTGGTAACCGTGATCAGGCAGAGCGGGATATTCTCCACACCGATGCGTTCCACAAAACGCTGCATCTCCGGCAGGTCGATGTTGCCCTTGAAATCGGCCCGGACCGAGGGTTGCTTCCCGACGGCGGTAAGGAAATCGTGGGCTTCCGCCCCGGAAACCTCGATGTTCGCGCGGGTCGTATCGAAATGGGTATTGCTGACGAAATGCTTCCCCGGCCCGCCCAGGAGGGTGAACAGGATTTTTTCTGCCGCCCGGCCCTGGTGGGTGGGGATGATGTTCTTGAAGCCGGTGATTTCCTTTACCTTGGCCTCGAACCTGAAAAAACTGCGGGAACCCGCGTAGGATTCGTCGCCATCCATGATGCACGCCCACTGCTTGGCGCTCATGGCGGAGGTTCCGCTGTCGGTCAGCAGGTCGATAACGACGTCGTCGGCCTTGAGCAGGAAGGGGTTGAAACCGGCTTCTGCAATGAGTTTGATGCGTTCTTCGCGGGTAGTCATGCGTATGGGCTCTACGGCCTTGATCTTGAAAGGTTCGATGATGGTCTTCACGTCTTGCTCCTTTAGCGCACTATGGCAGTCCGCGTCCCGGGGTCAGACCCTTCGGTTCGCGAAGGGTCATTCTCGGCTTGAAACGAAAAATTGGCAAGGGGCCTGCACTGTCGGGGCTTGTGCTATACTCTCCCCATGACCGTTTTCGAGCCCGAACTCCTGCCGCCGGAACAGCG
>CAXNJE010000146.1:0-8128 GCA_964202565.1 Breznakiellaceae bacterium | reverse complement strand
ATTACCGCCCGGAGTTCCGACGGGGACATCATGGGCGTGCGGCACAGGAATTTCGAGATCGAGGGCGTCCAGTTCCACCCGGAATCCATCGCCTCCGCAGAGGGGGAGACCCTGCTGATGGCCTTCCTGAACTACCGCCGCCAACCCTTCGCCTACAAGATGACCTTCGACAAGCTCCTGAACGGCATTGACCTGGGGCAGGCCGAGGCGGAGGCCTTCATGGAGGACCTTACCGACGGCGCGCTGGACACGGGCCGCATCGCCGCCCTGCTCACAGCCTTCGCGGCGAAGGGACCCTCGGCGGAGGAAATCGCCGGCTGCGCCTCGGTCCTTCGCCGTAAGAAGACACCCTTCAAGGCCGCCGCCGCCAGCGTTGGGTCGCTGATACCCGGTGCCGCCCCCAAGCCCCTGATGGAACTCACCGACACCTGCGGAACCGGCGGGGACGGGACGGGTTCCTTCAACATCAGCTCCATGGCCGCCCTGGTCGCGGCTTCCTGCGGCATCCCGGTGGCCAAGCACGGCAACCGGGCGGTTTCGAGCAATTCCGGCAGCGCCGATTTCTACGAGGCCCTGGGTATCCCGGTAAACATCAGCCCAGCGCTGGCGTACCGGCAGCTGGAAGCCACCAACTTCGCCTTCCTGTTCGCGCCCCTGTACCACGGGGCCATGCGCCACGCGGCGCCCGCGCGCAAGTCCATGGGCATCAAGACCATCATGAATTTGGTTGGCCCCCTCTCAAACCCGGCGGACGCCGCGTTCCAGATCATCGGCGTCTACGACAAGGCCCTGTTGGAACCCGTCGCCAAGGCGGCGCGGTTGCTCGGCGTAAAGCGGGTGCTTACCGTCCACAGCCAGGACGGCTTCGACGAGATCTCGCCCTGCGCTCCCACCGACATCGTGGAGATCGGTCCGGACAACGAGGTGAGGCGTTCCGTGTTCGACCCCCGCGACCACGGTTTCGGTACCTATCGCGCCGAGGAACTGGCGGGAGCGGACGCCAAGGAAAACGCCCGCCTGGCCCGGGACCTGGCCTCCGGCGCTGGAAGGCCCGCCCTTGAGGCCGCGGTGGCCTTCAACGCCGGCGCGGCACTGTACGTTTCGGGCAGGGTTGCCTCCATCCAGGAAGGTACAAACATCGCAGCCGAAGCCCTGTCTTCCGGCAAGGTAGCAGCCAAGATAGAAGAGTTGCGGGCGGGCCTCCATGCCTGACATCCTGGACCGCATAGTCGCCGACAGGCTCAAGGACCTGGACAGAAAGGGTCCGGGTCTCGGCTGCAAGCTGCCCCCGGGCAGGACCCGTCCGTTGGTGCCCTTCCTTAAGGAGAAGGGCGCCATCCTGGAGGTCAAGCGGGCCTCCCCCTCCAAGGGTGATATCAACGCGGGGCTGGACCCTGTCACCTTGGTGAACGCCTACGCCGCCTCCGGAGCCCGGAACGTTTCGGTCCTCACCGAGGAGCGCCACTTCAAGGGTTCACTAAATGATCTGGTGAGCGTTTCGTCAGCCCGGCACGACCTCGCCTTCCTGCGCAAGGACTTCCTGTTGCGGGAGGACGAGGTTGAGGTTTCGTACCGGGCAGGGGCAGACGCCGTGCTGCTCATCGCGCGCATCCTCGATGCCGACCTGCTTCGGCGCATGGCTGCCAAGGTCCTCAGCCTTGGCATGACGGCCTTCATCGAAGTCCGTGATGGGGCCGACGCGGAAAAGCTTTCTGCCTTGGTCAAGGATGAGGATGTTGACGCTGGCGCTGGTGGTGGCTCCGGTGCTTCGGGCCACTTGCTCGCGGGGGTGAACGCCCGGGATTTGGGCACCTTCGCCATCGACCCCCTGGTACCGGCGGCCCTGTTCGGAAAGCTCGGCATCCCGGCCGTATACGAATCGGGCATTAACAGCCCGGGAGCCGCTGCCTACGCGGGCCGGTTGGGGTTCAAGGGCATCCTCGTGGGCGAGGGTGTCGCCAGGGATAGCGCGAAGGCCGCCGGCATTGTCTCCGCCTTCATCGGTGCCGAAGCGGACGGTGCGGGCCTATTCTGGCGTACCCTGGCGGAACGGCGGGATGGGATGGTCCGGGTGGCGACATCCGGATACAGGCCGCTGGTAAAGATCTGCGGTCTTGTACGGCCTGAGGATGCCTTGCTTGCGGCCAGGCTTGGCGCGGATCTTTTAGGGTTCGTTTTCGCGCAGAGCAAGCGGACCGCCTCAGCCAAGGCTGTACGGGAAACCCGCGCGCTGTTGCTGGGACAAACCCGGCCAGCCGGTGCATCCCTGCCGCTTTTTGTCGGGGTGATTACCGAGCTGGATTCGGATGTGGCGAAGGAAGCTTTGCGGTTAGCCCGGGAGGGAGCCCTGGATGCGATACAATGGCATGGGGAGACCACTTTGGCAGCCTTGGCCGCCCTCGACACGGCCTTGACAGTGGGCCACCCCGTGTTCAAGGCTGGACGCTACGCGGCGTTGCGCCTGGGCGGGACGCCGGACCTGGATGCCTACGACCTGTTGCGGAAAAACGGCGAGCCCCGGGTTCTGGCCGATGCGTGGGTGGAGGGTCTCGCGGGGGGAACCGGCGCCGTCGTGGAGCCGGTGCTCGCTGCAGCCCTGGCCGAAAGGTCCCAGGTTTGGCTCGCCGGTGGCCTCGGTCCCGGTACGGTTGGAAAGGCAATGGACACGTACAGGCCTGAACTGGTGGACGCGTCCAGTCGCCTGGAAGCAGAACCGGGCAGGAAGGATCACCAGCTGATGGAAGCGTACTTCAAGGAGATAGCCGACCATGGGTTCTGAAAAAGGGTATTTCGGTCCTTTCGGGGGACGTTACGTGCCGGAGGTGCTCCGGCGGGCCATAGAGGAAATCGAGGAAGCCTTTGTAGCCGCCATGGCTGACAAGGATTTTTCCACCGGACTTGAGGGACTGCGCAACGATTTTATAGGCCGCCCCACGCCGCTCCTTTTCGCGGAAAACGCGACGAGGGTCCTGGGCGGGGCCGACATCTATATCAAGATGGAGGGACTGGCCCACACGGGTGCCCACAAGATCAACAACGCCCTCGGCCAGGCCCTGCTCGCCCGGCGCATGGGAAAGACACGCGTCATCGCCGAGACCGGAGCGGGCCAGCACGGGGTGGCCACGGCCGCCGCCTGCGCCAAGCTGGGACTCGAGTGCGTCATTTATATGGGATCTGTCGATGTGGACCGCCAGCAACCCAACGTGGCGACCATGGAACTGTATGGGGCGAGAGTCGTCCCGGTCGCATCCGGATCGCGCACCCTGAAGGACGCCATCAACGAGGCGTTCCGGGACTGGGCTTCCAGTTTCGACGATACCTTCTACGTCATCGGTTCAGCCCTCGGACCATCACCCTTTCCCGACATGGTACGCACCTTCCAGTCCGTCGTGGGTCGCGAGGTCAAACATCAGCTGGCTGCGCGTGGACTCACGCCGGAAGCGCTGGTCGCCTGCGTTGGAGGCGGTTCGAACGCCATCGGCTTTTTCGAGCCCTTCCTGGAGCTGGCAAGCCCCCGGCTCATCGGGGTGGAGGCCGGCGGCATAGGCACCGGCAAGGGCGAGCACGCCTCCCGCATGACCGGTGACAGCGCGCGTACAGGTATAGTCCACGGCTACAAGAGCCGTTTCCTTCTGGACGGCGACGGCCAGGTAGCGGAAACCCGGTCCATATCGGCAGGCCTTGATTACCCCGGCATAGGCCCCCAGCTGGCCGCGCTGGGCACTTCGGGCAGGGTCGAGTTCCGGCGAGCCAGTGATGACGATGCCCTGGATGCCCTGCAGTTTTTCGCCCGCTACGAAGGCGTCGTCTTCGCCCTCGAAAGTGCCCACGCCGGGGCGGCCGCCATGGAAATCGCCGCCTCCCTCCCCAAGGGCAAGGTCGTGGTGGTCAACATGTCGGGTCGGGGTGACAAGGATCTTTTCATCACCGCCCCCATACTGCGCCCGGACGAGTGGAAAGCCTTCCTGGAACGGGAACTGGCCGCACTCGGCGCCGGTACGGAACCTGGCTGTGAAGAACAAGGAGCCCCGGAATGAAGCATATACCCCTCATGGCCCATCTCGTCGCCGGGTACCCGGACGCTTCCGGGTGCAGGGCAGCAGCGCGGGGTCTCGTCGAAGGCGGGGCGACCTACCTGGAAGTCCAGATACCCTTCAGCGATCCCAGCGCCGACGGCCCCGCGATCCGCGACGCCTGTTCCCTGGCACTCGAACGTGGCTGTTCCGTCGCCGACTCCCTGACTTTCATCCGGGACCTGCGCCGCGACTACCCGGGCATTCCTGTCTTTATCATGGTCTACGCCAGCCTCGTCGCCACCCCCGGCCCCGCCGGTTTCGCAAGCACCATGCACGCCGCCGACGTCCGGGGCCTCATCGTACCTGACCTTCCCTTTGACAGCGACGAAGGCCTTTCCGAGGCCTGCCGCGCGCTGGGCAAGGACGCCCCATTTTCCGTACCCGTCGCCGCGCCTTCCATGCGCCCGGAACGCCTGCGGGAAATGGTAGCCCTTTCCAGACCGTACCTGTACGCCGCGCTCAGGTCCGGCATAACCGGCTCCCACACCGACATCGGCGACGACACCCGAGCCTTTTTGGCCGAGTGTGCCGCGGGCGGATCCAAGGTCCTCGGCGGCTTCGGCATCCGCACCGGCCTCCAGGCCAAAGCCGTCGCCCCCCATGTCCACGCGGTGGTCGCGGGCTCCGTCTTCGTGGAAGCCATCAGCGCCGCAACAGCCGCCCACCCCATCGACCGGACCGGCCGTGACGAGGCCATCCGCCGTGCGGTCCGCGAACGGGCTGTGGACATAACGGGAGGGTGAGGGGGCGGCTATAAATGCCAAGACTTTGTTGGAAGTTATCCCTTTGATTTGATTCAGATATGCGATGGGAATTCATTGAACTGTTTCGTTATACCTGTAAGCAAATTTTGGGTTTCAGATCAAGCATGGCGCTAATCCTTGGTTTTATTAGTGTTGGCGTCAATGGATACAAGCTCTTTCCAATGAGTCTCGAGATCCTGTAGCCAAGGAAGAAGGCCATTAGAACGGACTTCCGAAAAACGATCCATGTACTCGGCTAGATTAAGCAATTCCGGGTTGACCCAGCGTAGAAAATCAAGGATGAGTAGATGCTGTTGATCCAAGTCGGTCCAGTGAACAATATGTTCATGATGGAAAACCCGGTTACGCAAGGTCCGGATCGTTTCAAGTTGTGCCTTGATTATCTTCCGATTGTGACGGGACTTTGGTAGATAACGAAAGATCGATTTGATACCTGCCGGCATGAACTGGGTTCGCTGTTCGTAGTGAGCTTCGAAGAGGCTAGTCCAAAATCCAAATTGAAGTTCTGCGACAATGCGGCCAGGAGTGGCATCCTTTCGCTTGATAAGGCTGCAATAACCTGCCGATGAAAATCTGCTTGAGTTTTCTCTCCGGATATGCCATATTTATCCATGTAAGCCCCGATTGTCCTTCTCCCGTCCTTTGCGACGGTGTCAGGAAGCGGGGTTTCTTCTTTATAATTCCCCATAAAGTTTGATCCCTTCCCGCTCGATGTTTTCCTGCATCCGTGCCGAAACGTACTCCAGTTGGACAAGGTCTACCGGGTAGTCAGGGCTGATGGCCTCGGCTTCCAACAAGGCAAAGCGGGTTGAGCCGCGGACCGTGATGACCATATCTTGACGAAAATTCAGGACTGCATCTATACTGTATTTGCTACAGTGTAGATTAAGTGAGGCTGCGGTGCGGTATTGCTTTGGCGAGAAGATCCGTTCCGTGCGGGAACGGCGCAAGCTGACGCTCAGGGAAGTGGCCGAGCGGGCTGGGGTGAGCGAGAGCATGGTGTCCCAGATCGAGCGGAACAAGGTTTCGCCCGCCATCGATACGCTTCTCGCGCTTTCCGAAGCCCTCGACCTGGACCTGGAATATATCTTTGCCGATTACCGCCGGGAACGGTCGGTGCGTATCGTGCGCGCCTCTGATCGGGCCGTATCGTCCAGGCCGGGTGTGGTCTACGAGCGCCTGGCTGACGTGGGCGGCGAGGGGACGGGCCGCTTCGGCATCGAGGCCTACCTGATAAGCCTGGAACCGGGCGCCCACACGGGCTACGGCGAGTACGGGCACCCGGGCTACGAGCTGGGCTTGGTGGTGGAGGGCAAGGCAGAGCTGAGCGTGGGCTCCCGGAACCACGAACTGGGCGCGGGCGATTCCGCGAGCTTCCAGGCCGACGCTCCGCATACCCTCAGCAATACGGGAACAGGACAGCTGAAAATGTTTTGGGTCGTGACGCCTCCAAGGGGCGATGCGGCCATAGAAAGTACCGCCAATAAAGGCGGCGGAAACAAGGGAGGCAAGAAGCATGGGTAAGACATTGGCACAAAAGATTTTTGATTCCCACCTGGTGGAAATGGCGTTCGGCGAGGCCTGGGTGCTCAGGCTCGACGCGGTGTTCTGCCACGAGATTACCACCCCCATCGCGATCAACGACCTGGTCGCCAAGGGCATGGACAAGGTGTACGACGCGTCCAGGATAAAGGCCGTGATCGACCACGTTACCCCGGCCAAGGATTCCAAGACCGCCGAGCAGGGCAAGATCATGCGCGACTGGGCAAGGCGGCACGGCATCAAGGACTTCTTCGACATAGGCCGCAACGGCGTCTGCCACGCGCTTTTCCCGGAAAAGGGCTTCGTGCGCCCCGGTTATACGGTCATCATGGGAGACAGCCATACCTGCACCCACGGGGCTTTCGGCGCCTTCGCCGCAGGAGTGGGCACCACCGACCTGGAAGTGGGCATCCTCAAGGGCGTCTGCGCCTTCAAGGCCCCGGATACCATCCGCATCGAACTGCAGGGAAAACTCCCCGAGGGCGTCTACGCCAAGGACGTCATCCTGGCGGTCATCGCGAAACTGGGCGTTTCCGGCGCCACCGACAAGGTGATGGAATTCCGTGGTCCCGTGGTGGACGCCATGAGCATGGAAGAGCGCATGACCATCTGCAACATGGCCATAGAGGCGGGCGGAACCTGCGGCGTGTGCATGCCCGACGCCACTACCGCAGACTACCTCTGGCCCTTCATCGGACCGGCGGGAGAAAAGAAGTACGCCACCAAGGAAGACGCCATCCGGGATTTCAGGCTTTGGTGGAGCGACACCGACGCCACCTACGACGCCACGGTCGCCATCGACTGTTCCGGCCTGGAACCGGTGGCTACCTTCGCGTACAAGCCCGACCAGGTCAAGACCATACGCGAGCTGGAAGGCACGAAGGTGGATCAGGTCTATATCGGGTCATGTACGAATGGCAGGATCGAGGACCTGCGCAAGGCCGCTGCCGTACTCAAGGGCAGGAAGGTGGCCGACACCGTCCGGGCCATCGTGTCCCCGGCAACACCGGCCATCTTTGACCAGGCCCTCTCCGAAGGGCTGATCAAGGTGTTCATGGATGCCGGTTTCTGCGTCACCAACCCCACCTGCGGCGCCTGCCTGGGCATGTCCAACGGCGTACTCGCGGAAGGCGAGGTCTGCGCGTCCACGACGAACCGCAACTTTTTCGGGCGCATGGGCAAGGGCGGCATGGTCCACCTGATGAGCCCCGTCAGCGCGGCCAACGCCGCAGTCGCGGGTTTCATCACCAGCGCGAAGGGAGGAAAAAAATGAAGGCATTCGGCGGAAGGGTCCTGTTCCTGGACCGCAACGACATCAACACCGACGAGATCATCCCGGCCAAGTATCTGACTGAGAATTCCAAGAAGGCCCTCGCCCCGTACCTGCTGGAAGACCTCAAGCTCCCCGCGTTCACCCCTTCCCGCGACATCCCCGGCAAGGCCGCCGTCATCACGCGGGCCAACTTCGGCTGCGGCAGTTCCCGCGAGCACGCCCCCTGGGCGCTGGAAATGAACGGCATCCACTTGGTGGTAGCCGAAAGCTTCGCCCGCATATTCCGGCAGAACATGTACAACTGCGGCATGCTCGCTATCGAGCTGCCCGCCGACACGCTGGCCTCCCTCTTCGCCAATTTTGCGGCCACCGGAGCGGACATCGCCGTGGACCTGGACAAAGGCGAGCTCAGTTTTTCTGCGGCTCCCGGCAGCGCGGCCGGCGGCGGGAGCGGTGGTAAAAAACAGACCGTC
>CAXNJE010000145.1:0-8131 GCA_964202565.1 Breznakiellaceae bacterium | reverse complement strand
TGGACCTGGTCCACGAGCCTTAGCTGCATAGGCGCGGTGCTGGGGATAATCCTGGCTCTGGTGCTGGCGAAACCGGTGCTCGGCAGCCTTGCACCGCTCGTGGGCGAGGTGGGTGACGATTTCGCCAAGGCCGCCGGCATACAGGTGGGGGCGATATTTGCCGGCCTTGCCCTGGCGCTCGGTTGTGGCGGCGTGCTAGGCCTGCTTCCCGCGTTCTCGGCGGTAAAGGGCAACATCTCCGAAACCCTGAGGGAAGTGTAAGATGAGAAAATTAGTGGTCATCCTGACTTTCTGGGGTCTGGCTTTTTTTGGCCTTTCCCTGCCGGCCTTTGGCCAGGCCAGCGAACTGACTGGCCTGGAGGCAGTGGGGGTCTGGGCAAAGGCGCACAATCTGGATTACCGGAAAGCCGCGTGGGAGGCACAGAAAGCCTTCAATGCGATTCCCGGCCTGCTCCGACTGGACAAAAGCAGTCTGGCCTTGTCCAGCCAGTATTCCGGTACCGCAAGCGAGCCGGTAACCGGTACGGAAGCCGGTGCGGCAACAGCGTCCTCTACGACGCCTACTTTTTCGGCTTCCCTGAACCTGCCCATCGTGGACCAGCTTGGTTTGAGCTTCAAGACGGACCAGGACCTGAACGGCCAGGCTGGCATCACGATATCACCACTGGCGCAATCCACCACGAGGGATCAAGCCCGGCTGGCGTGGGAAAAGGCAGCCCTTGCCGCTGAAAACACGGGCTTGAGTGTGCAGAATTCGGCAATTAAGGCTTTATTGGCCCGCCAAAACGCCCAAAGAAACCTGAAAACCCAGGAAAGTACCGTGTCGCTCAAGGAAATAGCGTACCAGGACCAGAAGGAACGCTACGCCCAGGGCGAAGCGACACTGGATGCTGTACGGGATGCGCTGCTGGAATGGTCCACCGCCCGAAGTACGCTGGGAAAGGCACGCCAAAGCGCACTCAAGGCCGAGGCCGACCTTACCCTCGCCCTGAATACGGACCTGGACAGCATTGCCCTCCCCGCGCCCGACGCGGATGGCCTCGCGAAGGAGCTTGAGGGGCTCAAGGCCGCCAACCCAGTCGAATCCCTGACTGCTGCTCTCGCCTATGAAGTTCAAAATGCACAAAAAAACGTTTCCGGCGCAAAACTCACCTTCGACTCTACGCGTCTTTTTGACCCGGATTTGGTGCTGGGAGCCAACCTGAGCTATTCCGCCAAAACAGGCACCGCCTATTCGGCCACCGCAACCCTGAGCCTCAGCTATGAATCCTGGCAGGCGGATACCAAGGCAGAATACCGGACCGATCTGGAATTGGCCCAGGCGAGCGCTGCAAAAGCCCTGGCAAACGCGACCATGACGCTGAATCGTGCCGTAGCGGCATTGGCGGATACGGCCGAGAACACCTCCATTCAAAAACTCCAGTTGAGCCGCAACAAGGAATTGCTTTCGGAAACGGACTTCCTCGCCTCCGCCGGGGATGCTTCCCAACTGGAACTGGAAGAAGCGAGACTTTCCGTTCAAGCCTCGGAAGACGCGCTGTTTTCGGCGCTGTCTGAGGAATACGGCGCCTGGCTGGATCTTCTGGGGTATAAGAAAAAATAGCAGCCCAATCGGGAACACCCGGCAGCCGAGTTCCCGGTGGACGACGCTACAGCTGCATTGCCTGGGCTCCTGTCGGGAGGGGAAATTCAACAAGTACCATGAGACCCTTTCCCCATTCCATCCGTTGGGTGCCATCCAGTTGCGTCGCCAGTATGCTCACCAATTCGAAACCGGTGGAGGCCAGAGCCTCATCTTCCAGTCCTGGTTGTTTTCCAACTCCATTGTCGGCGATGATTAGTCGGCAAAACTTTTGCTCAGTTCGTAGGGAAACGTTCACACTTCCTTTGCGCCCATCGGGGAATGCATGCTTGAGTACATTGGTCAGAAGCTCATTTGCCAGCAAGCCCAAAGGAACGGCGTGGGAAACAGGAAGCCGAACGTGCTCGCAATCCATTTCCAGGCGGATGTGACCAGTCGCTTCGCCGAATAACGAATTGGCGATATCGTTCAGGTAAGCCGCCATATCCAGAGCGGAATAGTCCTTGCTCGAATACAAAAGTTCATGGACCGAGGCCATGGCGTATACCCGCCGGCGCATCTGTTCAAGGAAGGCGCTGCTGGCGGCATCCGGGCTTTTCCGTTCCGCAAGGCCAAATAAACCCACAAGCACCGAAAGGTTGTTCTTTACCCGGTGGTGGATTTCCTGTATGAGTACGTCCTTCTCTTTCAGGGACCATTCGAGCGCATTGCCCCGCTTTTGTATGCTCTCTGCCATCTTGTTGAAAGCGCTTGCCAAACGATCCAACTCCGACAGATAGGCGCTTTTCAACCTTCTATCGTACCGGCCTGCGGCTATCTCGCCCGTTTGAACCATCAGGTCAGCAAACGGTGCCGCTATCCAATAGGAAAGCAACCAGGCTACGGCAAAAGCGGAAAGGCTACCCAGAATCAGGGCGATAAGGAGTTGGCGAAGCAATGTATCATTTACCTTCCGGGCAGAAAAAAGATCCCTGTAATAAGCTGCGGTCCAGTTCGTGCCGGAAATGGACATTGTAGCCGTAAGCCAGTTGCCATCCAGGTCAGAAACTTCCTTGGGTTGGTTCGCCGTACCCAAATCCATCCGCTCATAATCCTGCTCGAGAACCTTATGGTTGTCCGTGTGGGCGATGAAGAGCTTCCTGTCATCCATGATGGAGATTTGATCCTGCTCATTCATCCTCAACAGGCTTAGGGTATCGGAAAGACCATCCAGGTTGAGTAGGACCACACCGATTTCATTCCCCATTTTCATATATGCGGCAACTGTCAGCCTGGCGCTCCCTTGGGAAAGGTAGGGCCTTGAGAAAACCAGTTCGCCTTCATTCACCGCTTGGGAAAAGCCGGGTTTCCCCGAATCGTCATCGCCTATCCGGTGTTCCAGAAAGGGACTCACATGCAGCACCTTGCCATTACTGTCCAGAATCAGCAAACCTTCCAGGTCTTTTCGGCTGGCGAGGGTCGTATCCAGATAAATTTGGTGGAATTCATGGAATGCGGTGGTTTTCAGAAAAGCACTCATCGATCCAAGGATCCTTTTTGGAGTCTGCAAATTCCTCTCCACTTCCCTGGCGGCAGAAATACTCAGGCTCCGCAGGGAATTCCTCAATTCATTGTCTATATGATTGAAGAAAATGGATCTGGAGGTGACCGTAATCAGCACGGCAGGCAAAAGCCCCATAGTAAAGAGGGAAGCGAGTAAAATGGTCCGTATCCGCGGATTCCGGCGCGACATCAGTCCTCCGAGACGAACGCGCCGTCTTTTACCTTGTAGATGCTATAAGGCCGGGAACAATCGCCGAATCGATCAAAGCTGATAGGAGTCTGCAGGCCAGGAAAGTCCCTCATACCGAGCAAGGCACTTTTAATTCCTGGCCCGTCCAGTGTCCGAGCCCTTTCCATGGCGGCTGCCAGGACTTTCATCGCCTCGTACCCGTACATCCCGGAAAAATCGGGTTCCTCACCGAATCGTACCAGGTAGTCCTCCCGGAATTTACGGGTAGCCGCTCCGGGGACACGCGGATCAGAACCGCCCACAGCAACCACCCGTTCCACGGTCTTGCCGCCAAAAACGAACAGATCATCGGTGTGGGCCCACATGGAGATGTACACGGGCAACTCGTTCCCCCGTTTGGACAGCTCCTGGCAGATATTCGCCGCATCGAAGGAGCTGCAGGCAGTAACGATAAGATCAGGACTGTACGAAAGCAGCTTGTCCACGAGCCCGCCGTAATTGAAATGTGCGTCGGTGGCAAAACTTTCCGTTGCGAGGGAGAGCCCACCACCCGAAGTGAACGTCCGGCTGAATCCTTCAATTACGGGTTTTGTATAACCCTGGTTTGATTTTTCGTAAACCGTGGCTGCCTTGGCGAGACCGCTGGCCAGGGCTTTCCGGGCCAAGGCCTCGCCTTGCTGGTCGTTGGCACCGATAACGCGGAAGAAATAATCGTCCTTCCCCGAGAAATCGATGCTCGAGATGGTGGGACTGATCAATACGACCTTCCGCTCGTTCAGCCAGGGGATGGCTTTGGAGCCCGACTTGGTAGTCAGGTGTCCCACCAACGCGACCACCCCCGCCTCAACCAGTCCCTTGTCGGTCTCCAGGGCCTGGTCCGCATCATCCCCGTCATTTTCCACCAGCAACTGCAGGGGCCTGCCCCGAATCCCACCGGCCGCGTTAATCTCATCCGCAGCGAGCTGTATTCCGTTCCGCCCCTTGACTCCCAGCCGGGAAGTCAAACCTGTCAGTCCGACGGGCACGCCGATCAAAATCGGGGACCTGTCGCAAGCTATCAAGGTTGAGGCCACCAAGCTGATGGTGAAAAAGAAAGATAAAAAGAGTCTCGGTGAATCCGACTTGCGCAGTTTGATCATAGACCCATCCATCATGTCCATTATCGTGTGTGTGCAGTGGCGGCGCAAGATGCCGTTCCCCCGAGGACAGTCACGAGGACGGAAGCAAATTCAGCCAGTACCATGGCGGTTGCCCCCCATACAGGACGGCCAGAAAGCAGGAAACAGGGTGCCAGCCTGGTTTCCCCACCATGACTGACCTGCGCTTCTGAACGGCAACCTTCATTGGCAACGAGCCGGATATCCACCGGGAACCAGTCCGCGACTTCTGCCGGAGCAGGTTTAAAAACCGGAATCGCGGGAGAATACGCCACAAAAGGAAGGATCCGGTACTGGCTGACCGGCACCAGCAGGGGCGAGAGCGCTCCTAAAAGCCCAAAATCCGTGCAGGGAACGCCAAGTTCTTCCTCGAATTCGCGAAAGGCGGCGTGCTCCGCACTCTCACCCTTTTCGAGCGACCCGCCGGGTAATGCTATCTGCCGACTGTGGGGACCCGGATGCGCACTTCGCTCGATCAGGGGAAAATACCACCGGCCGTCCTGCTCGTACAATAGGATGAGTACCGCCGCATCGCGGTACTCATTGGGTTCCGATGCAGTCTGGGAATCCCCAAGCTGGTCCCGCCGCCAAGGAGGGATCATGGTATCCTGGGCTTCCCGTCCGGGTAAGGTTTTTTCCAGTTCCATGCCGAGACCTGAAATAAAAGAATCCACGATCGCCACTCCCGCCAGTATCTTAGGATAAAGTCATTTTAGGGTATAGTTTTTTAAGGGAATAGTCGCTTACACTTTTCCCCAGGCCGTATCGTGGATTGTAAAGGAGCCGCCCATGAAAATTAGCTTCTTCTGCCCCAGGTGGGGATCGGAAAATCTGGACTTCGAGATCTTCTGTAAAAAGGTGAGGGAATCGGGCTACGACGGTGTCGAAATGAGCCTGCCCTGTGGGGACCACAAGGCTACTGACAGGATCCTGCGGGTACTCCGCGACGAGGGCCTTCAATTCATAGCCCAGCACTGGGAAACCTCGGATACGGATGTGGACACCCACATCCAAAACATGAAGGAGCGCCTGGCCTGGCTCGTCTCCGCCGAACCTCTATTCATCAATTCACAAACCGGCAAGGATTGGTTCGGCTTCGAACAGAACAAAAAGATTCTGGAAGCCGCCGCCGAAATAGCCGCGTCGACGGGGGTCAGGATACTCCACGAAACCCATCGCGGAAAATTCGCCTACAGCGCCGCAGTGGCCAGGCGCTTCCTGGAAAGCAACAAGGATCTGCGGATTTCCGCCGATTTTTCCCATTGGTGCGTGGTTTCTGAATCCCTCCTTGAGGACCAGACCGAGGCCATGAAGCTGGCAATCTCGCGGACCGACCACATCCATACCCGGGTGGGCTTCGCCGAAAGCCCGCAAGTGTCGGATCCCCGGGCTCCCGAATGGAAGCAGGCCCTCGACGCCCACCTGGCCTGGTGGGACGCCATAGTCGCCGCCCACCGTGATGCAGGCGATAAAAGCTTTACGGTAACCACCGAATTCGGTCCCTTCCCCTATCTGCCGGCCCTGCCCTGGACCGGCATGCCGGTGGCGGATCAGTGGGGCATCAACCTGTTCATGAAGGACCTGCTGAAAAAGCGCTGGGGAGTGTAAAAGGTGGCCGTAAAGGGCATTTCGCGCCTCTTTTCGCGGAAGAAAGCCAGGATTGTGCAGGACTTTCCCTCCTTTGTGGCGGCCATAGGGTCCGCCTGGGATCCCGTTGCGGCGTTTGCGCCCGCGCCAGCCAGGGCTGCCGCAACAGCCACAACGCCCGGAACGGTCACAACCATAGGGGTTGTCGAAATCGTTTCGGGACAAGGCAGGGAAACGGAAGTTCGGGCCCTTTTTTCAGATAGCGATTGTCCCATTGCGATTGTAATCCAATACAGCATCGCAATCGATGGTACCCTGACAACCACCGCGGGTCCCCCCTCTCAGCCGCTCCCCACAGATGCCGGACGATTGGACGCCCTAAGCGCTCTCGTCACACAGACGACCAATTTTCTCGATCCCGCGTCGCCTGCGCCCCGGATATTGTCACTGCCGCTCTCTTCTGTCCCGGCAGAATTGCAGGATTTCCGGTGTTTTGAGTTCAAAACGGCTACCGGGTCATGGCAGCTCGGGTTCGACCCCCAATTGGAGGTCCTTTTCGATGACCTGCTTGAAACAAAGGGCGTCAAGGAACTGACGCTTGCTGTCGCGAAAGCCTTGACCCCGAATCCCGTTGGCGCCATCGCTCCGACAAGCAAGGTTCCACCCGAAAGTGACAGCCCGCCAGCCAAGCCATCCCTGTCACATTTCGACCTACGCGAACCTTCGGCAGCCCATGCATACCGCCTGTTTTTTCCTTCGGCCTTTTCTGTCGGTGGTTCGCGGATCCGTTTTATCCCCCTCCGTTTCGGGGTGTACGAAGCACCTGCAGAAGCCTCAAGTGGCTCGACAGACGGCAAGGATGTGTGGTTCCGGTTCGGCTTGAAGGCCGAATTGGGCTTGAAAGGCGGCACCGAATCCTTTGTGGGCTTCTGGGTGCTTTCCAGGCCGGAATCCGTCGACGCCGACCGTTTCAAGACCATGGCGGGCCCGGTGATCCAAGCCGCCGGCCAGTCACTGGCCGCTGAGTTCCAGGGGTATAAGATCTTTGATGCCAAACCCGTCTCCGCAGCCGCGCCGGTGGACGTTCCCAAGCTACCGGCATCCTCCATCCTGGAGCTCTCGGGAACCCTCATCGTGGGAACCCTCCGCATCCCGACCCGCGTGCTAGTGCCTGACAAATATCCCCTCCGCCTGCTGGGTCTGATCGGCACCACCGACACCGACCCGCTGGGTGGGACCATACGGTTGAACCGCCTGCTGGGTGCACGCTTTGACCGCGACCCGCTGCTCCCTCTGGAATCAACGTACGAAACGGAAACCGGCCCCCGGACCTTCGTTCCCCTGTACGAGCTATTAGGTTTGCTGGCCGAGTCCGACTATCGCAGGATAGTGCAGAATTTCCTGATGCGGCATCTCAAGCACGAAGAAATCGCCGGCCTGTTTTTTTATAAGAAGCAGCTGTCTGTCGGACAGGATCAATCCGTAACCAAGACCGCGCAACCCAAGGATATGGTGATTCGGCCCCAAGGTTTCGACCTCTCTCGTCTCATAGAAACCCTACCCGATCTGATCCGGGAAGACTTCATCAATGACGTAAAAAAGGGGAACATCGCGGAAAATGCCGACGAATTCCTGCGGCTCAATTCACTGGCCTACGAGGCGGTGCTCGATGATCTTCGACGCGGATCCCTCGACTTGGGAACCCGTACGCGAAAGCTCTTCACCGACGCCTATACCCGTTACGTCTACCCCGAAAAACGCAAGGCCCTGGACCGCTTGATAAGCGACGATATCCCCTTCGCCGGTTTCCGCGCCCTGGGCAAGCCGGTATTCAGGGCCGCCATCGACACACTGGAAGTGAAAACGACAGGAGCCTCCCTGGTAGGCAGCAAGGATGGGCTGAAGGAAATCAGCCGCTGGTGTTCCCGGCGAAAGCTGGGCTACATCCAGGACGAAAAACGCAAGTTCGAAACCCTCCTTGCACAGGGGGCCATCGACCCCGAAGACCTTTGCGAACTACGGCTTGAAGCGGCGCGTAAGGGCGAGGAAATCCAGAAGCGCCTGCAGCAGGAA
>CAXNJE010000144.1:0-8209 GCA_964202565.1 Breznakiellaceae bacterium | reverse complement strand
TACTATGTTCTGGTACGTCGAGGTGCCTTGGGCCGTGATGTCGTTGCCGAAATCGTATTCCCCCGTGCCCCGGATCGATCCGACGGCGTAGGTATGCCCCAGATCGTCCGCCGCGATTCCATTGAAAAGGCTTGCGTTCGTACCTGCGACGACGGTTCTGGCCCATCGCGCCGAGGGCCTGAGACTCGGCGGACTTGGAGGTGGAATCGGCGAGCTTGGAGCTGCTACCGGCTGGGGGCACGCGGTAACAAGAAAGAAAGCCAGGATGGGGATCAGACCGACGAGTACGCGTTTCATGGATACCTCCTGAAGTTTTGCGTGGCGCTGTATGCGGCCCAGTTTCCGGCGAGGCCGCTTTGCGTTCATGGCGTATATTTTATCAGCACAGGGTAGGGGGTCCAGTTTTCCGTCGTGAGAATGATTCCGTTGCCGAATCCGTAGGATCCCGCACCCTCGATGCTTCCCGAGGCATAGACATTGCCGCCTGAATCGGTAATGACCGATCCGAATGAGGAATTCCATGTACCTTCGGTTACCGATAGGGCCCACTGAGCCGTGCCGGAAGGTGAATACCGAAGCAACACCGGATTCCTGCCTGAATACATGCCGGCTACTCCCACACTGTTTCCGAAGCCGTAATCATCCACGCCCCTGATTGTTCCGGCTGCGTACGAATTGCCCGAACCATCCACCGAAACCGATTCGAACACACAGTCGAGGTTTCCGCTTTCTATCGTACGTGCCCACTGCGCGGTACCCGAGGCATTGTATTTCACCAGCACTGGACCGTCTTTCATTTCCCGCCAGGCTGTCACTCCGGAGGCGAAGGTGAAGTCCTTCACACTGGAGGCACTGCTGCCGTAGATGCGTCCGCACGCAAGGGCATTCCCGGACGCATCTACCGCTACTGAGGTGAACTCGCACTCACCCTCACCCGTCGTTACGGTCCGCAACCACATGGGCGTTCCTGTATTGTCGAATTTCGCCAGAAGGGGATTTTCTGATCCTGTTATGCCGGTGATGGAGAAACCAGAACCGAAATCGTAGGTGTTGTTTGCGTAGATATAGCCCGCGATGAAAACATTCCCCGAAGCATCGGTATCCACACCGGAAAATTCACATCTGCTGTCGGTGCCCATCGCAGAAACGATGGTCTTTGCCCATACCGCAGTCCCTGCTGAGGTATACTTCACCAAGACAGGATTCACTCCGTCGGACTCTGATTGGGCGCTTGTCGAATCCCCGAAATTGAACAGCGCGTTCCCGTAGATTGTTCCGGCCGCGTAGATATTTCCGGAGCCATCGACGCATATTGCCTCGAACGAGGATATTCCGGAAGCGGATTCCAGGGATTTTGCCCAGAGCGCGTTGCCATTCACATCATATTTGACGATCAAGGCATTTGCATGGGCGCTATAGGCGGCTTGCGCCGTAACACCGCTATCGAAGCTGTATACGCCCGTCCCGGATACATACCCTGCCGCATAGACATTGCCCAATCCATCCGTGGCGACCATCTTGAAACCGCAATCCGAATCTGCTGGAACGGTAACGCCCGACAAGGTTTTTGCCCAGAGCGCCTTGCCGGCCGAGTCGTATTTCACGAGCAGCGGATTCGTCGGGCATTTCCCGGTTGCCGAAACGGTATTCCCGAAATCCACAATGCCGGTTCCCTGCATATCCCCCGCTGCGAGAACACTTCCCGCAACATCCACCGCTATGGCACGGAAATACGCTTGATCCGTGAGCGTGGCGCTTCGAGCCCAGAGTGCGGAATTGTCCGGAGTTTCGGGAGGCGGGGGGGCCAAGGGAGCGGCGCAGGAGACCAGGGATGCGAATAACAGCGCGATGTGCGGTAATCCCGAAACCATTTTCATGGATAGCTCCTCTACCGGAAACCGCGGCGATACACGATTCCGGATGCCAGGCTCTTCAGCTTGCCTTAAAACAGCCTATATGTAGTTTGAAGAATGACACATGTGCCGTTCGGCACATTTCACGGTTCTCCGAGTCCGCTGGCGTGGTTTACGGGACTGCCTTACGGATGTGCAAGGGAGCTCGCGAGTTCAAATCCAAAGTGCGAATGGCGACTCACTTCTGGACAAGCCCTGGGAGGTTCGGGCTTTGGGCGGAGAAAAGATCGTAACAGTCGATACTGGACCAGGAAACGGGACGAAAGCGACATTGACGCTTGACTTCGATGTTTCCCCGGCAAGCTTGAGGAAACGACCCACCGGCCCTATCCCCACGGGCCGATCGCCGTCAGCGCATCCTTGGTCGTTTTCATCGTTTCGACCTTCCCTCCACTCTCAGCACAGTCAGGGATTTCGGCAACGTCATCCTAAGGCAGTATGATTCAACTGACTTTTCATGAGGGTCCTGGTAAAACAGCTTGAAGGCCACCTTGATCGGGGCATCCAGAACCGTAATCGACAAATCCTTCACGACCTACCCGTAGGATATGATTTTTTCAGTCTTCTCGACAATTCCGCTTTCGGTATGGGACGAGAGAAATACTATGGGCACGTCATTACCGGACAGGATTTCGCCCTCAGCCTGCGTGCCGTCGATACCCGTGCATAGATCGATGTCAATTATTCGGTCATGGCGAGGATAGGATCAGCTTCCACCATCAGGAACGTTTTTTTTCATTCTCCGAACTCCAGCACGACTTTCGTTCCTTCGCCGCGTTCCATCCGTATAGTTCCGTCCAGTTGCTGCGTCAGTCCGTTTACCAAAACCAGGCCGAAGCCGGTTGAATGTTCGAAATCGACCGATTCCGGCATGCCGTTTCCGTTGTCGGCTATGGTCAAGGTGACGAGCTTGTCTGCCACCGTCGCCGTCACGGCTACCAGGCCGGCTGTTCTGCCGATAAAAGCGTACTTCATGGTGTTTGACAAGAGCTCGTTTACAATGATGCCGAGGGGTTGCAATTTGGCTATTTTAAGCACGATGGCTGAAATATCTTTCTCGACTCGAACCGAGGTACGGTTCGGGAAATTCGAGATGACTTCGTCGACCAGCGGATCCAGGTAATCGCACAAGGGTAGCTGATTGAAATCCGATGACCGGTACAATTTGTCATACAGGAGCTGCATGCTTTTGATACGTTTTCCCGCATCCTCGAGCGCGTTGACCGCCGCGGGATCCTTCAGGGTTCCGGCCTGCAGGACGAGCAGTCCGTTGATCGCGCTCATGTTGTTCTTGATGCGGTGATGGACCTCTTTTAAAAGCAGTTCCTTCTCGGCGAGGAAAACCGCCATTCTCTCTTCGGCCTGTTTTCGCGCGCTTATGTCCCGGATTACTATGCCTGTTTTTTGCAGGCCGTCAACGTCGCTGAATACCGAGGAGGACAGTTCGCAGGCGAACTTGTCGCCGTTTTTTCGTATGCAGGTGAGTTCTCCGCTGAAGAACCCTGTTTTTTTCCGTTGTTCGAGGGCTACGGCGAGTCTGGGATCGGTTACATCCATTATTCCCTTGCGGCCGTTTTTCATGATTTCCCCTTCGCTGGCGCCGAACATTTCACACGCCGCCGAATTGGCCGCGAGTATATCCCCTTCGGGCGCGGTCAACAGCATCGCCTCGTTCGACAACTTGAAGAATGAATGATACCGCTCCTCGTTCCGCTTCAGTTTTTCGTTCAGCGCCTCGTATTCCTCGTTCTTTTTTCGCAGCGAGGCTTCCGCCTGTTTGCGGTCGGAGATGTCCCGGCTCGACATCGCCAGCTGGTTCTCTTGCGGCAGGTACACATACAATTCTGTATGGGAATTCAATTCCCTGCTGTATTGCTCGAAACGTCCGGGGGTGTTCTTTTCGACAATCTCCTTGAATGCATCGAGCCAATAGCGTTCGGTTTGCGGGAATACCTCCAAAAGGGTTTTACCGATCAGTTCCCTGGCGGGCATGCCGACAAGTTTTTCGAAGGCGGGATTTACTTCGAGGTATCTATAGTCCACGGGAGTACCGCATCCATCCCGTACGACTTCATAGAGGGTGTTTACGGCCTGGATGCTGTTGAACAGCAAGTGGAATCTTTTTTCGCTTTCCACGGTTTGTCTGTTCGCGTAAAACAGCTTGAAAGCCATCTTGATTGACGCATCGAGAACCGTGATCGACGAATTCTTCACGACATACCCGTAGGATGTAATTTTTTCAGTCTTCGCGACAATTTCGCTTTCGGTATGGGACGAGAGAAATACTATGGGCAGGTCATTACCGGATAGGATTTTTTCCGCAGCCTGGGTGCCGTCCATGCCCTTGCCGAGATCAATGTCCATCAGGACAAGGTCGATTCCCAGGTTGCTTGCTACGATCTCGACGGCTTTCTCGCCGCAGTTCGCGATCATTACCGCATATCCGTATTGTTCGAGGTTTGATTTTTCGGTCATGGCGAGGATCATTTCATCTTCGACGAGCAACAGGGTCTTTTTCGTATTATCCTCCCTTCAACCGGTCAAGTTTGAAAATTTCTTGCGAGCGCCTTTGCAGTTTTCGGCCCAGACATCCGCTCCGGTTTTCAGCCAGAGGTCGTGAACCGTATTCAGGCAGTATCCGCCTCGGAGGTGATGGGCCAGCGTAATCGAGCTACCGACCAGGTCCACCTTGTCCCTCGTCAGCAGGGTTATGGAGTATTCCAGTGCCAGCTCATCCAGATAATCCATAAGGTTCTGGTCTGTCATGACCGCTTCTCCATCAGTTTTCCCATAAATTCCGGCATGTGTACCAGATACAGGATGAGCTCCCCCGAAAGCGCCGGGCCGCGGCATGGGTGCCGTCCAGGCCTTCCCCAAGAGTAGCACTTTCTGCGGATTCTTCATATATGCTAAGTGTAGTTGTTCATCTGATTCCGTCAATTCATACCATAAATCCAGCACAGACTTCGTTCATATCGGTCTTCGCGCTTTAAAATCAACCAGATCCGTTTACGCATCCAACGATTACGACTCCAGATTGAGCACTGCGGAAAAAATGAACGTATTATCCTGACGTTCACAATTCAGGCAACCCTGGTACAGGTCCAGTACGGCTTTTACACTTTCAAGACCAATACCGCCACGGGCTCCTTTGCTGGAGTTGAAGTTGCCCTTTTTGACCGAAGGATCATCATGGTAACTGTTTTCCATTCGGATTGATAATCGTCCCCTTTCCACCCTGGACTTAAGCCGTATGTAGCGTCCGGCGTACAAAGCCGATTCCCTTGGTATCCGCTGGCATGCTTCAATGGCGTTTTCCAGGGTGTTCCCGAATAGGGTGCAAAGTTCATACTCGTCCATGCCAATTTCCTGGGGTACATCGAGTTCCACGGATACCTTGATTCCCTTTGACTCTGCCAAGCCGATATACCCGCCTAGTACCGCGTTGGCCACCTCGTTCTCGCAATAACGCCGGGTCGGGGACCGGCCATATTGGTCCAAAAGATCGGCAATATATCCGGAAATGGCCTCATTCTGTTTTGTGGAGGCCATGGCAGACAGGGCGACCAGATGGTGGCGTGTATCATGGAGGCGTTCTTCCTGCATGCGAACGCCCCTGTTCACTTCCTCATAATATTTTTTTTGCAGCACCAATTGCCGCTTTGTGCCAATCAGCCTGTTCTCTACCTGAAGGCTGGCGAATACCATGTGAAAGTGGCTGATCATCAAATAGTACGTAAAGAAAATAAAACATATAAACAATGCCATGGTAATGAATTGGAATAATGTTCCGGCCGTGGTGAGGGGGCCGAACAATATGGTGAAGAGTATCAGGGCCAAAACGGGGAAGGCTGCGTATACCGGTTTTGATTTATTGAAAAGGTACAGCATTTCCTGGACATAGGTACGACCATGTCGATGGTACAAGGGGATCAGGATGATGAAACTAGAAATATACAGGCCAATCCTGATGGCGAAGCGCAGGTTTTCGGATGCAATCCACGCCGTAGCCCAGTTGCACAGCGCCGATATGAAAGTTGTAAAGCACCATTCAGTAAAGAAAAGGAAAATTATCTGGGACAAGCTCTCGTCGAAGAGGAATATGCAGGCGGCCAGATAGATGCCGGAAATACTATAATAGACGGAATAGTGCCTGATCCCAAGATGATTGAAGAGAAGGTACAGGGCAACGCCAAGGGAATAGGCAATGGAACGGACGATGATATGGGTGACTGGCCTCCCCCGCATGGTGAGGGTTATATATTCAATCCAACAGGTCGCTGAAAGCGTTATCAACGAAAACAGCAAGGGAATGAGCATGGGGATTGACCTCTCGGGTTTTCCAAACCCGATCCTTATTGTAAATTAGCTTGCACACTTTGAATATGGCAGGGAGACAAATCGATGCGCATCGCTCTATGTGACGATGAACCTCCGGAGCTCGAAAACCTGTATCGGCTGGTGGAGGAGTACGGCAGACGAAAGCAGCTATCCTTTTCCATAGAATGCTTTGTTGGTGGAACAGACCTGCTTTCTTTCATGAAGGGGACCCACTGCTTTGACATAATTTTTCTGGATGTATTCATGGGTGTATCGAGTGGAGTTTCCGTTGCACGGGAAATACGGGAATTCGATACCGATTGTTCCCTGATTTTTGCAACCAATTCCAGAAACCATGCCATTGAGGGCTTCGGTGTGCGGGCCTTGCAATACTTACTTAAACCCATTAACCCGGCTTCCGTGACGCTGGCCCTGGATCAAGCCATGGAGGTACAGAGGGGGACAGAACCCAGGGTCATTCATATCAAGTCACGTCAGGGCGACTACAGAATTCGGCTTGAAGATATTCTCTACGCGGAAAGCTCGGCCAGGGTCATAACCATCCACCTGGGCTCCCAGAACGATATCTGTTTCTATGAGCGTTTGGATAATTTTGAAAATCAATGCCATGATTCCCGATTCCTGCGTTGCCACAAGAGTTTCCTGGTAAATATGGATCATATCCATGCAATAGCGAATACAGGCATCATTTTGGAGACAGGCCAGGAAATCGCCGTCAGCATCAATATTACCCGGACCAAGGAAATTTTCGCTTCCTTCGTCGCCGGCAAAATATAGCTTTCCTATAGCCCTACCCGCCTCCAATCCATTGAAATCCTTCCCAATGTAAAAATTTGACAGCCAACCGCTAATATTCAGCAAGTCCAAAATGTTAATAAACTCTATAATCAGGGTACTTTCATCGGAAACAAATCACAACACATCGAGAAACAGTGTAGGAGAAACCCGGCATGACCACATCGAAGATCTCATTGTTGGTCACCTCCCTTTTGTTACTCTTGGGCTTAAGCCTTTCGGCGGAGCAATTTTCAGGGCAAGCCCAGGTATATTCAGTAAAAGAAGGGGACACCCTTTATCAGATTTCCCTGCTTGAGTATACGGAAGAGGAGAGAATAAGGGGCGCATCCTGGTTCTGCATCTATGCCTACAACGTCGATCTTGGTCTGATAGACATACTGAAGGCTCCCATCGTGCTCGGACCCAACGGCCTGTCCGTCGAAATCAATGTCGGTCAGAAATTGATGATTCCCCACCATCCTGGCTTGTTCCCTACACCGGTGTCGATAATCTCCCGCTTTGGCGTTCACACCAGCGATGGATCGCTGGTAAGGGGATTCGTACCTGCCCCCCTGCCTGCACTACCCCTCACAGAATCCGTAGCAGAGTTGCCAATAGAGCCTGAAAGCGAGCCGGAACCAGCAGCCGACTTGGCGATGGAGCCAGAGCCTGTACCAGAGCTTGTACCAGAGCCTGCAGCCGTAGCGGAGGCAGTAGCGGAGTCCGTAGCAACAGCTGAAGCAAAGACCGAGCCAGCGTTCACCCCTGAGCCTGAAACCACACCCGAGGCCGGAATGGTGCTTGAGCCGGAAGTAGTAGCCGCTATCGAACCAGTTGAAGAACCCGCGGTAGAGCCGGCTTTGGTACCAGTGCCGCTAGCCGAAACGGAGACCGCAGCGGAGGCCGAGCCGGCATTGGCCCAACCCGAAACCGTACCCGAAACCGTACCCGAAGCCGGAATGATGCTTGGACCGGAGCCTGTAGCCGAAATCCAACCAGTCGAAGAGCCGGCAACCGGGGCGGAAACGGTGCTTGTCGTTGAAGCCGAACCCGTTGAGGAATCCACGACTGAGAATGCGAGGGGACCCGGGCTTGCAGCCGAAGCGGAGGCAGCCCCGGCGTTTTCCCCTGAACAGGAAACCGCACCCGTTGCCGAACCGGCGCCGGTGCCTGAACCG
>CAXNJE010000143.1:0-8244 GCA_964202565.1 Breznakiellaceae bacterium | reverse complement strand
AGCTGCTTCTGGATATTCTATTCGATCAACTCGCCCAGTTTCCCGGCCATGGCATTGAGGCTGTCTGTCAGTTCATCGAGTTCGCTGATTTCGGGTCTATCCACCCGGATGGACAAATCCCCATGGGCGATCTTGGAGGCCATGGTTTTCAGACGGTAGATGGGATCGTTGATGCTTCGGTTCAACTGCTTGTAGTTCCGGAAAAGGAACGCGAGAATCGACGCGAATAGTCCTGTCTGGAATAAGGTCATCAGATCCAGGGATCGCTGTATCCTCGTATTCTGGATGTGGGCGATCTCCGTTTCCGCTGCAACGAATTTCTGGATGACATCGTAGAGCAGTTCGCTCACCAGACTTATCTCTCCCAGGATCCTCTCGTTGTCGTTGACAGGCCGGCCGTCGGCAATATTGTTGCCTATCTTGTCCACATATTTCCCTATGGTCGCCAGCGTGTTGCGCGCCACCTGTATCAGATAGCTGTCACTCTCGCTGTTGGCGTTGTATACATTTTCGATGATCCGCTCGTACTGGTTCAGAGTGAGATTGTAGTACAGGGTACTGATAAGAAAGGGTATGAGGGTAGCCAGGATAATGACGATATTCGTAACCTGCAAGGTCTTGCGTATGTTGTTGGTGCGCAGTCGTATCAAAGGCGGTGTACTCGTCAAATACCGTCTCTTCGATATAGATATGTTTTAAAACCTGTTCATTGGATGTAATCTTTCTGGCGATATCCATCAGTTGGGGACAGCTGTCGGGATTGCACTCGATGACGCAATTTACGGCGCCTTCCTTGCGGTAATCAATAATACGTTGGGTCGCGTCCACCGAGATGATCACAATATCCTTGCCGGGCTCGATTCCGGCTTCCTGCATCACCTCGATGGCGCCGAAGGTCATGTCATCATTGTGGGAATAGAGAACGTCTATATCTTTCGGATCGTAGAGCCTGAGAACCTTCTGCATGATCTCCTTGCCCTTGCTGAGCATGAAGTCGCCGTCCTCGCTGAAGATCACCTCGAACTTGGAATGGGAGGAGATGATATCCCTGAATCCTTCGAACCGTCCGATGGCACGGGTAGGGTCCCTGGTACCGCCTATCTCCACGATCCTGACGGGACTGCTGGAATCCTGAAACTTCCTGACCAGGAACTCCCCGGCCCGGTGCCCCTCCAGATTGAAATCCGAACAGAGCGCACTCGTATACAGGTTGTCGTCTGCCGTGTCGATCATGCGGTCCACAATAATGACGGGGATGCCGGCTGCCTTTGCCTCGCCCAGTACCGTGTCCCAGCCCGTCTCCACCAGCGTGGAAAACGCTATGACGTCCACCTTGTAGGCGATGAAGGAGCGTATCGCTTTGATCTGGTTTTCAGGTTTCTGCATGGCGTCGTCAAACATGAAGAAATCAAAGGAATGGTTCCCCATGCGAGTGCCGTTCATAAAAGATTGTACCAAGAGCGGAAGGGTGCATATAGAGGAATGGCAAATACTCCCCTTTACTGTATTCAGAGACCTGCGTCTCGAAACCAAACCTGAAGAGGGGGAAGAAATGAAGAAGCAACTGACAATCAGCATCCTGGGTGTAGCCGCACTGCTCATGCTGGCTCCGGCCATCGTCTTCGCTGGCGGAAAGAAAGAGGCGGCAAAAGCGGACTCGCAGATCAAGGTCGGCATCGTGAATCTGCCACCGGAAGAATCCGGCTACCGGCAGGCCAATGTGGAGGACATGAACAATGTCTTTTCAAGCGCGAACGGCTACGAGGCAAAGCAGACCAACACCGGCGACAACAGCGAGCAGATTGCCGCGGCGCAGGGGTACATCCGGGATGGTGTGGACTATCTGCTGATCTCGGCCGCAAACGCGTCCGGTTGGGACAACGTGTTGAAGTCGGCCAAATCCACCGGCGTTACGGTTTCCCTCTTTGACCGCCTCATCCAGACGGACGCCTCGAACTTTCAGGCAGCGCTTGTCTCTGATATGGCCACCGAGGGAAATACCGCAATGACCTGGCTGCTGGGTCAGAGCCTGAGCGAGTCCAAGGTCATTCTCATCCGGGGGCAATTGGGTTCCGCGGCCGAGCAGGGTCGCAGTGCGGCAGTCCTCAAGGCCCGCGACGAAGGCAAGATCACCATTGTGGCGGACGGAACGGGCGGAGACAGCTGGAGCCTTGAGGAAGCCCGCAAAGTGGTTGAGGCCGCAATAACTGCCTATCAGGAAATAACGCTCTGCCCCAATCTGACCGTCGCGGAAAATATGTGTATCGGTCGCGGCAAATACGCTTTCGTTCAATGGAAGCGGATGAACGAAAAGGCGGCGCGACTGCTGAATTCCCTCGGTGTTCCTGCGAGGCCAACCCAACAACTTTCAGATTGTTCGCTGGCGGTCCAGCAGATGATTGCGATTGCCCGCGCTATGGACATGGACTGCAAGATTCTCATCCTTGACGAACCGACGTCCTCGCTTGATGAGGACGAGGTGAAGAAACTATTCGAGCTCATGCGTGAACTCAAGTCGAGGGGCGTGGGGATAATCTTCATAATCCACTTTCTCGATCAGGTATATGAAATCAGCGACAGGATTACGGTGCTCCGCAATGGAGAGCTGATCGGCGAATACGAGGCAGCCTCGCTACCCCAATTCGAACTTGTCTCGAAGATGATGGGCAAGGTCTTGGGGGAGGTCGCGAAGATCAGAAAACATGAGCCCCTTGCAAGCGACGGCAGTGTACCGGTTTTCGAAGGGACAGCGCTTTCGAGCGACGCCGGGGGAAGGCCCTTCAACTTCGCCATACAAAAAGGCGAGGTGAACGGGTTCATCGGTCTGCTCGGCTCCGGGCGCAGCGAAAGCGTTCGCGCCATCTTTGCCGCCGACAAGGTGACGGGCGGCGAAGTCAGGATGAACGGCAAGAGAGTGAGGATCCGTACGCCCCTGGATGCAATGAAACAGGGAATCGGCTATCTGCCGGAGGACTGTAAGGGCGACGGGATTATTGTCGACCTTTCGGTGCGGGACAACATCATTCTTGCCCTGCAGGTCATGAAAGGTTTTCTCAAGCCCCTTTCGCGGAAACAGGCGGAGGCATTTTCCGACCAGTATATACAGAGTCTGAACATAAAGACCCCGTCCACCAACACGCCGATCAAGGCCCTTTCCGGTGGCAACCAGCAGAAGGTCATTCTGGCCGGTTGGTTGCTCACCCACCCCGAGTACCTGATACTCGATGAACCCACACGGGGAATCGATGTGGGAACCAAAGTGGAGATTCAGAAACTTGTGCTCGCCCTCGCCGAAGACGGAGTCAGCGTAACCTTCATATCATCGGAAATCGAGGAAATGCTCCGGACCTGCTCCCGCTTGATTGTCATGAAGGACCGTCAGATTGTCGGCGAACTTTCCGGAATGAATTTGACGCAGACCGATGTCATGCACGCAATTGCCCGGGGGGAGTATGAGCATGGCCAGGATGAAAGCCCGTGGATCCCATCTGTTCCTTCCCCTCTCGGTTCTGGCGCTCCTCATTGTGATCAATCTGATAAAGGGTGCGGATTACTTCAGCATTTCCGTGATAAACGGAGCCTTGTACGGGAACATTCCGAATATCCTGTTCGGTGCCTCGGAGTTGGTCATTCTGGCAATAGGCATGACCCTGGTTACCGCGTCATCACGCGGGCAGGAAATAAGCGTTGGTGTGGCCATCGGCGCATTCAACGGTTCCCTGGTTTCGAAATTCAGGGTGCAGCCCATGGTGGCGACCCTCATACTGTTCACGGCGGGCAGGTCCATCGCCTTCATGATTGACGGCAAGTTGTCTCCCGTGCTGGCCAACGATCTTACAAGCCAGATCAGCGGCGTAATGCCGGGCGTGCCGATACAGACTCCCATAATTCTGACTGTCGTCTTCATCGCGTTCGTTGCGGTGTTCCTCAAGACGACGAACCTCAGGCTCTATGCGGAGTCTGTGGGAATCAACGAAAAGGCAGCGCGTCTGAATGGTATCGACCCGACAAGGATCAAGTTCCTGACCTACATGATTCTCGACGTTTGTTCTGCGGTCGCAGGTTTCATCGCGGTCACCAAGGCGGGGCGCCATGACAGCGTCAATCTGCTCAAGTTTGTCGAGATGGATGCGATTCTCGCCGTGGCGATAGGCGGAAATGCCCTTGGTGGCGGAAAGTTCAGCATCTCCGGTTCCATTATCGGCGCGTACACCATAGAGGTGCTGAGCAGGACCCTGCTTCGGTTGGAGGTGGGTACCGAGACGATCAAGGCTTTCAAGGCTGTGTTCATTATCATCCTCATGGTAATTGCATCGACTGTGGTCAGGGATTATGCCTCGAAAGCCCTAAACCGGGTGCGGGCCAGGGCAAACATTCTGGTGAAGAAGGAGCAGTAGGGTGCGATCTCTAAACGCAAGCAAACCGAAAGACGCGCTATCGAATTCGAATCTTCTGTTACTCATCGCTGTGGTCATTTTTGTACTGATGTACGGGTTTGCGATCCTGCGCTATCCGGGCAGTTTCCTGCAGTTCCAGACCTTCTTCGACCTGTTCAGCCTGAACGCTCCGCTCATCATCCTGACGCTTGGTATCAGCATCGTCATGATCGGAGGCGGCATCGACATTTCCGTTGGCGCGGTGACTGGCCTGGTAACCATGTGCTGTGCCGTATTTCTGGAATCGGGAATGGACAGCGTTTGGGGTGCCATATTTCTTGCACTGGCCATAGGTATCGCGTTTGGTCTCCTGCAGGGATATCTCATTTCCTATCTCGAGATCCAGCCCTTCATCATAACCCTGGCAGGGATGTTCCTGGCGAATGGACTGCTGACGACAATCCACAAGGATCCGCTCAATGTGACCCTGACGGGTTTCGTTTCCTTGCGGGATTCTGAGATAGTGATTCCGTGGCTCGGCACCCACAACAGGCTGGGTAATTTCATCCCCCTTGAAATCAAACCCGGCGCCTTGGTTGTGTGGGTCCTTGTTATCCTCCTCGCCGTACTCATGAAGTGGTCGCGTTTCGGACGAAATCTCTACGCTGTTGGGGGCAATAGTCAGAGCGCCCTGATGCTCGGCATAAACGTAAGGAAAACGAAATTCCACTCATACCTGCTGCGCGGATTGCTGTCCGGCATCGCGGGCTTTGTGTACATCATGACGACGGGCGCCGGCAACGTAGGTAATGCGTCGGGATTCGAAATGAAGGCAATAGCCGCGTCCATAATTGGCGGCACGATGCTCACTGGCGGCGTGGGAAACCTGTTTGGCTCGCCGGTAGGCTCATTGATCCTTCTGACAATCAACGAACTGATACGTGCGGCGGGTGTCAACTCCAACTTTCAGTACATAGTCAGCGGACTCCTGCTGTACATCTTCATTGTGCTGCAAAGCGTCGTCGTGTGGTTGCGTGTCAGGGGGAAATTTGCCCTTGCCTTACCGCACTGGCTGCTGCCGCTCAGGAAAGGGGTCGGGAATTAGGGGGTAGGCAGAAGGGTGTGGTGCGGATCATCACGCCTCTGTAAGAAATTCCCCCAATACCGAGGTGAAGGATTCCGCTGCCTCGATATTGGCCATGTGGGCGGCGCTGAGGGCAGCCACCCGGGAGCCCGCGATCTTCTCATGGAGGGCCAGGTTCCACGCCGGGGGTGTCGCCTTGTCTTCGGTACCGTAGATTATGAGCGTGGGGATGCGGATCCTGGCAAGCTGGTCCCTCAAATCCATTTCGCATACCGTTTCGGCCAATGCCGCGTATGCCTCGCTGTGGACGCGGGAGAGCATCTCAAGGGCTTGATTATTGGCTTCCGGGTGTTCGGTGCCAAAGCCAGGGGTGAACCAGTTCTGGATGACGCTTTCCGAGATGGCCGCAAGACCATCAGTGCGGATGGTCCGGATACGTCCCCGCAAAAGGTCTGTATTTTCAATCCGTGCTGTAGCGCTGGACAAGACGAGCTTACGGAGCCTGCCTCCCAGGTTCGCGCCGATCCATAACCCCACCATGCCTCCCAGGGACAAGCCGCAGAAGAAGGGGCTTTCCAGCTCCAGCTCATCCAGCAGGGCCGCAGCGTCCATGCCCAGTTCCCCGATAGTGGGCGTGTGGCCGATCGTGTCTGAGTTGCCGTGGCCGGGGTGGTCGTAGCGGATCAGGCGGAAGTGGTTTTTAAGGGCTTCCACCTGGGGGTCCCACATGGAAAGGTCGGCTCCCAGTGAATGGGAGAGCACGATGGTCGGCGCCGCGGGATCACCGTCCTGCGTATGGTATAGGCGGTATCCGTTACGTTGCAGCCAGGGCATGTGCTTAGGGGTACACTTTCCGGAAAGCGTCCACCACCTGTTGCGCGCCTGCTGTCAGGAAGCGCAGGTCCGATCCTATGGTGACGAAGTCGGCACCCAGCTCGACCATGCGAGCGGCGTAGGGGACAGAGCCGTTGTGGATGCCAACCCGTTTCCCCGCCTTTTTTGTGGTCGTGATGATGTGCGTTATGGCTTCCAACACAACCGGGTCCGTTTGATCAAAGCCGGGTTTGCGCCCCAGAGCAATGGATAGATCCGAAGGACCGATGTACACTGCCTGGATTTCCTCTACCCCGAGTATGGCTTCCAGGTTGTCCACGGCGGTGCGCGTTTCAATCATGGCAATCGTGAGTACCGTGTCGTTCGCCTGGTTTTCATAGTCATCGCCTGCGTAGGTCTTGGCGCGTACGGGACCGAAACTGCGGATGCCCCGGGGTGCGTATCTGCAGGCGAGGGCGAAGCGCTCGGCCTCTGCCTTGGTATTCACCATGGGGCAGATGATGCCGTAGGCTCCGGCGTCGAGGGCTTTCATGATGGCGCTTTCCTCCAGCCAGGGTACGCGGACCAGGGGAACGACCGGGGTGGTGGATAGGGCGATGAGCATGGGTACCATGCTGGAATAATCGATCAGGCCATGCTGCATATCGATGGTGACGGAGTCCCAGCCCGCCTGGGCCATCGCCTCGGCGCAGCAGGGATCTGGTATGGCCAACCAACCATTGCTGGTGGATTTGCCTTCCTTCCACAGCGCACTCAGCCGATTTTCCCTATAGCCTGGTTTCCTGGAGATTTCCATGTAGCTCATGTTGCTTCCTTTATATGGTTCATTTTACGCGATAGCGGGCGATGATTTCAGGATCGGGATCCATGCCCAAACCTGGTCCGTCGGGAATGCGGATCCGGCCTTTTTGGGGTAGGGGAAAATCGCGGTAGAGCCAGGTTTCCGGCTGGATGTACAGGTATTCAAAGATAGAGAAATGTTCATCCACCGCGGCCAATTGGAGGGTGGCCAGGTAACCCGGTCCGAAGTAGGGGGAGTGGGGCGCCATGGACAATGCGGCTGCACTATTCAGCTTGCGGATCTTTTCGTACTCCGTGATGCCTCCCACCTTGGTGACGCTGGGTTGCAGGTAGTCCACTGAGCGGGCGCGGATCAGCTCCGCGAACTGCATGGAAGTACAGGCATTCTCTCCTGCCGCCAGGGGCAGCCCCAATGCATTCAGCTCGCCGAGCAGGCGGTAATCCTCGGGAGGGAATACCGGTTCCTCAAGCCAGCGGGTGTTGAGGCTTATGAGTTCCGGGATTATTTCCCGGGTGAACTGTTCGGACCAATTGCAATTCACGTCGATGGTCATGGGGATGTCGTTGCCGAAGGTTTTTCGGAACAACCGTATCTCGGGCAGGGTTATCTCGTGGAGCTTGATTTCCGGGTATCCATCGGCAAGGGCCTTTTCCGCGTGCTTCACGACCAGAGAGCCATCCCCGTACCTCACCAGGCTCGCGTAGGCCGTAACCGAATCCCGAAGTCGTGGACCGAGCAGTTGGGAGATTGGCACGCCAAGAATTTTTGCCTTGAGGTCCCACAAGGCGATATCCACGCCGGAAAGGGCGAAGGTGGAAATGCCGTACCGTCCCGGAAGTACATTGCGCCGCTGCAATTCCCCGCTCAGCGCAAACAGGTCGCCAAGCTCCCTGCCCACGAGCATGGGTGCCATTGCTAGAGAGACCATGGACGCCACCGCGGCGGCGCAGGAATAACTGAAACCTTCCCCCCAGCCTACCAGCCCGTTATCGGCGGTGATTTTCACCAGAACGAAATCGAGGTGGGTCCACGCGGTTGGAAACAGGCCCGTACCCGAACTGCCATCCGTGAAAGGGATGCGCAGGACGATCGGTTCAACAGTTCGTATCTTCATCTTTTTTCCTTACGGCGAAATGGCCGCCCACATA
>CAXNJE010000142.1:0-8260 GCA_964202565.1 Breznakiellaceae bacterium | reverse complement strand
GGCGGCTGGGCTCGGCCTTCAACCTGATGGTGGCGCGCATCGACGAACTGACGCGCCAGATAATCGCGGAACAGAAAGAACGCACGCGGACCGAAATTGAGGCACTGCGCTTCCAGCTCAATCCCCATTTCATCTGCAACACGCTGAATGCAATCGGCATGATGGCCTCCATCGCCAAGGCCGATTCGATAAAACACATGACGACAGCATTGACGCGCATCATGAGGGAAACGCTGTCCGCCGACGATACTGTTTTCTCCTTCGAGGAGGAAATCAAGAATCTGGAGAGCTACGTCTATATCATGAAAATCCGCTTTGGGGATTCCTTCTCCTTTTCGACGGACATAGAGGACGGGCTCCTGCAGGCCGGCATTCCTACCATGCTCCTCCAACCACTCGTGGAGAATGCGGTACTCCATGGGCTGCGCGGCCGCATGCCTGGAGGATCCATCGTCATCTGGGCCAAACGTGAGGGCGATTTCGTACGGGTCGAGGTTCGTGACGACGGATCGGGCATGGACGCCGAGCGCCTGGCCTCGCTTTTTGACGGACCCCGCGAAGGCGGGCGAGGCTTCAACCGGATAGGCCTGTACAACGTGCGGCGCCGCATCCTTCTCGGCTTCGATCCACCCTGTACGCTCGAGGTGGACAGCTTCCCGGGGGCCGGAACCGTCGTACGGATCATAATACCCATGCTGGCGGCTCCGAAAGCGCGCAAGGCTGCCTTTGAGGAAGAAGCCGACAGCCCGGGAGTGTCCCCACAATGACGACGGTGCTTCTGGTGGATGACGAACCCCTGGTCCGGCTCATGGTACGTTCCCTGGAGGACTGGGGGGGACAGGGCATCGACTTCGCGTGGGAAGCCGCGAACGGCAGGGAGGCACTGGAACTGCTGGCCGCCCATCCCGATATCGATATCGTGCTGGCAGATGTGGATATGCCCGTGATGAACGGCCTGGAGCTGGCGGAGAAACTGCACGCACAATCGGCTACCCAGGACATCCTGTTCCTGAGCTCCTTCGATACCTTCGAATTCGCGCGGCGTGCCTTCAAGGCCGGGGCCGACGATTACATTCTCAAATCCGAAATGGATGAATCAAGGCTCCTGACAGCGCTGAGGAAAATCATCGACCGGCGGGGTTCCGCGGGTTCCGGTGGTGGGACCCGTGCGACACGGACCGAAGCCATCCTGTCTGGCCTGCTCCTGGGCGAGGGCGGAGAGGGCCTCGTTTCGGAGACCGGGCTTCGTATCCGTTTCCCAATCCTACTCCTGCTGATCCGGCCGACGGATACCAGGCTCGTATCGGAACGGTATGGGGACGACCCGTCCGCCTTTGTCCGCCTTGTCTCCGACCTGCTGCGGCAGAACCTGCTGCTTCGCCCGTCGGGAGAGGCCCTTGCGGTATCCTTCGAGCGCTTCGCCGTATTTTTCAGCGCCCCGGAAGATGCGGCAGCCTTTTTTGAGGACTTTTCCCGAGCGGCGCGAAACTACCTGGGCATGGACTTCGAAGCCCGCCGCGCCGGCCCCTGCGCGTCGGCCGAAGAACTGCGGGTGGCCTACGCCGAGGCCGAAACCCGCTTCTCGGTGACAAGCCGCCTCGTCGTGCGGGCCCGCCGTTTCGTCCGGGAGCGCTATGCTGACTCCGGACTGGACCTGGCCGCCATCGCGGCGCATGCGGAGGTGAGCAAAAACCACCTGAGCTGGGAATTCGCCAGGGAGACCGGCGAGAACCTTTCAACCTTCATCTCCAGGGTCCGGGTGGAAGCGGCGAAACAGCTCCTTTCGGATACGGCCCTCAAGACCTACGAGATAGCGGAGCGGACCGGGTTCTCCAACGTGGAAACCTTCTGCCGGGTCTTCAAGAAAATCGCGGGAACCACCCCGCGAGGCTTCGGTTCCTGACCTTCTTTTTCATTCCCCCCTGAATCGTCGTTGCCATAGTCAATAAATCGTAGCGGGCGTCATGTACGGTTTGCGGAGGGCGGATCCATACTGGGTCCAAGTACCGAGTGTACCAGGAGGAAACCATGATCAAGAAGATCGCTCTCGCTTCCATCTGCCTCGCCCTGCTCGCAGGCGCGGCTTTCGCCGCCGGCGGTTCGGACAAAGCCGCCGCCGAAACCATCGTACTCAAGATGGGCGACAACATCCCGGACCGCTCCACTGGCTGGGGCGCCGTCATCGAAAAGATCAACGCCGACTTCAAGGCCCTGCATCCCAACGTCCAGATCGTGACCGAAAGCTACCAGGACCAGGCCTGGCAGGAAAAGGTAAAGATCTACGCCACCGCCAACCAACTCCCCGACGTGCTCAAATACTGGAGCTTCGGCACCCTGCTGAAACCCCTCGTGGACGGCGGCTTCGTGGAGCCCCTGGACATGGCGACCTTCCAGAAGTTCGGCTATATGGCCGGTTCGCTGGAAGGCAACATGCTCAACGGCAAACTCTATGGCATACCCGTCTCCGGTGACCTCTGGGTGATCTACGTGAACAAGAAACTCTTCGCCGACGCCGGCGTAGCCCTCCCGAGCACCTGGGAAGACGTCGTGGCTTCCGTACCCAAGTTCAAGGCCAAGAACATAGTCCCCCTCGTCACCGACGGCAAGGACGGCTGGCCCCTCAGCATCATGTACGATAACGTGATCCAGCGCGTGACAGGCTCCTTCGCCAACGTCGATGCCGCCATCACCCGCAAGGCCAAGTTCACCGACCCCGAATTCGTACAGGCCGCCAAGTACATCCAGACCGCGGTGAAAGCCGGCATCTTCCAGGCCGACCTCGTCACCTCCGACTACGGCGCTTCCCGCAACCTCTTTGGCCAGGAACGGGCCGCCATGTACCTGATGGGCTCCTGGGAAATGGGACTCGCGGCGGACCCGAACTTCTCCCAGTCCTTCCGCGACAACTTGGACGTGATCAAGTTCCCGACCATCGCGGCCGGCAAGGGCAAGGCCGACGACCTGCAGGCCTGGTTCGGCGGAAACTACATAGTCAACGCCAAGAGCAAGAACAAGGCCCTCGCCCTGGACTACCTGAAGCTGTACGCCGAGAAATTCCCCGCCTATGCGTGGGACGCTCAGGCCACCTTCCCCGCCCAGAAAGTGACCCCCAAGGCGAACGACACCGTCGTGGCCAAGAAACTGCTCCAGATCGCGGCCGAGGCAAAATCCACCTCCGGCACGCCCGGACTTGACCGAGGCACTCCGTCCTTCAAGGAAGTCCACCAGGACCTGATGCGCCAGCTGGTAGCCGGGATCGTCACTCCGGAAGCGTTCTGTGCCCAGATGGATGCCGCTGCCGAAAAGGCTTCCAAGGAATAGCCAGTTAAACGAAGCTTGTTATTGGGTGGCCTGGTCGATCCAGACCACCCTAAGGGTCGCGTCCGGCAACGGACGCGACGCGATTTGCAGCGTGCATCGGCAAGCAACAACAAGCTTCGATGAACTACGCGTGGAGGAATTGCCAGTGAGATCCCTGTTCGAGGACAAGAAAACCATAGCCGCGCTGGCCATCCCTCCCATACTGATCATGCTCTTCGCGATCATGGCACCACTCCTGGTAAGCCTGTATTTCAGCTTCATGAAGTGGACCGGCTTCGGCGCGATAAAGTTCATCGGAATAAGGAACTACGTGGAGCTCCTGACAGCGGACAAGGTGTTCGTCCGTTCCCTGCTGAACGCCGTGGCCCTCATGTTCGTGACCATCTTCATACAGAATCCGGTGGCCTTCGCGGTCGCCGCCACCCTGACCCGGCTGGGCGAAAGATCATCCCGCCTGCTACGCACCATCTATTTCATCCCGGCCACCCTCAGCCTCGTGGTGGTCACCAAGCTTTGGGTCAACATCTTCAACCCCACCTACGGCATACTCAACAAGATCCTCAAACTCGCGGGGATGGAGAATATCGCCATCGCCTGGCTGAGCGATACGCGCACCGCGCTGTGGGCTGTCATCTGGATCATGATCTGGCAAGGCTTTGGCTGGGCGCTGCTGTTCTACTATTCGGGACTCATGACCCTGCCCAAGGAAATCGAGGAGGCCGCCCGCGTAGACGGCGCCACCCGCATGCAACTGTACACCCGCATCGTCATCCCCTACCTGTTGCCGGTGATCCAGGCGGTCATCGTCATCGATGTCGTCTCCTCGCTCAAACAAATGGAAATCATCTACCTGTCCACCGAAGGCGGACCGGGATACTATACACAGTTCATCGCGGTCTACCTGTACCAGAAGGCTTTCAAGTATTCCGAGTACGGGTACGGCAACGCGATTTCCGTAATCTTCGTGCTGATCGCCGTCGCGCTTACCATCGCGATCCAGCGGGCCTTCAACAAAATGAGCGACCAATGAAAACGAACGAATCCGCCCTGCTGGCCCGTACCATCGGACGGACCCTTATGTGGATCTTCCTGCTGATCTTCGCGGCAGCACAAATTTTCCCCCTGCTTTGGGTGGCGTCCTATTCGCTTCAGAAATCCGGCGACCTCTTCGGTCCTGAATTCTTCAAGCTGCCGCTGGATCCCCAGTGGAACAACTATTTCCTCGCTTGGACCAATGGCCGGATTCCCCAGTACCTGACGAACAGCCTCCTCATTGTCATCCCCTCGGTAACCCTTTCTACGATCCTCTCGTTCGGCCTCGCCTACGCCTGCTCCCGGATGACCTGGAAGCTCAAGCCCCTGGTGTGGTTCATCGTCACCATAGGACTCACCATCCCGATCCACACGACGCTGCTACCCAACTTCATCTGGTACCGCTTTTTCGGCCTCATCGACACCCACCTGGGACTCATCATTTCCTACGTCGCCTTCAGCCTGTCCTTCAATACCATCATCTTTGCGGGACTGCTCGCGGGCATACCCAGGTCGATGGAGGAGTCGGCCTTCATAGACGGAGCCACCTACGCCGATATCCTTCCCAAGATAATCGCGCCCATGGCTGCCACCGGTTTCGCGACAGTGGGCGTGCAGACCTTCCTGAACCACTGGAACGAGTTCATCATGGCGAACACCTACATTTCCACCGAGCTGAAACGCACCCTACCCTTCTCAATCATCCGTTTCCAGGGGCAATACTCCTCCCAATACGCGATCCAGTTCGCGTGCATGGCGCTGGTCGCCCTGCCGCCCCTTATTCTGTATTTCGTATTCAACCGTTGGATCCTGGCGGGGGTCGCCGCCGGCGCGGTCAAGGGCTGATCGCAGGGACTCCCTATATGTTTGCTTTCATGCCTATCTCATAAGGAGCTTTTCATGTACCAGGAATTCCTTTCGTTTCCCGAAGATTTTGCGTGGGGTGTAGCCACCGCTTCATATCAGATCGAGGGTGGTGCCCGCGAGGACGGCAAGGGTGCGTCCATCTGGGATACCTTCTCGCATACCAAGGGAAAGATCGAGGACGGCAAGGACGGCGATGTCGCCGTGGACCACTACCACCGCTATCCCGAGGATATCGCCCTGATGAAAAGCTTGGGACTGCGCAATTACCGGCTGTCCCTTGCCTGGTCCCGCCTCCTCCCCGAAGGTTCCGGCCGTGTGGAGCCGCGGGGGCTGGCCTTTTACGACCGCCTTGTCGATGGCTTGCTGGAAGCCGGGATCACACCCTGGGTGACCCTCTACCATTGGGATCTGCCGCAAGCCCTGCAGGACACGGGGGGCTGGTCGAACCGGAAAACGGTGGACGCCTTTGGCGAATACGCAGACCTTGCGACACGGCGCCTGGGCGACCGGGTAAAGAACTGGATGACCTTCAACGAACCCTGGGTAGCCTCGGTCTGCGGGAACCTATACGGGGTCCACGCGCCGGGACTCAAGGATGTGAAGACCACCCTCGCAGTCGCCCACGGCATCCTTTTGGGCCACGGCCGGGCGGTGCCGATAGTCCGCGCGAACGTAAGGGACGGGAAGGTAGGCATCGTCAACAACCTGGCCCATATCGAACCGGCGATGGCTTCCACAGCCGATGTCGCCGCGGCGAAACGCTGGGACGGCGCCTTCAACCGCTGGTATATGGATCCGGTCTTCAAGGGCGCCTACCCAGCGGACATGCTGGAATGGTACGGCAGCCTTGCACCGAAAGTACTCCCCGGCGACATGGAATCCATCTCGGTACCCACGGATTTCTTCGGGCTGAATTACTACACCCGGCGCCTCGTGACCCACGACGACGGCGAGGTCCTGATAAAAGCGAAGCAGGTCTACCGGGCCTACGGCTGGCGCGCGGAGTTCGAGGAATTCGAGGATTGGCCGGAAGCGCTGTACCTGGTCCTGCGCCGCCTGCGCGACGAATACGGCAACCCCGTCACCTATATCTCCGAAAACGGCACCACCACCATAGACTCAATTGGCGACGACGGCTGCGTGCACGATCCGGTCCGGGTCGACTACATGCGCAGGCACTTCGCGGCGGCCTGGCAGGCGCGGAAGGAAGGCGCCAGGGTCGGGGGCTATTTCAGCTGGTCACTCCTGGACAATTTCGAATGGGGCTTCGGCTTCTCCAAGCGCTTCGGCATCGTCTACGTGGATTACGATGACGACCTTCGCCGGGTACCCAAGGACAGCGCCCATTTCATGGCCGACGTGATCCGCAACAAAGGCTTCATGGTCCGGTCGCGATGATACGCAATCCCGTGCTGCCCGGCTTCCACCCGGACCCCTCGATCCTGCGCGACGGGGAGGACTACTTCATCGCGGTCTCCACCTTCGAGTGGTTTCCGGGTGTCGCGATCTACCATTCACGAAACCTGAAGGACTGGATCCTGCGCACACACGCGCTGACCGACGAAGCGGATCTTGACCTGCGCCGCCTCCCCTCCGCCAAGGGCATCTGGGCGCCCTGCCTCACCCTAGACGGAAAGACTGGCCTGTTCCACCTTGCCTACTCGCTCATGCTTTCCCATAATGCCCGCTATTTCGACGTGGACAATTTCGTCGTCACCTCGCCTTCCATCGATGGCCCCTGGTCCAAACCCGTGTACCTGCATTCGGTGGGTTTCGATCCCTCCTTCCTCCACGACGATGACGGCCGCAAGTACGTGGCCTGCCTGGAGTGGGAACTCGTCGGCATAGGAAAGCCCGGTGGCATCGTCCTCCAGGAATACGATCCGGTCGCAGGGCGGATGACCGGTCCCCTCCGCAAGGTGTGGGCCGGCGGAACCAGGCGCGGCTGTGTCGAGGGTCCGCACCTGTACAAGCGGAACGGCTGGTATTACCTGATGGCCGCCGAGGGCGGTACCGGCTACGGCCACTGCGTCACCATGGCCAGGTCGCGTTCGGTCTGGGGCCCCTACGAGGGGGACCCGGCGAATCCCATACTCACCGCCACCGGCGACTTCGACGAGGCAAACGACGACTGGTTCCTGAAAACCCATCGCTTCAATCCCGCTTCCCCATTGCAGAAAGTTGGCCACGCTTCCTGGGTGGAAACGCCGTACGGCGAGCACTACGTAGCCCACCTCTGTTCACGTCCCTTCGTCCCCGAACTCCGCTGCACCCTGGGCAGGGAAACGGCGCTGCAGAAAATGTTTTGGACCGAGGATGGCTGGCTCCGCCTGGAAGGCGGCGGCAACCTGGCCAGGCTCGAGGTTCCCGAACCTGCAATGGGTCCGGTGCGGGAAACGACCGGCCTGCTTCCGGCTATACCTCCAACTCCGGCTGTCTGGCCGGAGCGGAACCACTTCGATGGTCCCTGGGACCCGGAACTCATTACCCCCCGGGTCTCCCGCGAACGCTTTGCGTCGACAGACGAAAAAGTCCACCATCTGAGGCTGCGCGGGATGCAGTCCCTCTGTTCCCTCGATGTAGTCGCGCTGGTCGCACGGAGGCTCACTTCCTTGTACGCCACGGCCGCCTGCGCCGTGGATTTCGACCCCGACGACTACCGGCAGTCCGCCGGGCTCGTCGCGTACTACGACAACATGGACTACCACTTCCTGCGGGTCTGCCGGGACGAGGAAGGCGGCAAACGGCTGCTCATCCTTACCCGGCTGGACAATGGCAAAAGAAAAGACGTTCCCTGCGCGGAGCTTCCCGAAAAAGTCCGAATCTATCTTCGGCTCGACGTGAAGGAACGGGAACTGCTCTTCAGCTGGTCCCTGGATGCCAGAGCGGAAGCTAGTCTGGATTTGGCTGACTGGAAGCAGGCGGGACCGGTCTGGGATACATCAGAGCTCAGCGACGAATACTGTTCCTTCGGCGAATTCACCGGAACCTTCGTCGGCGTCGCATGCGTGGACTCCACAACACGGGAAAAACACGCCGA
>CAXNJE010000141.1:0-8306 GCA_964202565.1 Breznakiellaceae bacterium | reverse complement strand
GCCATCGCCCCCGACAACCCGGTCCACTGCATGCACGGCGGTGGCCATATCTGCATGTACAACTCGAAAGCCCTGGCGTACCTGGGTGTGTACACGGCGCAGGATGCGGCGAAGTACCCCGCCGACGAAGTTGAAGTGGTGGACGGCAGGCTTACCGGTATGGTGCGGGGCCATACCCATTTCTGGCTGTGGGGCCAGGTGTCCTATTCCGAGGAAGCCCAGGCGGCGGCTGCCATGAAATCCCACGCCATCGCGCTGCGCCACGGCATCACCTCCGTCCACGATGCAGGCGAATGCGACAAGCCCTCGTACCACATCATGCAGAAGCTCTGCGCCCAGAAAGTGTTCAAGATCCGTTCATATATGCTGTTGCACAGCATTTTCGGAAAGCCCTTCTCCAAGGAAGACAATGCCCATTTTCTGGCCCTTGGGCTCATGTCCGGTCTGGGGGACGAGCATTTCAGAATAGGTACCTGCAAGTTCATGATAGACGGAGGGTCCGGTGGGCCTTCCTGTGCCACCCGGGAACCCTACGACCACGACCCCTCCCTCCCCAGGGAGAAGGGCTGGGAACGGGAAGAGGTGGCTGAATATATCAAAATGATACACGATGCGGAGTGCCAGGCCACCGCCCACGCCATAGGCGACCTGGCGGTGGAGTACATGGTTGAAGGCTACGAGAAAGCCTTCACCGTGCGGCCACGGCCGGAGCTGAGGCACCGGATCGAGCACTGCACCCTGGTGGACCAGGACCTGGTAAACCGCATGGCCAAAATGAATATCTGTCCCACCGTCAATCCGGGGATGCTCACCACCATCGGCGCCAACTACGCCAAGTTCTACGGCAAGCGGATGAGGTATCTCATCGCTGCCCGCAGCATGATCGACGCCGGAGTGCGGGTATCCTTCGCCAGCGATTTCCCTTCTGGTCCCCTGGGCATCCATATCCTCGACGGAGCCGTCAACCGATACAACCGCACGCAGAAAGTGCAGCTGGATCAGACCCAGTGCGTAAGCGTGCTTGAAGCGGTCCGCTGCGCCACCCTGAACGGTGCCTACGCCTCATTCGAGGAAAAAATCAAGGGCAGCCTGGAACCGGGCAAGCTGGCGGACCTGATAATCCTCTCCCAGGACATCACCAGCTTCCCCAAGGGACGGCTCAACGAGGTCCAAGTAGACATGACCATCATAGACGGAACCATCGAGTACGAGAGGTAATCGACAGGATCCGCCAGAGCCTCTTTCAGAACGAATTTTAAAAAGGGCACCCTAATCCGTTGCATTTTTGGACTTCGAACTTCTGGCCTTGCTGGGGCTGGAACCGCGTCTTTTATGGTATACCCGGGAAAAATACAGGCTGTCCTCATAACCGACTTCTCGCGCGATTTCGCCTATGCCGAGATCCGGCCTTTCGATCATCAGCGCATCAGCCCGATCAAGGCGCTTGTCTTTCAGTATCCTTTTGAAGGTTTTTCCGCTCTTCCCTTTAAGTGCGTGGGATACGGTCGAAGCGCTGCGCCCGGTGA
Organism: Breznakiellaceae bacterium; assembly: GCA_964202565.1. GTDB lineage: Bacteria > Spirochaetota > Spirochaetia > Treponematales > Breznakiellaceae > SZUA-426. The sequence continues at coordinate 6,780 of CAXNJE010000141.1, read as the reverse complement.
TTCTGGATAGATCGTGGAGACAGACCTTCCTCTTTAAGTTTGCGTCGAGATAGCGATTGACCTTCTCCCAGATCCAATCCCCCCGAAGCGCGACTATTTCCTTGGAAACCGCATATTCCACGAGCATCCCGAACAAGCCCGAAATGGCTTCGAATTTTCCTTCGGTAATGTAGGGAATAATTTTGAATGCCCTTTCCAGACGGACACGGACGCCGGATTCCCCACAGGCATTCAGGACTTTTTCCGGGATGGCTTTCAAAGCGCGGAGTTGCCCTATCATCATGAAACCAGCCACGCACTCGTCGATCATCACGGGGATAACCGCTTCCTGCAGACCTGCGTGGCATTGGTAGCAGAGCGGCTTCATGCTATCCATGCATTCGCCCTGCTTTCTGACATCGCTCGCATGGCACGGACCCATGCCGAAAACTTCGGTCTGGATTATTTCGCAATACGGCGCGTTCCTCGAACGTCCAAGACGCAGGACCTCGCCGTTTGGCGAAAAGAAACCGGCGCGAACCTGGAACACCGCTTCTAGTTGGTCGAGCAGGCTCTGAAGCTCGTCGTGCAGGATCAAATCCAGCGACGGGGAGCCATGGGCGGGGCTTTGGGATCTCATTCTTTTGTTATAGTCAAATTCGTAGGAAAGTGCAATTTCGTCCATAACATAATCAAAATTTCCATAGTGTCCCATGCAATCCTGATATATGCTGAAGTCATCAGAATGGAGGTTCTCCTTCGATGGCGGAAACGAAGACGATCCTATTGGATGTTCGGGGGGTCAGCAAAGCTTTTCCAGGGGTTCAGGCCCTGGATAAAGTGGATTTCCGTGTCGAAAAGGGTACGGTCGTTGCCTTGATGGGCGAGAACGGCGCGGGTAAATCCACCTTGGTCAAAATATTGTCCGGCATCTACGAGAAGGATGCGGGAGAAATCCTGGTTGACGGCAGGGTCGCGAACATCGGGAATGCCCTCGAGTCGCAGCGGATGGGCATAAGCATCATCCACCAGGAACTCAATTTGCTCCTGAATATGAATATCGCCGAGAATTTGTTCATCGGCCGGGAACAGAAGAAATACGGGTTCGTGGACAAGAAAAGGATGCACAGGGAAGCCGCAGTCCTGCTGGAGAAGGTCGGATTGGATGTGGATACCCATACCATCGTAAGGATCCTGTCTACGGCACAGAAGCAGATGATTGAAGTGGCCAAGGCGCTTTCCCTGAACGCCAACCTCATCATTATGGACGAACCGACCTCTTCTCTGACGGAAACCGAAACCGCCACCCTTTTTCGGATCATCGGAGAGCTCAGGCTACGCGGCGTCTCCATAGTTTTCATAACCCACCGCATGAAGGAAATATTCGAGATTTCCGATTCGATCACCATAATGCGGGATGGCAAGACGGTCGCCAATCTGGTTACCCGGGATACGGACGAGCGCGAAGTGATCGGCCACATGATAGGCCGGGAGCTGAAGGATATTTTTGCCAAGGGCGAGGCTTCGATAGGGGAATGCGTGCTGGAAGTCCGGAATTTGGCTACCAAGGGTTTCCTGAAGGATATCAATTTCAAGGTACACCAGGGAGAAATCCTCGGGTTCGCCGGTTTGGTGGGGGCGGGCCGTTCTGAGGTGATGCGCGCTGTTTTCGGTGTGGATAAACGGGAGTCCGGCGAAATATTCATCGACGGGCAAAGAGTGAGGATAGAATCCACGGTCGACGCCATCCATTGCGGGATCGGTTTCGTTCCTGAAGACCGGAAAGAACAGGCACTCATCCTGAAAATGTCGGTCAAGAAAAACCTCAGTCTGGCAGCATTGGACAAGTGCGTTGCCCACAACCTTATTTCCGATTCCAAGGAAGACGGGATGGTCGATGGCTTTGTCAAGACCCTGCAGATCAGGACGCCAACGACGGACCAGAAGGTCCTGAACCTATCCGGTGGAAACCAGCAGAAGGTCGTCATCGGCAAATGGTTGGCCATTCATCCGAAAATCCTGATTCTGGACGAGCCGACCAGGGGGATCGACGTCGGCACCAAAAAAGAAATCCATTCGCTCATGAGTCAGCTCGCCCGGCAGGGCGTCGCCATAATCATGGTCTCCTCGGAACTGCCGGAAGTGCTTGGCATGTCCGACCGAATTGTTGTCCTGCATGAGGGACGCGTAAAGGGAGAACTCAGCCGCGGGGAAGCTTCCCAGGAAGCGGTGATGAAAATGGCCATTTCTGATCGGCGATAAAGGAGAAACCTTGCGATGTCTTTGATACATAAACCTGGGTTCGGGTCAAAACCGATCGGCGATTTCCTCAAGTCCTCCGCTTTCGGCATCCTGCTCATACTCCTTGCGATGTGCGCGGTAATGTTCGTGGTGAGTCCGCCTTTCGGAAATATGTCCAACCTGCTTTCCGTCGCCCGATCCTTTTCGGCGATAGCCGTCGCAGGCATCGGCGTCAGCGTCATCATCATCGCCGGTGGCATCGACCTTTCCGTGGGCTCGGTGTACGGGCTCGCCGGTGTGACGGCCGCCTTGTTGCTCACGGTCCTTCAATTGCCCATGCTCGTGGCCGTTTTGGGCGGCATCGTCGCAGGGGCCCTGATTGGCTTCATCAACGGATCGTTGGTGATAAAAGCCCGGCTTCCGCCCTTCATAGCTACCTTGGGAACCCTGTCCATTGCGCGCGGACTCTGTTTCATCCTGACGAAGGGGTATCCGATAACCAAATTGCCCAAGAGTTTCCTGTACATCGGCCAAGGTTACCTGGCGGGCATACCTTTCCCGGTTGTAATAATGCTGGTCATCGGGATGATAGGTGCCGTATTCCTGAACAAGACGACCACTGGTAGGCGTATCTTTGCCCTGGGCGGCAACGCCGAAGCGACGCGCATTTCCGGCATCAACACGAACAAGCTGACCCTGTTCGCCTATACGCTCGGTTCGGCGCTGGCTTCGGTCGCGGGCATCATCTCGGCTTCCCGCTTGGGAGTTGGCCAGCCCACCGCGGGAACGGGTTTCGAGTTGGACGCCATCGCGGCCGTGGTTATCGGCGGTGCCTCGCTTTCCGGTGGAGAAGGCACGATCCTGGGTACCATCCTTGGCGCCGCGATAATGGGCGTGCTTCGCAACGCCTTGGTGCTTTTGGCTGTCAACGCCTATTGGCAACAATTCATAATCGGGTTCGTCATCATTCTTGCGGTCTCCTTCGATCAGATGAAGAACAGGCGGCAGAAATGAACAGCGGGAAACGCGGTTGCCATGCCTCCAGGCAAGCGGCCTCCGCGATCCACATATCTCATCCAGGAGGAAGGGCGATGAAGAGAATCGGTCTGGTATTGATGGTCCTGCTTGCGCTCTCGGCATTGGTCGCTTGCGCGCGGGGTCCGAAGAAGAGCAGCGAGATCACCATCGCGGTGATACCGCAGCAGTTGGGGAATCCCGTTTTCCTGCCGGCCCAAAAAGGTATGGAAGACGCTGGAAAGGAACTTGGCATAAAGGTGGAATGGCAGGCGCCGGTAAGGGCGGAAGCGGAACTGCAGAACGACGTGGTGAACGGGCTGATCGAAAGGAAGGTCGATGGCATCGCCATAAGTTGCACCACGCCGGACGCGCTCAAGGACGTGCTCGCCCGCGCCATCAAGGATGGCATCAAGGTTTCCTGCTACGATGCGGACTCGCCCGCGAGCGGAAGGGCGTTCTACGCCGGAACCGAGAACTATAAGGCCGGTTTCACCTGCGGCGAAATCATGGTCAAGCTGTTCGAAGGCAATCCCAAGACGGAAATCAAGATTGCCCAGTTGGAGGGCATTCCCGGAGCCTTTGATATCGAAGCCAGAAAACGCGGGTTCGCGGATGCCATCAAGGGATCCAGGCTGAGCGTCGTATATTCAGGTCCCTGCGACGACGATGTGGATAAGGCCATCGAAATCGTCGAAGCCTTCACACGTTCAAATCCGGAAATCGACGGCTGGTTCATGTCCGGCGGTTGGCCCTATATCGTAGAATCCGGAGCCATGCCCGTGACCAACGCATGGAAACTGAAGAGCAAGGACCACAAGGTAGTGACCCTCGACGTTTTCCCGACTTCCTACGACTTTTTCGAGCAGGGCTTGCTCGATGTGGCCGTCGGACAGAATTTCTACCAGATGGGCTATCTTTCTGTCATGAACCTGTACAAGCTGATCAAGGGCGAGACCATCGAGGCCAACGAGGTCGAAGGACTCGGCAAATTCATCAATACCGGTACGCAGATCGTAACCCTGGATAATTATAAGACTGAAATAGCTAAATGAAAAAGCGGCGGAGCCATGGAGAAATCATCGCGATTTCCTCATGGCGCCGCCTCGTTTTGACTTCATGCCCGCCGTAATCCCAATAGCCCTCCGGCTTGAGAAAATCACTTGCGCAGCAGGTAATCCTGGATGATGCGGCGGCAGCCGTTGTTGGTGATCTTGATGACCCCCATCTCTCGCTGGGCATTTTCTGCCGAATCGGACGCGTGGGCGGTGTTTACCATCACGTTGCTTCCGAACTCGCGGCGTACGGTTCCGCCCGGCGCCTTGAGGGGGTCGGTGGGGCCCAGGACGTCGCGGATCTTGGCTACGGCGCTCTCACCTTCGTACACAAGTATCATGCACTTTACCTTGCCGGGGTTGCTCATCTCTTCCACCGGGCACTGTTCGGGCCTGATGCCGGACATGAACTCGATGATCTGTGAGAACTGGTCCACCGCGTATTCCGCCCCGAAGGAATCGCAGAGTGCCTTTTCCGTCGCGGGGCTGATGGCAAATTTGAATTCGGTCTCCAGAATCTCCTTGGCCTTTTTGCCAAAAATCGGTCCCAGCTTGGATTTGAGGACATCCTTTACGGGACCGTAGAATTCCAGGGCCTCGGCTATGGTCATCTGGTGGATCTTGCAGGCCACTATGCGCAAACCCGTGCGTGAGAACATGTCGATGATGGTGCCCGGTTTGGAGGACGCGTACTTCCAGTTGTCCGGCTTGATGATCACCAGGGTCCGTTCGATTTTGGACGGGTTGGGGTAGCTGATGTTCTCGATGATGTTGGGCTGGGTTTCGAGGTATTCACCGAACAGTTTCAGGTTCTCGTCGGCGAGGTCCTGACTTCTGGGGGTGAGCACAGCGGGTTCGAAATAGCGAACTTTTTCCGGGTTCTTTGGATCCAGTATAAGGTCCGCGTAGGTATCGCGTATGGTCTCACCCGTGATGGATTCCATGCTCCGGTTTTCCGAATACAGGGCTCCGCAGATGTCGGACAGCTTTTTGCAGGGATCCATTCCACGGAAGACCAGAAGCAGGGACCGGTGCCTCCTGCCGGAGGAAGGTCCCATGTTGGCGTCGATATAATCCGAAAGTAACTGGGCCGCGCGCGGATTGTTGGGGTCGAAGTTGCTGCGGATGCATTCGGCGTATTTCTGGGTGAATGCCTCATCGGGGGCTATCATCTGGGCGCCGATAAGTTCCAGATCCAGGCGGGATAGCAGCCTGGAGATGACGCCGCCGGTCCTGCTTTTTGCGATGGTGTACGGTGTCACAAGGACATACGACAGACTCTCTTCCATACTATTGTTCACTCCTTGGTTTCCCGAACATAGTACAGAAGAGGACAGTTTTTGTCCATGCGGCGGTGTTTCTGCTCAGGAGAGGAACTTTTCGAGGGCTTTTTCGGATTCCTCCAGAGACCACTCACGCTTGGCTGCTGCCGCGTCGTGCAGGCCTTCCATTGCGTCCAGCACGTGGTAGCACAAAGCCCCCGAGGCACGCTGGGGCCTGTCTTCCAGGATGGCGTCCACCATATCGGACACTCCCAGTCCACGGGAGTTGTCGGACCATTGGGTCTGTATTGGTACCTCGTTCCAATCCTTCCCGCCTTTTTTCCTCATGAGCACCGGTCCGCCAAAGGTATTCGGATCGGGGACTGCGAGGCTGCCTTCGGTACCCCACAGTTCGATGGGCGGGAGCCGCGAAGCCTGGACGTCGAAGCTCATGGACAGCCCAACGACTGGGCCGGAGCCAAAACGCAGCAAGCCCGCGACATGGGTGGGCACTTCCACGGAGACGCGCTCGCCCTTTTTGGGGCCCGAGCCGACGATGCGTTCCGTGAAGGCTGAACTCGCGACCGCGGACACTCCCGCGATGGGTCCCAGCAGTTCGACGAGGGCCGTCAGGTAGTAGGGACCCATGTCCAGGACAGGGCCGCCTCCCGGTTTGTAGTAGAACGCAGGGTCCGGGTGCCAGCCTTCATGGCCGGGGCAGAGCATGTTCGCGGTGCCGCCCGTGATCGTTCCGATCGCGCCTTTCTGTATGAGGGCGCGGCAGGTCTGTATGCCGGCTCCCAGGAAGGTATCGGGGGCTCCGCCCAGGCGCACCTGATATTCATTGGCGAGTCTGACCAGACGGGCACCGTCCGCCCGGGTCGCGGATAGCGGCTTTTCAGAGTATACGTGCTTGCCGGCTTTGATCGCCGCCTCACTCACTTCGGCGTGGACCAGGGGGATGGTCAGGTTGACGACGAGGTCTATATCGGGGCTCGAAAGGAGTTCGCCCACCCCTCGGGCTTCAATCCCGAATTTGTGGGCCTTTTCCGCAGCCCGCTCGGGCATCTTGTCGGCACAGGCCAAAAGCCTGAGTTTTCCGAACCTTGTTGCCAGGTTGGTCAGGTAGATATCCGAAATGTTTCCGCAGCCGATTATTCCAATACCCAAACGTTCTTTCATATGCGCGCCGCCCACAGGAAACCGCGACGCATGAGTTCCCTGGCCTC
>CAXNJE010000140.1:0-8315 GCA_964202565.1 Breznakiellaceae bacterium | reverse complement strand
GAGCAGGACGTCGGTCATGTCGTGGGCGTCCATTGTCAGGACCTCCCAGTTGAAGGCGCGGAATTTCGCGTCGATCGGCTCCATCGGCAGTATATCGTCGGCAGTTCCGTCGTTCTGCAGGTTGTTCCGGTCCACGATGGCGATGAGGTTGGAAAGGCCGAATTTAGCCGCCTGCGCCGCTGCTTCCCAGACGATGCCCTCGTCCAGCTCCCCGTCTCCGAGGATGGCCCAGATCTTGTGGTCTTTCTTCATGAGTCTGCCCTCCAGCGCCATGCCGACGGCTTGACCGAAGCCGACGCCGAGGGAGCCGGCGGTCGCGTCGATGCCGGGCAGATAGGTCGCGACGGGGTGGCCCTGCAAGCGGCTGTCGTTCCTGCGCAGGGTACGCAGTTCCTCGACCGGGAAATAGCCGCGTATGGCGAGGGCTGCGTACCAGACGGGACAGGCATGGCCCTTGGACAGTACGAAACGGTCCCTGTCTGCCCAGCGTGGACGGGCAGGATCCACATTCATGAGGTCAAAATACAACGCGGTTACGAAGTCGGAGGCTGATAGCGAGCCTCCGCAATGCCCCGACTGGGCGTCGTGAACCATATCGACTATTCGGAACCGCATTTCCTTCGCGATGGTCTCAAGCCGCGAGGCCCGTTCCCGAATCGACACGGGGAGCTTTTCTTCTATCATATTGAACTCCCGTCCCCGCATTCGGCGAGGACCTGCTTTATGAAGGCTATGCCACGTGCGTACTGATCGTTGGCATCGGCTGGTGGGCACATGAATTCGACGTCCCAGGACCCGTCGTAACCGGAGGCCAGGAGGCCGGAAACGACGCGTTTCCACGGAATCGTCCCCGTTCCCGGCGCCATCGCCAGTGGATCCTTCTGGGCGTTGTCCTTGAGGTGGGTGCCGTAGATGACACCGGCGAGCTTGGCCGGAAGGAGATCCACCCGTTCCCTGCAGGCCCAGGCGTGGCCGGTGTCGAAGTTGTAGCCTATATCCTCCAGCCCCGGTTCCTTTCTGAAAGTGAGCACCTCCCCGGGCGAGCCGAGCAGGTTTCCCGGCACCAGTTCCAGGGCCAGGTGCAAGCCCGCCGAGGCGGTGATGCGCGACGCGCGGACGAGCTTGCCGACCAAAGCGACCCTGAAGGACGCCCAGTCCGCAGGCGTCGAGCTCCTTCCCGCATCGAAAGGCGGAAGGGGAACCGTGACGGTCTTCACCAGCGGAAAGGACCTGCAGATCTCCACGACGTGCTCGAAGGCCGCCAAACCCCGGTCTCCCCTGAGTGAGACGGGATCGGCGAAACCGTGGAGGAAATAGTGGGCGACGAATTGGGAAGCGTTCAGGCCTGTCTTTCCTTCGGCATCGCGGAGGCGGGAGATGGCATCTGTCGTCCAGTCCGATGCGCCGTCCTCACGGAAGATTTCCAGCTGGTACGCGTCCGCCCCCGCCGCCTTGAGGTCGTCGAGTGACGAAGCCAAGTCGGAAGGCGTGAAGCCTTCTCCGAAGCGGGAAATGAAATATGCCGGTGAGACTCCAACCATGTCTACTCCAAAAATATTGTATACAAAATATTATCACCCTTTTTGGATCCTGTCAAAGAGGATTTTGTCTTTTGTATACAAAATAGTTGACCCCCGGTGCTTCCCGCCGTAAAATCGAACGATATGAAGAAGCTCGAATACGAAGATCTGTCCGAGAAGGTCTACAAGAATCTCAAAGATATGATACTCAAAAGCGAATTGGCCCCCGGGGAAAAGCTTGTGCAGGAGGAGCTCTCGGTCCGCCTTGGCGTATCCCGTACACCGCTATTATCAGCCTTCGCCAAACTTGAAAAGGAATTGCTTGTCGAGCTGGTACCCCGCAGGGGTGCCTTCGTCCGTCAGTGCTCGAATGCAGAACTTCGCCAGTGCTACGACATCCGCATGCGCCTTGAAACCTTGGGTGCCCGGGAGGCGGCGGACGCGGTGCGGAAGACCGGAGCGTCGGTTGCCCCCTTGGGGATCGCACTGAAGGCCCAAGCCGAGGCGCTTGCTACCGGCAATCAGGAGGCTATCAAGGGAGCCGACTACGATTTCCACATCGCCGTCGTCAGGCTCGGCGGAAATGATTTCCTGTACCGCATGCTTTCGGCTTTCAATATCGTCCTCATAAGCAACCTGCGGGGACTGCTTAAACCCGCCGAGAAAAGTCTGGCCGAGCACCGGATTCTTGTACAGGCCATCTCTTCGGGGGACTCGGACCGGGCGGAAGCACTCATGCTCGCCCATCTTCTGGAATCGCGGAGTGCCCTGGAAGGCGCAGGTCCGGAAAGGCGGGAGGCGTGATGAGAAAAATAGAAAACGCGAATCTTACCGAGGTGGTCTACGACCGGATCAAAGCGATGATCCTGGAAGGTACCCTGGCACCGGGTTCAAAAATCAGCAAGAAGGAACTCGCGCTGGCCCTGGCAGTCAGCCAGACACCCGTCAACGAGGCGGTGAGCAGGCTTTCGGGCGAGAAACTCATCGAACAGAAGACTAGGCAGGGTCATTTTGTCCGATCCTACGACGACGCCTATCTGGCCGAACTCTTTGCCGTCCGCGCTGGTCTGGAAGGGGTTGCCCTCCGGCTTTGCATCGAGGAAGGATCCGAGGCCGATCTTGAACGCCTTTCGTCCTTCTTCTCGGGCTACGAGACGCCCATAGCCCCCGAAAAGGAAGGCGCGTATATGGATGAGGATATCGCCTTCCACACAGCCATTGTCGAATTCGCCAGGGTGGGCTTGCTGAAGGAATTCAAGGCATCCTTCGGATACATCCTGAAGACCTACGAGCACGGCCTCGTCCGCCCGCCCGAACAGACCCTTCCGGAACACCGCGCCATCATGGATGCGGTGCGCCATCGGGACGCCGTCCTGGCCGAGGACCTGCTGGTGGCCCATCACCTGAAAAGCCGCCGTTTCCTGCTGGGCCGGACAGTCTGAAAGCTGCCTACTTCCCCTTCCGCGCGATCACGTAAGGATTGCGCTGGGCTACCGGGGTGATCACGATGCGCTGGATGTTGACATTTGGCGGAGCCTCCAGGGCGAACATCACCGACGCGGCGATGTCACCGGCGCTCATCGGCTCGAAGCCTTCATAGAATTTTGCCGCCTTTTCCACGTTGCCGTTCAGGCGGACCAAGGTGAAGTTTGTCAGGGTTGCACCGGGATCTATTTCGGTAACGCGGATGGCCGTTCCCAAAAGATCCACGCTCATGGCCTGGGTAAGGGCGTCTACGGCGAATTTCGAGGCGCAGTAGACGTTTCCGTTGGGATACACGTACAGGCCGGCGAGGCTGCCGATATTCACGACATGGCCGGAATCCCGCGCGACCATGAGCGGGAGTATCCCGCGGGTTACGTACAGCAAACCCTTGATGTTCGTATCGATCATCTCTTCCCAGTCGTCGATATCCCCCGTCTGTATGGGTGCGAGTCCCCGCGCGAGACCGGCGTTGTTGATGAGGATATCCGGGGCACCCGCTTCTGCGGAAAATTTTTCAGTGAAAGCAGCGACCGCCGCCCGGTCCCGCACGTCCAGGGGCCAGGTCGTGACGGAAGGCGAACCGAGTCCGCGCAACCGCTCGGCCTGCTTCAGCAGTTCCTCGCCACGGCGCGCCGCAATGGCCAGCTTACAGCCTTTCTTTGCGAGTTCTTCCGCGCAGGCGGCTCCTATTCCGCTCGTCGCTCCCGTGATGAGGGCGAGCTTGTTCTGTAGTGGTGTCATTGTTGCCTCCGTTAATATATTGCATACAAAATGGCTGGCCCGTAAAGAGGCGTGGATTACATACCAGCTGAAGGACGGACCCTGCGGGTTTTCAGCATCAGCGTCGCGTAGGCGGCGGCAAGTGTAAGGGTGTATGCGGCGAGCAAGGCGATGAACGATCCTGCTCCCCGGTACTCGAGCAGTGTCGAGCTGATAAGGATGCCCAGGAGGGCTCCTATGCTGCCGGATCCCACCATATACATGACCCAATGGGCGCGGGTGTAACGGGTACTATACAGGTTGATGATCAAAGGCCAGACCGGTCCGCAGGATGCGCCCAGCAGGACTATGGCGCCGGCCCGGGCCAAAGGCGACCGGCTTGTAAGCAGCAAAAGGGCAACGCTCGCCACCATTCCTGAAACGTGCAGGGCCAGCTGCATGCGTATGGAACCGGAGTGGACGAAAATATAGATGAATCGGGTCATGGCCAAGCCGGTCCAATAGAGGGTGAGGTGAAAGGAGGCCGCTGCCGGGGTCAGTTTAAGGCTCTGTTCCATATAGGCCGGGAGCCAGCTGCCAACAGAGATTTCAATCATCACGTACAGGAGTATCGACAGCAGGAACCAGACGAAGGTCCTGATGGGCGGCGCTTCTTCCAAAGCTCTGATTCCGGCTTCGGGCGGCACCTCATCCAGAGGTATTTTCCTGCCAACCTGCAGCGAAGGCTCCGCCATTTCGGTATCGGCTCTTGAATCTGCGACATCACCAGAGCCGATATTAAAACCTGGCTTCCTCATTGAGGAGACCACCAGCAGGTACACTGCTATCGTCAGCAGGAGGGTAAGCGCACCTACGACGAGGCCGATTACTCCGTCACTTATCCTGCCAGTCTGCAATAACCCGACCACCCCGGGTGCCAGCAAGGCTCCAAGGCAGTAGAACAACTGGGAAACATGCATGTAGGTACCGCGCGGACTGGTGTCGCAGCGGGAAAGGATGCCGGTTCCGTTGGTTTCTACCAGGCCACCGCACCCGCCTATTATCACCATGAACAGGATGAAAAAAGGAAATGAGGGGATGAGGCCTATGAAGGGCAATAGGATGCCTGTTATCACCAGCGCGCCCACCAGGATCAACTCCGGTTTGGCATGACCCCGGCCGGATATATAGCCGCTCAGAAAGGAGAAAACGGCGAAGGACGTGTACTGGAAAAAGAAGGCGATACCGAACATCCCGGGATTCATGGCGTAGCGTCTGGCCAGACCCGTGACGAGTGGGGGGAGCGTGTTGGCAGAGACGGAAAAGCCCGCGATGCTGAGGATGATGCCCGCCACGAAGAGACGATTGTTTGTGGTTTTGTTAAGGTAGTTCAATGAACCTTGTTATACCATAACCATTGCATGCGTGGGCAGGTGTGTTTTGCACTCCTTGGGTAGTAAAATGTACGTCTTGATCCGCCATTAACAAGGTTCGTTGAACTCCATTCTGGTCAAAAACAATCATTATAGATCATGAACGATTGAATAATGCGCATGACGGTGCTATGCTCGCCCCAAGCAAGGAGTCGCCATGAAAAACCTCGTCTACTATCTTGATAAGCCCAGTGGCACATTCACCCCGGTCCAAGAGGATATCGGCGATCCCGGTCCCGGAGAAATCCGCGTGCGGACCCTGCGCACCTCGGTGTGCCAGTCCGATGTGGTTATTTACCGTCAGGGGCTTGCCCGCATAAAGAAATGGCCCGCCATCATCCTGCACGAGGCTTCCTGCGTCGTGGATGCGGTGGGCAAGGGTGTTTCCAGGTTCAAAGTTGGGGATTTGGTGGGTCTTGGCTGCGACATTCCCTGCGGCGACCGTTCCTGCGTGTACTGCGGCGACAAGGGTACCGGCGACTGGACCAGCTGCCCCAATACCCAGGCCACGGGGCACGAATTCCCCGGTTTCGCGCGTAAATACGCTATCCTTCCCGATTGGTTCGTCTCCCTTGGGCCGATTGTCGGCTTCGATCCTTCCGTGACGCCCGACCAGGCCTGCCACCTGGAGCCGCTGGCCTGCAACCTGGAAGGCATGAACCGGGTGAACGGCTGCATCGAGAACCGCATCGTCGTGCTTATCGGTGCCGGGTCCCAAAGCACCTACGCCCTGCAGAGCGCCTTGGCCATGGGCGCCCGCAAGGTGATCCTGGTGAACCGGGGCGCCGAAAGGCTCCAGCGGGTGGTGCGGGATTTCGGGAACGAAAGGGTAGTGGGCCTCCCCTGGACCGACGATGTGCGGGAAAAGGTCCTTAAGGAATGTGCCCCCTTCAACGAACCCCATTTTGTCATGGTGAACGCCTCGGCAGAGGCCGCCTATCGGTTGGCGGTGAGCCTTATGGGTTACGGAACCGTGCTGGATGCCCACGCGGGCGTCAAGGGCGCCTCAGGCAAGCCGCGAATCGCCCATGAGGTGGACCTGAACAACGACATCCATTACAAGCTGCAGTGCTACCAGGCCACCCACGGATCGTCCATGCTCGGCATAGGCCTGGCCCGAAAGCTCATCAACGAAGGCAAACTGCCTCTGCTGAGCCGCATGACCAATGAGAGCGAACGCTTCCCGCATACGCGGATCCTTGACGCCATCAATCGGGCATCCCAGGGCGACAGCCTCAAGATCATCATCAACTGGGACTGAGGAGGACGAAACCTTGAAAGCCCTTGTCTTACGCCAAAACGCCGAACTCGAGTTCTCGACAGTAGCCGACCCGGTGAACGAGGCCGCCTCCGGCCACCAGCCAGCGAAAGATATCCTTGTCCAGGTGAAGTATTCAGGCATTTGCGGGTCAGACATCCCCCGGGCTTATAAATCCAAGGCCTACCATTATCCGGTAATCATGGGCCACGAATTTTCCGGCATCGTCCGCGAGGCGCCCACGGGTTCCGAAAACGCCGCAGTGTCCGAATATGCCCCGGGGGCGAGGGTGGTCGTTTTCCCGCTCCTGCCCTGCTACCAGTGCACCGCCTGCAAGACCGGTGACTACGCCCAGTGTTCCGCTTACGACTACTATGGCTCGCGCCGTGACGGTGGCTTCGGCGAGTACGTGCGGGTCCCTGCGGCCAACCTGTTCAGGGTTCCCGACAGCGTGGATCTTCTGTCCGCCGCCATGACCGAACCCTGCGCCGTAGCCCTGCACGGCGTCGAAAAGCTGGACATCCGCGCCGGCATGAGCGCCCTCGTCATCGGCGCCGGACCCATAGGCAACATGGTGGCCCAATGGCTGCGCGTAAAGGGCTGTGATCCCGTCTATATCGCCGACGTTGATGCCGCAAAGCTTGAAATCGCCGCGGATATGGGTTTCATCCCCATCGACTCGTCCCAGGTGGACCCCGCCGACGAAATCCGCAAGCTCGTAGGGACCGGCTCGGAAACCGACGGTGCCGACTGCGTTGTGGAAGCGGTAGGCTTTCCGGCCACCTTCCTCCAGGCGACGCGCGCGGCAGGCCGTTTCGGCCAGATCGTGTTCATGGGGAATATCAGCGGTACCTTTACGGTGCCGGAAAAGGATTTTTCCCGCATCCTGCGCAACGAGATCCGCATCGCCGGCACCTGGAATTCGCGCATTGAACCCCGGGGCAAGGATGAGTGGACCCGGGTCCTGCAGTTCCTGGACAGCCGCATCCAGGTGAAGCCCCTGATCAGCCACCAGGTACCCATTTCCCAGGGCAAGGAAATTTTCGACAGCGTCTACGGAAAAAAGGAGTGGTTCAACAAGGTGATATTCACACTGTAGAAAACGCCTGCGCATCCATGATTTCAATATCAGGGATGATTTCAAAATCTGCCGCATTGTTCGTCAGCAGTGTGTGGATATTGAATTGGTTCATGAGTGCTACGATATTGAGGTCGTGGATTCGTTTACCGGTGATATTGTGTTTCTCGATAAGACGGACGAGGTTTTGGTGTACTGATTCCGGTTCTTCCAGATACACCTGGCGCTTCCTGAACCAGTCAAGATTGGTGAGGGCATCCTCCAGACTTAATCCAAGGCCGTTAACCTGCATGGGCCTTGTGGCCACCACCAGATATTCCCTCAGAATCTGCCCGCATGTAGCTAGATGCACGCCAGCTTCAAGAGCTTTTAAAAACACCCGGTGCGAGGCCTCATGATCGGTCCTATTGGAATTGGAAGCCGAAAGCAGGATATTGGTGTCGACCATGACCAGATCACCGCGCGTCATCGGTTCACCGCGCGTCATCGGTATACAGCTCCTGGCGTCCGTAATTTCCTGACGACGGACCCGGAACGATTATAAGATCGTCGCCGGTATCGGTTTCCAGCACCTCGGCGCGACGCGAGGCTTCTTCAAGGATCACCCGCAATTCAGCCTGCATGGACCGCCGGTGATGATGGGCCAGTTGACCTATACGCTTCAGCACCAGGGAATCGACATCCCTGATATGAATTGCTTTCATGCTGATAGCATAATGCTATCATTAAAGAAAAACAAGGCATGTAGCTTCTCCTCCCATGCGCTCCGCTCTTACATAAGCGGTATGCCGCGCTCCTTGCACAGGTCCAGGGTTTCCTGGGGCCAGACGGAGGCCTGGACT
>CAXNJE010000139.1:0-8423 GCA_964202565.1 Breznakiellaceae bacterium | reverse complement strand
GTCAGCATCCCCCCCGACAGGAGCGCTGGCGCTCGCTTGGTCTTTCTTGAATTCGGGGCGGAATTCCACGTGTTCCGCGACGATCTTGACCCTTGACCGAGGTTTGCCGTCCCCGGCCATCCATCGTTCCTGTTTTAGCCTGCCTACGACCCTTACGCCCCTTCCCTTCCGTCCCAGGTTGCTGCAGTTTTCCGCCAATCTGGCCCAGGTTTCGATGTCGAAGAAACTCACCTCCTTTTCCACACCCGTGTCCTGCTTCATGAAGCGGTTGGATGCGACGGAAAAAGTGCATAAGGGGGTCCCTTTTTGCGTTTCCTTGAATAAGGGATCCCTCACGATATTCCCTTCGATCAAAATGGAATTCAGGTTGTTCATGCGTGCCTCCCGGCGTAAGAATACGGACCTCCAGGGGTCCGTCGTAATGGGTACGCAGGTAGTACGGGAGGTATCGCGTCGGTGCTTGTGCTTGGGGAAAATTATTTCGCTTTTTTGGGGATTCCCGTCCGGACAGGCACCACGCCCTAGGCTAGGACTTGAGAATGAGCTTGATCATGTACAGCTGAATATAGAGGCGCAACGATTCCCGGGCGGGCAGGCGGAGCAGATTGGGGCTCTCGGAGAGTGTGCGCGCCAGATCCTCTATGCGTTCCGGAGTGAAGGTGGCAGCCCGCAGGTGTCTGGCCGTCTTGCGAAGGTAATCACGGATAAGGGAGTTGACGTCTTCGGTAAGATCGGCTTTGGCTTGGGGCGCGATGATGCGGTTCCATCGCTCTTCCTGGTCCGATAAATATCCGTCCAAGGTATAACCTGCGGGGATGAGTTTCTTCTCGATGAATCTGGCAGCCTTTTTCAGCTCCGTCTTGCGATCCGGTCCCTTTTCCTTGGGCGCTTCCTCTTCGCGGTCATCCCGGAGTACGGCCTGGGTATCCCTGATAGGAACGGAATTCGATCGTCGGGTCTTCTTGCGCTTTTTTTTACCAAGACCCTTAAAAAAGGCGATTATTCCGGAAAGGATGGGCGTCGAATACCAGAAGGGCAATAGCATCCGGACGTCTATGAGCAGGTCCTTGCGGGCAAGAAGGTATAAATCACTTAACGGGGCGAAGGCGCCTTTATAAAACAATCTACTGGACTCGGGAACACCAGCCTCGGTTCCCTCCATTTCCTTATGCACCAGATAAAGGGTCTTGTCGTTGAGTATGGATGAGAGCAACGGTGCGAAACTCTCGGTAAGTTCAAAGAGTTCCCGCTCGAAAGCCTCGTCTTCCTCCATCGGGGCATCGGAGCGGTAATCGCTCATCAGTTTGAACCAGCGCTGGGTCAGGGCATTCTTTATACGCGGCCTGGCCTCTCCCAGCAGCTTGATGCAAAGCACCAACAGTTTGGTCTTCTTGACGTACCAGCGTTCCCCATTGAGCCCCCGGATTATAAGTAGTTCCGGCAATTGGTCCTGGCTTCCCGATTTTGCACTGTTGGACCGTATGAATTCTTCCAGGGCTTCCTTGGAGTATTGCCCCAGCAGGGGAATCCCCTTGGTGTCGGTAAACAGGACTATCTCATCCATGGTAAAATTGAACGGAGGCTTGTCGAAGTACAATTCCAGGTTCTTTAGGGCTGTCTCGGTCTCGAGCTCCCTTTGGACTTTGCCCTTATAAAAATTATTGAAGAACTCGATAAGCTGCAAGGCCTGCATTACCGCGATTTCTTCCGGCAACTTGTCGCCTTTCTTCCGCAGGTCGTTTTTTATGAGGCTGGAAAGATAAGCCCAGAAGGTATAGGAAAAATCTCCGGCTTTCTCGAGTTCGCCCATGGAATCAAAGGGGCGAACCAGGAGCTGGTTGATGGCATCCTTGAGCATGGACTCCTTGCCCTGGAAGGTAGGCAACAGCTTGTGGGTCAGATATTCCTTGTTGTTGTGGCTCCGCAAGTGGTGACGCGCCTTGAGCATCGCAATTTCAAGGATCTTCTTGGGAATCATCGAGGACACCAACAAGATCGAGCCCGCCCCTTCCGGAAAAATCAGCTTGATGATGGGCAACGGGGAATCCTGGGGTGCCGCAAGATAGGCGCCAAAATCCAGGTCCAGGTTCAGGTTCCTGATTTGATCCAAAGGGATGACCGTCTTGAGCGAGCTTTCCTCGGGAAAGGGAAGTTCGGACATCTCCTCGATAGTCTTGTAGGCTTGTTTGATCAGATCGACAAAATAGAAACCGATCGAGACAGTCTGGCCCCGCTCCCCGTTCAAGAGCGTACATTTACCCGTCTCGTTCAGGCTGATCAGCCCATCCCGAACCTTCACGGCAGTATTTTCCACCCAAATAGCAACATCGGGTCGTTCCGCTGCGTGCCGCTTGGCGTATTTTTCAAGAAAGGTGGAAAATTCATCCACAAGGAAAGTCGGACTCTGGGTCCGATTCGCATAAAAACGGAGGATGGTATACAAATCCGCAGCCGGGTTCATGTAACAATGATAACCGGAATCGGGCAAAACGGCAATCGATACAACAACTTATCTTCACCATGCGTGTTGGCCGCGCTATACTTGGGCATGACTGATAGTGGAGGACTGATATGTGCGGAATAGTTGGATACATAGGACCAAAAAAGACGACGACCATACTCTTGGATGGACTTAAACGCCTGGAATATCGTGGATACGATTCAGCCGGCTTAGCGGTGCAGAAGGACAAGACCCTGTCCGTCGTCAAGCGCACGGGCAGGATACAGGATTTACGTGCCGTAGTACCCGAAAGCCTGCAGGGCAACTGCGGCATAGGCCATACCCGCTGGGCCACCCACGGCGGCGTTACCGACATCAATGCCCACCCCCATTGCGATGCGACGGGCAAGATAGCCGTCGTACACAACGGAATCATCGAGAATTATGTTCAGTTGAAAGTAAGGCTTGAAGCTGAAGGTTTCGTATTCAAGAGCGAGACCGACAGCGAAGCCCTGGCCCACCTGATCGCGTTCTATTACGAGGGGGACCTTGAAAAGGCTGTCCGCTCCGCCTTGCGCCAGGTGAAGGGCACCTATGGCATCGCGGCGATACACGCGGATGAGAAGAACCGCATCGTGGGGGCCCGCAACGGCTCGCCCCTGGTGCTGGGCGTGGGCGATGGTGAGATGCTGATCGCCTCCGATGTTACCGCCATGATCGCCCATACCCAGCAGGTCGTCTACATGGAGGACGGGGAGATCGTATCCCTAAACGCCGACGGCTTCGTCATGACCGACATCCACGACAAGAAAGTGAACAAGAAGGTGGATGAGGTTACCTGGGACCTGGACGCCATCGAAAAGGAAGGTTTTGCCTGGTTCATGGAAAAGGAAATCTTCGAGCAGCCCGACACCATCGCGCGTACCCTGAGCGGTCGTCTGGACACCGAATACGCCACCGGCAAGCTGGGCGGCCTGAACATGACCAGCCGCGAACTGCTGGGTGTAAAACGCATCAAAATCGTCGCCTCCGGAACCAGCTGGCACGCCGGACTGATAGGGGCCTACCTGATCGAATCCATAGCCCGCATACCGGCCAGCGCGGAATTCTCCAGCGAGTTACGCTACCGCAATTCCGTGGTGGAACCTGACACGGTGTACTTCGCCGTAACCCAATCGGGCGAGACGGCGGATACCCTGTACGCCATGCGCGAACTCAGAAGGAAGGGAGCCCGCGTTTTGGGGGTCTGCAACGTGGTTGGCTCCACCATCGCCCGCGAGTCCGACGGGGGCGTCTATACCCATGCGGGTCCGGAAATTGCCGTGGCGTCCACAAAGGCCTTCACCAGCCAGCTGGCCGTCTTCTACGCTTTCGCGCTCCTGATGGCGCGCATGCGCGACATGTCGGTGGTTTCCGGCCAGCGCTTCGTCAAGAACCTGCAGGCTGTGCCGGAAAAGGTCAAGGAAGTCCTGCTCCAGCGGGACCGGATACAGGCGGTGGCCAAAAAGTACTGCCATGCCCACGACTTCCTGTTCCTGGGTCGGGGTCTGATGTACCCCGTAGCGCTGGAAGGGGCCCTCAAGCTCAAGGAAATCTCGTACATCCATGCGGAGGGCTATTCCGCGGGTGAGATAAAGCATGGTCCCATCGCCCTGATCAACGAAGAGACCCCCAGCCTCTTTTTGGTGCCCGACGATTCGCTGCGGGAAAAGGTCATCTCCAATATGAAGGAGGTGAAAGCCCGCAAAGGCCCCGTAATCGCCTTCTGCACCGAGGGGGACGAGGAGATACGCGCCCTGGCGGACGATGTCATCTTCATGCCCAAAACCGACGAATTGTTCACGCCCTTCCTCGCGGTGGTACCCCTCCAGCTTTTCGCCTACTTTTGCGCCCTTGAGCTGGGTTGTGACGTGGATCAACCCCGAAACCTGGCTAAAAGCGTGACAGTGGAATAAGGGCAGCATGAGTATACTCGTACGGGTGGGGGGAGTTTCGTCGCGACCGCTTTTTACGGTACTGCTTTCGGGTTGCATCGCGATGCTTGCCCTGTCTGCACCCGGAGAGCTCCGGGCGCAAACGGCGAAGGCTTCTACTACAGAAACAAGGGCAGATTCCGGACAGGCGTTCCTGGTGAAGGGCAGCGATCCCGTAAAAGGCGTGCCTGGTTTCGGAAAGAACGCCCTGCCCGCCCTGTACGGCGAATACACCACCAGAGTGGCCGGGGAAGACCTTGTCTTGCGGGTGTGGGCTACCCGCGAGGCTTTGTACCTAAAAGCGGGGTTTTGGACGGCCAGAAAATCGGGAACCTACACTTTTCGGGAGGCGAAAGCTCCCGAAAACGACGACGAGTTGCCTGCCGGAACAGCTTTCCTGCTAAGCTTGGTGGAACGGCCCTTTCCCTCGGGCGGGTTGGGAGCCCTGCCGGATGAGTGGTCCCTGGTATTTGCCCTTCCGGAGCAGACAGTACCGAACCCGGCGAGGACCGTAGCGCTCGACCGTTTCCAGCAACGCCTTCTTGATCGTTTCAGCTATTTCCTGTCCCAGGCCAGGCTGCCCACAGATGTGTCTTTCCCGGCAAACGTGGAATACTGAAACGCCCTGAGCATGTCGGCAAGATCAGTCGACGAGGGTTTTCTCGTTCAGGCCGAAACCTTCCTTTTCGTGTTTTGAGAATAAACCCGCCGGTTCGATATGGACAACGATGTCATAGACTCCCTCAATGCGTTCCTTGATGGCCGCTTCGACGGCTGCGGCGATATCGTGGGCCTTCCGCACGCTCAGGTCGGGGTCTATCTCTATATCCAGGTCGATGTCCCAGAGCCCGGCGATACGTCGCATCCGGGCACGGTGGGGGTGGCCGGCACCGGGGACGGACCGGACCCCCTCGAAAACGGCTGCATAGGGTCCATGGTCGGCACTGCCGTCCATAAGTTCCATATTGGCTTCCAGAAAAACTCCAACCGCGGATTTGAGCACCCAAAGACCAACCAGGATCGCGACCACCATGTCGGCGATGGGAAGATTGAAACCTATGGACAAGGACAAGCCCACAAGAACGCTCAGCGAGATCACCACATCGTTCCGCATATTCTTGCCGTTTGCCATCAACATGGACGATCCCGACTTCTTTCCCAATGCGAATTGACTTAGGGCCAAAGCGATTTTTCCAAAAATGGAGATGATCGTGGCCGCCAGGGCGATCGGACCGGGCGCTACCGCCGTCTCACCAGATTGGAGTTTGTGGATGGCACTCAGGATCAGTTGGCCGCCTGCGAAAAAAAGGATGAAAGCCAGAACCGTGGTCGCTATGGTTTCCGCGCGGCCATGTCCCCAAGGATGTTCGTTGTCGGCGGGTTGGGAGATTATGCCGGCCACCGCCAGGGACATCACGGCGATGACCACATCGGTGGACGAATCTATGCCGTCCCCGAGCACCGCGAGGCTGCCTGATAGCAAACCTATGCCTATCTTGATGACAGCAAGGGCTGCATTGCCGAAAAGTGCTATGAGGGAAGCCGTCCTTATGATGCGGTAACGAGTGTCGATTGCGCTTCCACTATTCACTTTATTCATCCTACTCCGCGGATTTCTTGGAATCCGCCATCAATTTGTTATAGGTCTTCTCATCCAAGGGATAGAACTGGACGAGTACGATCGCAGCTATAAGTACAAAAATGGGCAGGGGGCCTATCAGCAGGCGGATGGCAGCCTTGGCGCCATCGCTTTGCATGGCGTTGGCGACATAGCCCCCGGCCGAAAGGATGAGCCCCGAGATCAGGATGGAAAGCGACTGGCCCACCTTGGAGACAAAGGTCCACATGCCGTAGAAGGCGCCTTCCTTGCGCTTTCCCGTCTTGACCGCATCGTACTCGATGGTATCCGGCACCATTGCCCAGGGGGCGACATAACCGAAACCGATGCCTATACCCGCGAAGGCCATCATTCCCAGGAAGAAGTTCTCTCCGAATATATGCCCGAACAGATAGATACCGGCGCAGGCGGTGGCGATAACGGCAAAGGAAATCTGGTAGGTCAGCTTCTTGCCTATCTTTTTGGAGACGAAAACCGAAACCGGTATGCACACCATGGCAACCAACAGCAACATGACCATGGACGGTGTCGTGAGGTCTTTGTTGTTGTAGATGTACGTGGTGTAGTAGATGAGGATGCCCTGGAGGAAATTGAGCCCCGTCAGATTAAGTGCGTAGGTACACAGCACGATAACGTAGGGCTTGTTGCGGAAAACCGCCAGGTAGGTGGTGAAGAAGCCTTCCTTGGGGATTTCCGTGGCCGAGTGGTCCTTTTCCTTGACCGAGAGGAAGGTGGCCAGAGCTGTAAGGGCCATCACGAGACCCAGGATGAAGCCTACGGCGGAAAAGCCCGCGCTCTTGTTGCCCGCCGCCCCGCCAAAGGCGTCGATGATGGGTTGCACCGCCGCCGCGCCCAGGATGGTACCTATGACAGCGAAACCGAAACGGTAACCATTAAGGCTGGTGCGTTCATGATAATCGTTGGTCAGCTCGGGAGTGAGGGAAGAATAGGGAATGTTGACGACCGTATAGGCGGTGTTCAGGAACATGAGGGCGAAAGCCGCCCAGATGGTCAGCAGGATGGGATTGGATATGCCTGGATTGGTAAAAAAGAACCACATCGATAAAAAGAGGGGTATGGAGCCGAAAAGCAGGTACGGCCGCCTGCGACCCCAACGGGAACGCGTGCGGTCGGAGATGAAACCCATCATGGGGTCGGTGACGGCGTCCCACAGTTTGCCTATCATCACGGCGAAACCAGCGAGCCCTGCCGCAAGGCCGACGGTATCGGTCAGGTAATTGAGGCTCCAGAAACCCATGGCGGTAAAAAACAGGTTTCCACCCAAATCGCAGACGCCGAAGCCCAGCTTGGTTCGTAGTTTCAATCGCGTTCCGGTCATGCTCCAACTCCTTTACCTTGTAACTATCACCTTGTAACTATCACCGCAAGACTGTGTTGACAGCGAAAGCACCATTCTATCATAACGGGAAACCGTTCGGGTGTTAATTAAGCGAATTTTGATCCTGGTCTTGAAAGAGGCTCCAAGGGTATGGATTTCAAATAATCCGGACGCAACAGTCCGGGCAAGGCAGCCGGCTCCCGAACATCTTCATGAACGCAATCCCCGCGCCTTCATTCCCCCGCGAAATTGTACTTGCACAGGTCGATGATGGCGAAGCGGTTATCCACGCCGATCTTGTTGCAGATGTTGTAGATGTGGAGCTTTACGGTGGATTCCGCCAGGTTGAGGCGTTCCGCGATTTCCTTGTTACCCGCCTTGTACAGGGTCAGGGCCTCTATCACCCGGGCCTCCGCGGGGCTGATCTTCGCGGCCTTGAGGTCGTAGGGCTTTTTCGCTTCCTCAAGTTCCGCGAGTTGTTCCGCCAACTTGCGGTAGTTCATCTGGAGGGAGACGTTTTCCCGTTTGAGGAGCTCCTGCTGTCTGACCATGTCCCTCCAGAGAATTACCAACAGCATAACCAGGAAAAGCGTGTACATGAGGGTGGTGAAGCCAGCGTAGAGCCCATCGTTCGAGTAGGCTTCAGCCCTGTTCTGCAGGAAGGCGGAGAGCTGGGAGAGGGCGGTGACAAGGAGAAGGATGGCAACGTTCTTGGTCTTGGGATGCTTATCCAGATACCCGTAGTGGCGCATGAGCAGCCAGGCCGCGAGGAGGAGCCCCGGACCGTAGAATTCCTGGTATGCCTGGATGATATTCAGGCTCCCCAGGATGGCGAACATCAGGACCTGGAACTTCTTGAGGAGGGCACTTTCCACGAAGACCGACACGATAAAAGGTACGGTGATGAGGAAAACGAGCCAGACGGATTGACCGGATAGCACATAGGCAAGGTCCCCATATTTCAAGCGCACGAGTATGTTGCCCAGTACAACCGCCAGGCCGACCACACTTATTAAAAGACCTATCCTTTTCTGAACCGTGTCCGAATACAGT
>CAXNJE010000138.1:0-8485 GCA_964202565.1 Breznakiellaceae bacterium | reverse complement strand
CGTTTGAAGCCCGCGTACAATTCCAGGCAGCCAACGTTGCCGCATACGCACTGGGGACCCTTGTAGTCAATGGTTATGTGGCCTATCTCGGAGACCACGTCGTCCTCGCCGCGGTACATCATGCCGTCGATGATGACCCCGGATCCGATGCCGATGCCCACCGAGTACAGCACGAAATTGTTCAGGTTCATGCCCGCGCCGAACCAGCTTTCGCCCAGGGCAGCCACGTTGGCCTCGTTGTCGGCAAAGACGGGAACGCCGAAACGTTCACCCAGAATGGTCGCGATGTCCACGTTGCGCCAATCGAAGGGGGCTTCCGAAACCTTCAGGCTGTTCCCAACCCCCAGCAAGATGCCCTTTTTCGCGTTGATCGGACCGGGAGCGGCTATGGCAATGCCAAGCAGCGATTCGGTACCTATGCCGTGGGAGCTTAGCAGGCGGTCTATGATGGTGATTAGCTCGGTCTCGAAGTCCTTACCCGTGTCCGCGTAGATGTCTCCGAATTCCTCGTGCTTGAACAAGATGGTGCCGGAAAGGTCGCACACCGCGGCCTGGATGGTGGTTCGGCCCAGGTACAGGGAGACGATCTTGTACCGTTCCTTGTTGATGGACAGCCCGACCGGCCTTCGCCCAAGACCCTGGGTCCTGATTTCGTTGCCGTCTTCCACGATCAGCCCGCGGTCGATAAGGTCCGCTGTTATCTTGGTGATGGCCGCCTGGGTCAGACCGGTGAGCCCGGCTATTTCCTTACGCGAGACGCTACCGCGTTTCTGGATTATCCGCAGGACAAGGGATCTGTTCTGGACCCGTACCAACTTTGAATTGCTGCCCTGCGATCTCACGTAAACCCCTATTAATTCACCAAGTTAATTATCTAATAACATGGGTTTATAACTTTGTCAACATTTTTTGCACAATATTATTCTGTACTTTTTGGGAACCCATAAGAAAATAAACGATGAAATAAATATTATTCATTCACTGTAAACGAATAACATGTTATTAACCTTTGCATTCACGGCCTTGCATGCCATAAAAGGGCTATTATAAGAAAAATCTTTTATTGACAAGCTGAAGGAACCATGTTTTCTATATAATTAAGTTGATTAAGTATGGAGCTCTTTATGGATAGCAAGCAACGGATCAATAACATCCTGGCGGGACGGCCGGTGGATAGGCCGGGCTTCTGGCTGGGCAATCCCGCAGACGATACCAAGGAAATGTATTACCGGCATTTCGGCATAGGGGGCGAGGCGGAAACCATGCCGGAGGAATTCCTCAGATCGTCCCAGGTCAAGACGAACCTGAGCGGCAGGCGCGACCTGGAGCTCAACCTGGCCGTGGGCAGCGACATGATCTGGATCTCCCCGGAACTCGACGCGTCCGCGTACAAGGATCCCTGGCATAAACCGATGTGGGACTTCTACGGCGGGAAGGAACGGCATTCCCTCACCCAGCCGGGATATTTCGGTGACTGTGAGGATCCGGCGGAGGTGGACGGTTTCGATTGGCCCAACCCGGATTACCTGGATTTTTCCAACACCCACAAGAATGTACGGGAAGCCAACGACGCGGGGCTGGCGGTTTTCGGCGGCATGTGGATGCCCTTCTTCCACATCGCGGCCGACTTCTTCGGGATGGAAAACTACTTCGTCAAAATGTACACCCACCCCGAGGTGGTGGAGGCCGTAACCGAGCGGATCGTCACCTTTTACCTTGAGGCCAACCGCCGCTGCCTGGACCTCATGGGTGGCGAACTGGCGGCCGGCTTTTTCGGCAACGACTTCGGCAGCCAGCTGGACCTGCTCATCGCGCCGGGGCTGGTGGAGCGCTTCATCATGCCCTACTACGAACGCCTGATCGCGCAGATCAAATCCTACGGACTCAAAGTGGTGGTCCATTCCTGCGGCGCCATCGACCGCATGATACCGCGCATGATCGAGGCCGGAATCGAAGGGTTGCACCCCCTGCAAGCGAAGGCCGCAGGCATGGATGCGGTGCAACTGGCCTCGAAATACAAGGGCAAGATCGCCTTCATCGGCGGTGTGGATACCCAGGAACTGTTGCCTTTCGGCACGGCTGATGAGGTTCAGGCCGAGGTTTTCAGGCTGAGGAAGATATTTGGCAACGATTTCATTGTGTCCCCCAGCCATGAAGCGCTCCTGTCCAACGTCAGCCCTGAGAAGGTCATCGCCATGAGTACCGCCGCCCGGGAGGTTCTGGACTGATCCGCCATAGCTGACAACGCTCCGCTTGCCGGAAGATACTCATTTCCCGGATATCCCCTTCCTCCCGGATTGCCGCTTTTATTCGCCACGGATATAATGGCTTCCTAGCTTGGTGAACCGGAGGTGGCAGATGGACTTGACCGGCAGGGAAAGTGCCCGAGCCCTACGGGAAATGAAGCCAGATCTCGTCGAGAGTATGCTCGACGCTTCTTACCGCCTGGCTCCCGAGGTTTGGGAACCGTTTGGCGAAGGCGGTCGTGCCTATGCACGCGCGGATTTTGGCCACCACCTGGACTTCCTTGCAGAAGCGCTCAGCTTCGACGATCCAGGACTTTTCACCCATTATGTGGAGTGGGTCGCCGCCCTTTTTGCAGGCCTTGGCTTTGGGGCAAAGGGCATGGATTCCACCCTTGCGGCCTTGCGCGAGGGACTGGTCACGGTCCTGCCCGCCAAGCTATCCGAAAAGGCCATCTCCATACTGGATATGGCTTCATTCCCCCTTGTGGCAACTTCCACAACTTTCATAGACCGTAACAGCGCGCAGGGAGCAAATGCCGGGCTCTTTCTGGATGATCTTCTGGCAGGCAAACGTGCCGAAGCGTCCCGACTGGTATTGGATCTTGTACAGAAGGGTATGGATATACGGTCTGTGTACTTGGACATTTTCCAGCCCAGCCAATACGAACTGGGAAGGCTCTGGATGACCGGCGCCATCAGCGTGGCGCAGGAGCATTTCTGTACCGCTGCGACCCAATCCATCATGGCCAGGCTGTATCCCCTGGTATTCGCGGCTCCCCGTACCAAACCCGGCGTAATTGGCGCCTGTATCGGCGACGAGCTCCATGAAATGGGCATCCGTATGGTGTGCGATTTTCTGGAGTTCGACGGGTGGGACACGTACTATCTTGGCGCGAACATGCCCTCCCGGGGCATAGCTGCGGCCATACGCGAAAGAAACGCCCCCATACTATGTCTCTCCTTGACCATGTCCTCCCGGGTGAGCGAGGTTGAAAAGACAATTGCCGCAGTCCGTACTGCCTGCAGCCCCGACTTGAAGGTGCTGGTAGGAGGCTATCCTTTCCGGAATTCTCCCGGTTTATGGGAGAAAGTCGGGGCTGATGGATTCGCTTCCGATGCGGCAGAAGCCGTAACCCTGGCGGCTTCGCTGTCGCGTGTCAGTAAGGACACGCCCTCGTGAAAGGTACCAGGCGGGGTCTTTCCCTGCGTTGCGACCTGAGTGGATTACTTCTGGAAGTAGTCCGGGACGATTCGCTTTTGTGGACGGATGCGCTGATAGGTACCCACTTCGCATCCTTTGTTGACCGGCTCAGCATGGCCCGAGCCCTGGATTTCGTGGTGGAAATAAAGCGGACCGGAGCCGCTTTCGATTGCGAACTGATAGTTCCAGGAGCTGACGGTCCGGGCACCATGTATTTCATGGGCGGCCGTTCCGGAGATTCGATGCTTATTTCCGGTTGCGGTGCCCGGGATGGCACACTTGCATTGTACGAGGAGCTCTCCCAGCTCAACTCGGAACAGACTGACCTGGTACGCGGGCTGTCCAAAAACCACGCCGGATCCAGCCCAGGCACGCCGCGAATATCGTCGGGCGATGCATTCATGTACGACGAGATCAGCCGGCTGAACAACGAACTGGTGTCGGCCCAACGGGACTTGGCAAAGAAGAATGCCGAGCTTGAACGACTGGACGAACTTAAAAACAGGTTCCTGGGCATGGCCGTACACGACTTGCGATCTCCTCTCTCCGTGCTTATGACCTATACGGAATTCCTGATGGACGAGGCTTCCACAGCACTCGGCCCGGAAATGACTGATCTTCTTGCCCAGATGCGCGCTTCCGTGGATTTCATGCTTACGCTGGTGGATGACCTTCTGGACACCTCGGCCATCGAATCGGGCAAACTTCGCCTGGACCCCAAACCCATTGATCTGGCGCCCCTCGCATTGATTGCGGTTTCATCCATGCGCGTACTTGCCGCAAAACGGCGCATCCATATCGATTTTCGCGCCGAAACCGGCCTTCCCCTGGTGATGGCCGATGCCCACAGGTCGAGGCAGGTCATGGACAACCTGTTAAGCAATGCGTTGAAGTATACCGAATCCGGGGGGGCAGTTGAAATGTCAGTCGATCTCGTCCTGCCCTTCGTGCGCGTTTCCGTGCGCGACCATGGACCGGGAATTTCTCCCGAAAACATGCATACACTGTTATCACCCTTCGGAACTACGACCGTGCGTTCCCCGTCGGGCGAGAAATCCACCGGTCTGGGGCTTCTGATCACAAAACGCATCATCGAAGGCCACGGCGGGAAGTTCAACCTGACCAACGCAAGTCCTGACGGGACACTGGCAGAACTGTACTTTCCCATCCATGAGAAGTCGCATGCATAAAAGAAAGGAGAGTTGATGCGTTCCCACCAGCTTCCACCGACAAGCGTGCTCGTTGTAGATGATGACGAAATGACCAGAAGAGCCACCGTACAACTCCTGAGAGCCAACCACTACGAGGTGAGCGAGGCGAGCTCCGGAGAGGAATGCATACAAAGTTCCTGCGCCGACAGGCCGGATATAATCCTCCTTGATGTTGTCATGCCCGATGAGGATGGTTACGATACCTGTTCGCACCTTCTGAAAGAGATAGGCCACGGGGAATCCATGGTCGCCATGTTCTCGTCCTACAAGCAGGGAGAGGAAGACCGGACCAGGGGCTTCGAGGCAGGCGCCGATGATTATATCCTCAAACCCATAGGCAACAGGGAATTCCTTGCCCGTATCCGTGCGCTGGAGCGCGTCCAGCAAGGAAGGACGGGTTTGCGTGAAAAGGCCCGCCTGCAGGAAAGCCTGATGCGGCAGATGCACCACCGCATCAAGAATAACCTTACCATCATCGAGAGCCTGATCGACCTGAAAAGCGCCGATCTGGGCGACCGCCCTTCCGCGCAATTGCTGGATGACCTGCGCAGGAGGATCCATTCGATCGAAGCCCTGCACGAATGCCTGTACCGTACAGGGGATGTATCCGAGGTGGATGTGCGCCTCTACTTTGAGGATCTTGCCACCAACCTGGCCGGTCTTTTCAGGACCGAGGACAGGAACATCCCCCTGCTGGTGGACGTTCCTTCGATACGTATAAACATGGATACCGCGCTTCCTGTAGGAATGGTAGTGACCGAGTTGGTGACCAACGCGGCCAGATTCGCCTTTCCCGGCCAGCGGACAGGCCGGGTCCGTATCTCCATGACTCTGGGAGAAAAAAGGGCTACCCTTACCGTTGATGACGACGGCATCGGTCTGCCGCTGGAATTTGATCCCGCAAAATCACCCACCCTGGGCCTCAAGCTCGTGCTCGCCCTGGCGGAGCAACTAGGCAGCAAGCTTGAATTGCTGCCCGGCAAAGGGACGGCCATCCGTTTCGACTTTCCTTTGAAGGTCAAGGAATGAGTACATCGGTTGGTTGTCGCCGAGTCTTTATGAAGGGGTAGCTTTCAGCTTGCGAATTGCCGGTACCTGCCAGACGAAACCCTTGAAAATCGCGCTTTCTACGCCTTCCCCGAGCAGTATTTCCGTCACCGCCCCATAGCGCCCGTCTTTCAATACATAGCGGAACACCGATCCGGTATCCGGATTGACCATCCAATACTCCCTGACACCGGAACTTTCGTATAGTTTCATCTTTACGCTCATATCCTTGTAGGCTGTGGAAGGGGAGAGTACCTCGGCGATAAAATAGGGTGCACCGTAAATCCCGTCCTCCCTGATTTTTTCCGTATTGCAGACGACGAGGATATCCGGTTGGACAACCGTCTCTGTTGATTCGGCATCACCGTCGGGCAAAAAGACATCTACCGGCGCGATGAAGGGGTTGCAGTCCTTTTCTTCCAGATATGTACATAGATCATAATAAAGGCTCCCGACAAGCCCTTGGTGCCTGACTTTGGGTGCAGGGCTCATGTTGTAAGCGATACCGCCAATCAGTTCCCAGCGTTCCCCTTCGGGCCAGGCTCTCCATTGATCCAGTGTAAAGGTATCGCCTTCCTTTGGGGCGGAAGTTCGCGCAGTTCCAGCCACGCCTTGCCTCCTGACCTGCTCTCCTTTAAAGACCAATTTGATTATAGTATATGTACGGGTTTTTCGTAACCTGAGTCAAAAAAGGATGATTTTCGGGAGCGATGGACGGTGTTTGCCTCCAGAAAGCATATACTGGATACAAAGGAGAAATCCACCATGAAAAGAAAAAAGATGAAAAGGGAAAATCAGGTAGCCCGCTTTTCTGCCGGTTTCATTCTTATTCTTGGTCTGGCTTCGACTGCCGCGGTAGGAGCTCAAGAAGCTCACCGGCGGCCGAATGACCTGGTTGTCGCTGTGGATGTCTCCGGAAGCATGGCCCAGTCCGGTACCTTCGAGGATGTCAAAAAGTACCTGGAAAACGAAGTGCTTCGTCCCATCCTGAAACCTGGCGACCGCTTTACCCTGATACCTTTCGGAACCCAGGCCCGCGCCCAACCAACCCTAACGATCGCCTCTGCAGGGGATGTGGATGAAGCGGTTGCGGTGATCAGGAACCTGAAGGCGAGCGACGGTCATACCGACTTGGGCACGGCCGTGGAAGCCCTTGAATCTGCCATGCAAGCCCGGTCCGATGGGGCTTTCAGGCCGGTCGCGGTGTTCCTGACAGACGGCAAGAACGCGCCGCCACCGGAAAGCCCATTCAGCGGAAAAGACCTTTCTGTGGACGAGCGCTTTGCAGGGGCGGGGCAGCGCATCGCAAAAAAAGGCTGGTTCCTGTACGTAATCGGACTGGGCGAACAGACCGACGCAGCCACCGTGGCAGCGGTTGTGGAAGGCTCGGCCCTTGTCGAGTCCAAGGAAGCCCTGAAAGCCGAGCCACTGGAGACTTACCTTGAAAAGACCGCCGCCACGACAGAGACGCGGGCGAACGTCGCTGCAGGTGCGGCTACCGGTGTTTCTGGTGGTGCGGATGGCGCGGCTTCCGGAGCGACTGGCAATGCAGGCTCGAAGCAGGCCGGAAACTTTCCGTTCGGCATACTGGCCGGTGCCATTCTGGGAGCAGCCGTTCTTGTGGTCATGGCCCTGGTGTTGGGACGCCGAAAAAAGAAAACCGAGGACGATTCGGACCTGAAGGGCAAAGCTGGCTGAACTACAGGCCGAAGCGCGGCGGCGACTCAAGCTCCACCAATTCTCCATCTGCGTCCATAAATTCCAGCCTTTCCGCATGCAGGGCTTGATGGTCCATGCGCAACAGTTTCCGGTCTGAAACGGACAGGGTGCCTTCGACGAAGCGCAGGAAGAAGCCCTCGTCCACACCGTATAATTTATCGCCGACGACGGGAAAACCGAGGGAGCAAAGCGTGGCGCGTAT
Organism: Breznakiellaceae bacterium; assembly: GCA_964202565.1. Taxonomy (GTDB): domain Bacteria; phylum Spirochaetota; class Spirochaetia; order Treponematales; family Breznakiellaceae; genus SZUA-426. The sequence goes on along the minus strand of CAXNJE010000138.1, from coordinate 859 downwards.
CTGGTGGGTGCGCCCGGTGATCAGGCCTGCGCGGACCAGGCTGAGGCCTCCTGTGCTTTCCACCAGCGAAAACCTTGTTTCGCAGGACTCGGTGCCGGGAGCTCCAGCGTCAGGGACCGAGTCCTCGTTGGCGGCCGGCCCGGATATGCCTGCCGCAATTCCGGAATAGCGGCGCTTTTTCCTCACCTGACTGGTTGGATCGGGATGCAGGAACCCCCTGGCGTTCAGGCTGGGTGGAAAGTCCCCATGAACAAGCACCAGGTAGGTTTTACGGATGCGGTTTTCTGCCTGTTGGTCCTGGAGGCGGCGGGCTTCCCGGGGATTGCGGGCGATAAGGACCAGCCCCGAGGTTTCCCGGTCCAGGCGGCCGATAAAATGCACGGTTCCGTAGTCTTGTCTCAACAGGTACCAGAGTGTGTGCCTGAAGAAGCGGCCGCCCGGGTGGCAAGGCAGGTTTGGCGGCTTATCCACCACGAGCCAATCGGGGGTTTTGCAGACGATGGAATAGCTTTGGTCTACCGGAGGTTCCTCCAGGGAGGAAGGCGCGAAGCCCACTTGGTCGCCGGAGCGGAGAACGAGCGCGGCCTCGCAGCGTTTTCCGTTAACAGTGAGTTCGCCGCTGGCGATGAAGCGTTCCCATCCAGCTGGACTGCAATAGGTGAAGCGGGTCACGAGCCAGTCGAGGAGGATGGAGCCGGCATCGGATTGGCGTATTTCGGTGATGGCCTTTCGTTCCACAGCGCAAGCATAGACTATTCCCGGGTGCGCTTGTAGTATCTGGCATCCATGAAGGCCGCCTCCCTGTTGCTCATCCATCCTCCAGCCGCGCGCACCACCGAGGCGCCGCTGGGCATCGCGC
>CAXNJE010000137.1:0-8628 GCA_964202565.1 Breznakiellaceae bacterium | reverse complement strand
CGATATTGAATGTCCTGTTTCCCGGCCAATGCGCATTCATCGCATTCACCTCATCCAGAAGATAGCTTGTCTTATTTTCCATCATGTTCCTCCTATTGCTCCGGCGCATAGGGAGTACCCCAGGCCTTGGGGGCTACTCCGGAACCCGCCACCAGGAACGCGATCAGTGTAAAGAGATAGGGCATCATGAGCGGAAACTGGTACGGGATGGTGCTGCCCATGGCCTGAAGGTTCAGCTGGAACGCATCGATCAGGCCAAAAAAGAGCACAGTCAGCAGGGTTCCCAAAGGATGGAAACGCCCGAGGATAACCGCTGCAAAGGCGATAAAGCCCTTGCCGGCTATCATGTTGTCCACGAACATGCCCAGGTTGCCCACCGTCTGGGACGCGCCGGCGATGGCCGCGAAAGCGGAAGCCCAAAGGATGGAGATGTACCGGATTTTCTGGACATTCACACCCATGGTCTCGGCGGCCTTCGGATTCTCGCCTACGGACCGAATTTTCAGGCCCCATTTGGTCTTGAAGAATATGATCCACACGACGGGTACCAGGATATAACCCAGATACGTAAAAGGATTCTGCTTGAACAGCACGCCGATTACCGGAATGTCGCTCAGTAATGGAATGGTGATTATTTTGAGGCGGTCCACGAGCAACTGTGTGGTATGGGCACCAAAAATGCTGCGAAAAAAGGCGCCGGTTATACCGATAGCGAGTATGTTCACGGAGACGCTGACAACCACCTGGTTCACCGCCAGGGTAACAGTGGCATACGCAAAGATCAGGGCAATGACCATGTTCACCACGATGGCCAGCATAACCCCCGGTATCGCACCGAAGTAGTAGCTTCCCAGAAAACCGAAAAAGGCGCCCATCAACATGAAGCCTTCCAGTCCCAGAAACAACACCCCGCTCCGCTCGGAAAAAATCGCGCCCATGCACGCGATGAGCAGGGGTGTAGCGAGCCGGATACTGGAGGAGAGGAAGGCCTCGGAAAAGATCATGCCTATAAGATCAGTTGCCATGATGGAATCTCCTCGTGTACTTCAACACTTGCCGCGATATCCCGTTGGAGGCGATCACGAATAGGATGGTCAGGGCCTGGATGATATAGATGAACGAAATGGAGATTCCAAAATCTACCTGCAAGCCACCAGCCGCGTTTCTGAGGGCACCAAAGAAAAAAGCCGAGAACAGGATGCCGATGGGATTCAGATTTGCCAAAAGCGCCACGGCGATGGCGTCGTAGCCATAACCGGGGGAAAAGCCTTCCATGATGCGGTGATACACGCCCATCACCTCCACCGAACCGGCAATGCCCGCCAACGCCCCGGACACCACCATGGACAGCACCATGATCCTTTCCACATTGATGCCCGCGTAACGCGCGCCTTCCGGATTCAGGCCGACAGCGCGGATCTTGAAGCCAAAGGTTGTCTTGTACAAGACAAACCAGGTGATCAGCACCACCACGATGAGTATCACGAATCCGTAATGGACATTGAACTGGGGAATTATCCTCTTGAGCCAGGACGATTCAAGAAAGGGCCTGGACTGCGGAAAGTACGCCTTTGGGTCCTTCATGGGCCCCTGAAGGAAAAAACTCACCAGCAGGATGGCCACATAATTGAGCAGCATGGTCACTACGATTTCGTTGAAACCCTTGTAGGCTTTCAGCAAACCCGGCAACAATGCCCAAAGGGAGCCGACTACCGCACCCGCCAAAAGGGCCAACGGGATATGGAAAAAGGAACCCGCGAGGGCGGTACTGGTCGCGACTACCGCGGTGGTCAGCGCGGCCAACTGGAGCTGGCCCTCGGCGCCGACATTGAAAATACCGGCGCTGTACGAAAACGCGATGGCCAGGCCGGAGAATCCCAGCGGTATGGTATACACCAAACTGGCGGAGAAGTTGCTCCAGCTGCCAAAGGCGCCATAGAACAATTGCCCCAATATCATGAACAGGCTTCTGTCCTTGTTGACCACCACGAGGGAGCCGAAAATTATTCCGACGATGACACCGGCAACAGGGGTTATGATCTTGTTCAGATTCCCCCACACCGGATGGTTGGACCTTGCTGCTTTCATCTGGCTTCCCTTTCGTTCTCTTCGCAGGTTCCGGCTTTCTTCCTACCCGCCATCTGTAGCCCAATCTCAAGAGGATCGACGGAATGGCCGGGAAGCGAGCCCGTAAAGGCACCTTCATAAATGACTTCGATCCTGTCGGCCAGCGAAAGGATCTCATCCAGCTCTGTAGATATCAGAAGTACGGCGGCTCCGGCGTCGCGCTGCTTCACCAGCTCGGCCCGGACGAATTCGATGGCGGAAATATCCAGGCCCCGGGTCGGCTGGATGGCGATTATGAGTTTGGGTTTCTGCTCGAATTCGCGGGCAACTATGACTTTCTGCTGGTTGCCCCCGGAAAGCTGTCGGGCCCAGCTATCGGGCCAGCAACCCCGGATATTGAAGGAATCGATAAGCCTCTGCGAGTGGGCCCGGATTTGCTTCCGCGAGATGATACCGTATTTGGAAAACGGAAAGCGGTTTATTTCCTTTATCGCCAGATTGTCCTGCACCGAATAATCCATGATCAAGCCGGTTTTCTGCCTGTCCGGAGGGATGTGGGATAAGCCCAGCTTGTGTAGTCCTGCGGGCTTCTTATGGGTGGTATCCACACCCATGATTTCGATTTTTCCTTTGTGGGCCCTGGCCAGACCGGAAAGGGCGTTGCCCAATTCCAGCTGGCCGTTTCCGTCGACCCCGGCTATTCCCAGGATTTCGCCGGAATGGAGTTCGAAGGAAATGCCCCGCACGGCGTCGAGCCCCATACTCCCTTTGACGTGGAGCTTATCCACTTTCATGACAATTTGCCGGATGTTTTTAGCGGGCTCCGCGGGTTTCAGGAAAATCTCCCGGCCCACCATCATGCGCGCCAGTTCCGCTTCCGAAGTATCCTTCACCAGCACGTTTCCCACCGTCTTGCCGTCGCGCAGGACAGTGACACTGTCGCAGATCGTCATGACTTCGTTCAGTTTGTGGGTGATGAACAGTATGGTGCGTCCCTCATTTTTGAACATTTTCAGGATTTCAAAAAACTCAAGGACCTCATTGGGAGTGAGTACCGCGGTAGGCTCGTCGAAGATCATGATATTCGACTGCCGGTACAGGATTTTCAATATCTCGACCCGCTGCTGCAAGCCTACGGGCAAATCTTCAATTTTGGAGTTGGGGTCTATACAGAAATTATAACGGTCGGAAAGCTCTTTTATTTTCTTGGTAGCTCCCGCGTAGTCGACCCAAGGGCCGCGGGAACTCTTCAGACCCAGGATCACGTTCTCGGTCACGGTCAGTTTCTGGATCAGCATGAAATGCTGGTTTACCATACCGATACCGAGCCTGATGGCATCGTCGCAATCGTTGATCGAAACTTTTTTACCGTCGATCAGGATCTCGCCGGAATCCATGGAATAAAGACCATAGAGGCAGCTCATGAGGGTGGACTTGCCGGCACCGTTTTCGCCGAGCAAGGCCCGCACTTCACCTTTTTCCACCGTCAAGGACACATTGTCGTTTGCCAAAACGTTGGTAAACTGTTTTCTTAGTTCCTTTATCTCCAAGAGGGGTGCCACGTAACCCTGCCTATAATTCGTATAAGTGGAGGTATACATACAGGGCGCGGAAACCGCGCCCTGTACCAATCTAAAGTTAATTATTCAGAATAGGGAAAAACTATCAGAGCCCGACCCGCTTGTCCATCTTGCCGGCCTTGATCGCCTCAAAGTCATCCATGATTTCTTTCTGGAGTGCAGCGGGAACCACGGAAGCCCATTTGCCGGGGAACTGCACGCCTTCGACTATGCCCCACACCTTGGCTTCGGGTTTCCAGTTGCCTTCCTTGACCATCTTGCCCTGAACATACACCAGTTCGGGAACGCTCTGCACGCCGGAGGTGAGAACTACCTTCGGGGAGACGCTGGAGAAGTCACCGGACCAGCCGATAACAAATGCGCCCTTCTCTTCCGCAGCCTGGATGGCGCCGATATCGCACGCATCACCGATAGCTACGATGACGTCCACGCCGTTGGCGATCTGGGCCAAAGCGGCTTCCTTACCTTTGACTACGTCGGTCCAGGAACCGCTGTACGCCACGTTGAAGGATGCTTTCGGGTTATATTCCTTGATCGTATCGCGAAGCATGTTTACTTCGATCTCGATGGTGGGGATGGCCATGGCTCCCACGAAGCCGATCTTGTTGGTCTTGGTGAACTTGGCAGCAAGCTTGCCCATCAGGTAGGAAAGCTCTCCGGTAGCGAAAACACCCGAACCTGCGTTGGCCGCTTTGACGTCGCCACCCACCTGGTAGAATTTGATATTGGGGAATTCAGCCGCTACGACCGCGATCGATTCGCCAAACTCGAATCCGTGTCCGAAAATGATGTCGTAACCACGCTTGGCATAGTTGCGAAGGATATTCAGGTGCTCGGCCTGGGGCACGAGTTCCGAATATGCGATCTCAAAACCCAACTCGTTCTTGAGCCTGGTCAAACCTTCGTAAGCGGAGGTGTTCCATCCGCCGTCGTTGATGGGGCCGGACATGAGCATGGCGGCTTTCAGGGTGGCGGCCGCTTTCGGAGCATCGGCGGCTGGAGCGGCTTCTTTCTTGCCTGCAGCGAATACCGTCCCGGCGGCCAAAAGGGACACGACGAGCACCGTTAATACGATCTTTCCTTTCCTCATCTTTGCACTCCTCTCCAATATGTATCCGGATGCTCTACGCTTCCGGCATGAAAAACCAAAATAAATAGATGTATAGACATCTCGCTGACTATAGGACCCACAATTCACGCTTGTCAAGTAAAAATGAAAAATGCCGCAACCAGCATGGATTTGACAAGCAACGTAACCCATGCTAGGTTGCATTTCTAGTTGTATAGATGTATAGTCCACGAAGATTATAAATCAAAAATTTAGACTTGTAAATAATTGATTGGAGGAATCATGGCTGAATATTGTATCCAGGATGCGACAATCGTAACGGTTAACCCCGGGCGCGAGCTTATTGATACGGGATATATACTCATCCGCGACGGCAGAATCACCGATCTGGGATCAGGAAAGTGCCCGGATACACTAAAGGGAACCACGAAGGTCATTCCTGGTGCCGGAAAGATCGTATTCCCTGGTTTGATCAACACCCACAACCATCTTTTCCAGACACTGACCAAGGGATTGGGAGACGATATGGTCCTTGCGGACTGGCTATCCACCATGACCTTTCCCGCCGCGAAGCACCTGACGCCGGAAGACGTCCATGCAGCGGCAATGCACGGCTGCATCGAGGGGATACGCAGCGGAACCACCACCATGCTCGACTATATGTACCCCCACCCCCGCGCCGGACTGTCCGACGAGGTGATCAGGGCTTTCAAGACCCTGAAAATCCGTGGAGTATTCGCCCGGGGCATGATGGATACCGGCGACCAATTCGGCACCCCCCGGGGCATCATGCAGGACGTAAAAACCGTCGAAAAGGACTGTGTCCGGCTTTTTGATACCTACCACAACAGCGAGGAAGGCAGGATACGGATCTGGGTAGCGCCGGCCGCTGTCTGGTCCAACTCGAAGGAAATGCTGGAAACAGTCTGGAAGATCACCAAGTCCTATAAGAGCGCCCTCACCATTCATATCTCCGAGACGCCCTTCGACCGCGATGCTGCCCTTAAATTACACGGACACTATGACGCGGAGGTGCTGGAAAAGCTCGGCATCCTGGGCCCCGACGTCCTCATGGTACACTGCGTGTATCTTACCCAACGGGACATGCGGATGGCCAAATACCACGACATGAAGGTTTCCCACAACACCGTAAGCAATATGTACCTGTCGTCGGGTGTGGCGCCGGTGCCGGAAATGGTGGAGAAGGGCATCACGGTCGGGCTTGGCAGCGACGGTCCCGCAAGCAATAACTCGCAGGACATGATTGAGCTGCTGAAGTTCACCGCCCTGTTGCACAAGGTCCACGCCAAGGACCCAACCATCATGACAGCAGAGAAGGTACTGGAGATGGCTACCATCGACGGCGCTCGGGCTATAGGATTGGACCACGAGATTGGCTCACTCGAAATAGGCAAGAAAGCGGATCTTTTCATCTACGATCCGTCCAAGTCGCCCAAGTCCATCCCCATGCACAACCCCGTATCCACCCTGGTCTATTCGGGGTCGTGTTCCTGTGTGGACACGGTAATGGTGGACGGGTACCCGGTTATGCTGGAAGGGAAGATAACCACCGCCGATGAGGCGTCGGTAAGCCGTGCGTGCCAGGCGCAAGCCGACGACCTTGCGAAGCGCGCCGGTATCGATACGAAAAAAAGATCCTGGAAGAGCCTGGCGTTCTAGTGACGGCTACGATGGGTCTGAAAATGATTTCCATTGACAGCCTCAAACAGGAAATCATACTATGAAACAGGTCTATATGTGTATATGAGTGAGGTAGCAGAAAATGAGCAGTCTTGATAAGAGTACCCACATCCCCATGTACATACAGATAAAAGGGATTATCCTGGACGAGATACGTTCCGGCAAGCTCAAACCGGAACAGCAGATCCTTTCGGAATCGAACCTGGCAGAACTCTACGGGGTCAACAGGTTGACCGCTCGGAGCGCCATTACCCAACTGGTGAACGAGGGATTTCTGGTGCGCATCCACGGCCGGGGAACCTTCGTGAAACGTCCCATCGTCGAGTCGTCTTCGTCCTATATAAACAACTTCCTGCAGGACATGATGGACAAAGGTTATTCAGTCAAAACCGAGTTGTTGGCGGGAACCCTACTGCCGGCTCCAAGCCAAATCCAAAGCGAATTGTCCCTTCAACCAAGTGAAAATGTATTCTGCCTGCGTCGGCGCAGGTCGGTCAACTTTGAATATCTGGTAGTTTTGGAAACCTACCTTCCCGCCGCGTTGTGCCCTGACCTTTTATCACGGGACCTGGAAGGCAGGTCCCTGTACGAAATCCTGCGTAAGGACTACAAGCTGGAATTGGACACCGCACAGGAAAGCCTGGAAGCGCGCATCGCGGATGCCCTGGTTGCAGGCGAATTATCCCTGGAAGTAGGGGCACCCATCCTGTTTTCCATCCGCAGGACAAGCCTGAGCAATGGTTCACCGATCGAGTTTACAAATAGTTGGTATCGGGGCGATCGCTATTCCTTTGAAGTGTCCCTGAAAATAAAACAATCAACACGGTAATCATTTCATTCTACATAGCATGAGAAGAAGTAGCAGGAAAGGAGCATCACATGGGAAAGATTCGCAGACTCAAACACATTTTCAGGAATGACGGAAAAACACTCATTGTGGCCATGGACCACGGATCAAACGCAGGACCCGTAGCGGGTATCGAAGACCCCCGCGTAGCCATACAAGCCTTGGTAGCCGGAGGTGCCGACGCCATCATCGCCAACCCTGGCCTGGCAAAGACCTTCGAGGCCGAGTTGGCCGGAATCGGCCTTATCATGCGCCTGGACCTTCCCCCAACTTCCATCGGAAGCGGCCACGACAGCATCGTTGCCTACGATGTCGAATTCGCTGTCCAGCTGGGAGCCGACGCGGTCATAGTGAACGGCGCCCCCGGTGCGGTCATCGAAAAACTCACCCTGCCGGCCGTCGCCCGGGTCGTACAGTCCTGCGAGGCGATCGGCATGCCCGTGCTGGGTGAGATGGTACCCGGCGGTTTCGACGCCGACCCCTCCCTGAAAACGGTAGAAAACCTGGCCCTGAGCGCCCGCATCGCCAGCGAACTCGGCGTCGACTTCATCAAGATCGCCTACAAGCCCGGCTTCGAAAAAGTCGTCAAGGGCTGCTTCTGTCCGGTGGTCGTGCTGGGTGGGTCCAAATCTCCGGACCCGAAAGTATTCCTCGCCTCCATCAAGGAAGCCATGGACGCAGGTGCCAAGGGTATCGCAGTGGGCAGGAATATCTGGGGCGTCGAAAATATCTACGGCATGACGAGGGCACTCTCCGCGATCATCCACGGAAACGCTTCTGTAGACGAGGCTTTCGCGCTGCTCAAGGAAACCCAAAAAAGTGGAGAGGTCTAGGCCATGAAACAGGCGGTCATGACGGATCCCGGCAAAATCTCCTTCCGGAACCTACCCGTTCCGGAGCTGACACCGGGCACCGTGCTGATAAAAATAGACGCAGTGGGGCTTTGCACCTGGGAACAGAAATATTTTGCCGGCGTGCCCGGATCCTACCCTTTTGTGGGCGGCCACGAGATCTGCGGAACAGTCGTCGCGGTGGGCAGCGAAGTCGCCCAAAAACTCCAAGCCGACGACAAAGTTTCGGTAGCCAGCCTTACCCGTTGTGGAGAGTGCTATTACTGCCAAAAAGGCATGGACAACCTGTGTGAAAACGTGGGAGAAGAATCAAAACCGGGAAATCATTGGGGACCTGGCGGATTCAGCGAATATTTCGTAGCCCGGGGTTACGAGGTATATAAAATTAACAAGGATACCGATCCTGCCATAGGTACACTGGCCGAACCGCTGGCCTGCGTAATCCGCAGCGTCGACCGCGCCGATACGCAGTTTGGCGATACCGTGCTGGTATTGGGCGCGGGGGTCATGGGA
>CAXNJE010000136.1:0-8677 GCA_964202565.1 Breznakiellaceae bacterium | reverse complement strand
TCGCATCCTGTTCCGCAATCCCGCTTGATCATGCCGCACTTGCGCAGGCGAAGGACAAGGTCGCTCCGGTCCTGGCAATCACCTCACCAGAAGCTGGATATCTTTGTGCGAATCTTGTCGAGGTGAAGGGAATCGCGACCGACAAAACCAATGACGGCAAAGATGGAAGCATTGCTACCCTGACTTACGAAGTACCCGGTTCGCTCATTTCAGGTGAGGTGTCACCTGCCGCTGACGGAAGCTTTGTGATCCTGCTCAAGACAGACAGTTTCCAATCCAGCTTTTCGATCAAGGTCACCGCCTTGGACTGGAACGGAAATTCAGTATCTGAAGGTCTCGCATTAGCCCGCCTACCCGCATCAAGCCTGCCCAGTTTCAGCGTGGCCGGAAGCAACAAAACCGTCGAACTGACTTGGGACGAGGTTCCCAACACCGAATCCTACACAATTTACTATACCTCGAATGGAGCCCTTCCTTCCGAGACTGTGGGAATCCAAATAGCCGATGCAACTTCGCCCTATTCCATTGCTTGCGATGATAACGGCCTTCTCTATACTTTCCGTTTAAAGGCGAATGCAAAGAATGAAAACTCCGACAGCCTGAGCGACTTTGTACGCGCAATTCCGCTATCAGACCAAACTCTCTGCCCTGATGTCGTATCCGGAAGAGGCGAATTGACAATCAGATGGAAAGAGATAGCGGCCACAAATGAATTCGAGATTTACCGAAGAGTTGGGGAAGCGGGAGATTATAGTTTCTTCCGTCGCGTGATCGGAAATGTAAGCGTGGATTCATCGGTGGTAAATGATGAGCGTTATTATTATCGTGTCAGACCCATGGAATATTCGACAGTTGTTTCCGCATCTGGCGTTGGCCAGACCGACGGCTTTGCCCGCGGTTACGACATGACCACAGTCGAGGCCGTCACCTTGTGGTATTCAACCCTGACCTGGCGCGACAATTTGCTGTATGTGGCCGGGCAAGGCGGAGTACAAATCCTTGTCACAGAACTTGGTAATTATGAACTTGCAAGGATTACGAAAACGATGGTTTACCAGGCACTCACTCCGCAAGACAACAATTACCTCTACCTTGCAGCCGGAACTGACGGGTTTTTCATTTACGATGTCTACAATCCAAGCGCTCCAGTCCTGAAGGGAAGTTTCAGCGGAGCCGGCATCGATGTGCGCGGCATCGTATTGGATGAGGCAAATGGAATCGCCTGGATCGCAAGTTACTGCAAGGCTGTATATTGCCTGGATATCAGCGATCCGGCAAATCCCTCACTCATCAAGTCATTCCCACTCGACCGCACCGATGCCGGTGTCCTTCAATCCGATATTGCCACGGAAACAGCGGATTTCCCCGATCATGATCCCATCGATATGCTCCTTGGAGAAGATAATGCATACCTTTACGTGGGAAACAGGAAAGGCGGATTGCAGATTTATGATACGACGGCAGCGACCGGTTCCAATCCGCTAAAAACGGTTTTTGATACAAATCAGGATTTGTCTGTCGTGGGACTCGCCGCACAAGGGAACTTCATCTACGCCTGCTATTTCAGCAATGGGGTCAAGACTGTCGATATCTCTGTTCCGGCAAACGCATCCATCACAGGTACGACCACGGACTATGGCAGCTCCTACTATACGGACATTGCCATAGAAGGCAGCACTGCCTTTGTGACCAACGCCGGAACGGGAGTGGAGGTATACGACATCACCGATCCCACTTCGCTCAGGCTGCTCCGCATAATACCCACGGAAATAGGCTTTGGCGGCTCGGGAACCCATGGGCTCGCCCTCCACGAAGGTTACGCATATATTTTCCACCACAAAAGCAATCTTAACAACGATGATAGTACCAGCCTGTTCAAAGTAGACCTCAACATGCCCGTTGGCGTCAAAATGGCTAACTCCCTTGATGTACCGGGCGCCAGTGGGATGGCTATCGAAGGGACCAGAGCCTACATCGCCGCAGGCAGCACAGGATTGTTGATCTACGATATCACTGATCCAGTATCGCCTGTCATGCTTGGAACCGTCGCGACCGAATCACCCGCCTACAAGGTTGTCGTCAAGGCCGGTCGTGCCTACGTAATCGTAAACTACCAATTTTATTATATTAGCAAGATCGAGATTTTCGATGTAAGCGATCCCGGAGCGACAGAAAAGCTCGGCGAGCTTGATGTGTCGACCAACAACCCGGGACAGATGATGGACCTTGTCGTCCAAGGCGATTACGCCTATGTCGTTGGCAACTATGATATCGGCTTTTCGGTATTTGACATAAGCGATCCCCGAAACACGATCCTCGTGCGCCACCACGTCATACCTTTCCAATCGAGCCGCATCAGCCTGAGCGGCCGCTATGCCGTAATCGCCGATTGGGGGAGCGCACTGACCGTATTCGATATCGGAGATCCTCTGGAGACCTCGCTTGTAAAGACACTCCCCGGAACCAACCAGATCCGCGATTTTACCATGAGCGGAGATTACGGATTCCTGTCAATGGAACCCAACACATCGGGAGATACATTCAAGTTCGTGATCCGGGATATGAAAAAACCAACAGAAGTGGATACCAGCACTGACAAGGTATTCTCGTACCCGGGCGTTTCTTTCAACGACGATGAATGGATGGACGCCGTGACTGGCCTGGGTACGTATGCGGTGGCAAGCACCCTGGAAGTCAACTCAAACCCTGCAATCGCACGGCTTCGTATTTACGACTTCTCGGATTTTTCCCTACCGCGCCTGATAAGCGAATTGGTCGTGGATGATTTCATCGATGATGGTGGATCAGAATTCAATCATGAACTGAAGATCGCCGGTTCCGTCATCTACGCCCTCGGCACGGATGGCAAGCTCCGCATCTACGATATGAGGCCTTGATCGAGGGCTTGATGGTTACATAGGTCTAAGGGTACTTGGGGACGAAACCGGGCTTTCGTCCCCATCCTACCCGACCGGCTTTGGCTAACCAGCCTTTTTTAAATACAGCAGGATGATATTCCAGATTTTTTTCATCAACTTTTTATAATCCGTTTTTTACCGGTTTGTGATGTCCCTACTATATCAGGCTGATTGGCAAAAATATTAGAAAACAAGTACACCGGGACTTATTTGGGAGTAGACAGGCATCTACAAGCCCCGCACGGAACGGCCGCGCAAGCCTATGTAGCCCACGGGCAGCATCACCGCCGTCAGGACGGCCATTACCAGGAAGACGACGGGTAGTCCGAAAAGGTCAGCCACCACGCCCATGGCAACCGCGGAAATAATGCTGCCCAGGGTGTTGGCTGTGGAGTAGAGGTTGTTGAGTCCCAGCCTGTCAGCATCGCTGCCGGTATTGACGAAGAGGGTCGAAAGGAGCGGGTACAGGACTGCGCGGCCGGTGCCAAACACGAGACCGATGGGTATGAGCATGGCGGCGTACCTGAGTCTGAACGTCAGGATCAAAGCCACTGCCAGCAGCGCAAAACAGGCGGACGCAAGGTACCGGGGCTGAAGACGTTCGAGCCAGGAACCCAGGAAGATACGCATGAACACCGCGACAAACGAAAAGGCCAAAAAGAAGATGGAAATATTGACCGTTCCCAGGCGCTCCCTCGTCATGTTAGCAAGGAAACTGGAAAAGACAGCGAAAACACCGCCCAGCATGAAGGCCAACGCAAACAGCGGAACAAGCTCCTTCCGGCGCATCAGCTCAAATAGGGGTGCCTTCCGTTCCCCCTCGGGGGCCGCCGTGAAGCGGAACGGCAGGGCGAACAGCAAGGCGATAGCCGTCAGACCGAATATGGCCACGAAAAGCCAGCGCGCCCCCGGCCCTTCCAGGAGACGTTCACCAATGAAGGCCCCTACCGGATTCGACACTATCCCCGAAATCCCGAATACAGCCACGCCCGATACACGGTACTCCCGGGGGAAGAGCCCAAAGGCCTCGGAAGCCTGGAGGGTGTACACAACGCAGTACAGGCCGACACCCAGAATCCGCAACACCATCAAGGCGGCAAGTGAATCCGCAAAGGCAAAGGAAAGCGCCGCCGCAAACAATGCGCTGGCGTAGGCCCACATCATCAGGCGCTTGCGGCCCATTCGGTCGGCGTAGCGGCTCAGCGGCACGACTAAAAGCACGAGCGCCAGGGAATTGACGTTCATGAACAGCCCCACCCAGGTCTTGGAGGCTCCAAGCCCCGCAAGATGGTCTGGCAGCACGTTCATGACGCTGAAGCTGCAGAAAATGAAAAAATTCTGAATGAAAAGTGAGATGAATGGTTTTGAGAGGTCCTGTCTACGCAATGGTGTATGGTATCCCTTGATTGGAAAGACCATACCCCAATAGCCACATCGCTTCAATCTGCCGGACCTTTACTGAAACCTTCCCACCCCTTTCCGGGTCGAAACAGGATATATCAGGGGGCCATACATGACCGAGAACATCGCCGCTACGCTGGGGCAGGAAATAGCGAACGCCATCACCCATGGCATCGGGGTGCTCCTCTCCATAGCTGCCCTAGTAGTACTTGTAGTCTTTGCAAGCCTGCGCGGCGACGCATGGTACATAACTGCCTACTCCATTTTCGGTGCCAGCATGATCACACTCTACCTGGCCTCCACCCTCTACCACGCTGCCCAGGAACCCAAGCTAAAACGCGTCCTCGAATTATTCGATCACGTCGCCATTTTTATTCTCATTGCCGGCTCGTATACCGCCTTCTCGCTTACCATCCTGCGGGACAGCGTGGGTTGGTGGTTTTTCGGCGCGGTCTGGGGAATAGCCGCCTTCGGCATTGCCATGGAAACCCTCTTCCTCAACCGCTGGCCCGCCCTCACCCTTGCGACGTATCTCGCCATGGGCTGGCTGGTTGTCCTCGCCTGGAAACCCCTCGCCGCCAACGCCCCACCCAGTATGCTTTTCTTCCTCATCGCCGGCGGGCTTTGCTATTCCCTGGGCACCATCTTCTACTCACTCGGACGCCGTCGAGGCTGGTTCCACGTCGGGTGGCACTTCTTCGTCATCGCTGGTACTACCTGCCACTTTTTCTCGGCCCTCGCCGCCTTGCCAGCGGTGTAGGGATCCGCAGAAGCGAAGAATATTGACTCCACAGTAGTAATGTTGTACGCTTTGAATGTGTCCACAAAGGAAGGTTTCATAAGGAAGGTTTAATAATGCCCAGAGTAGCAATTCAAGACAACAGTCGGATGTCCTTGCGGATACGAGCCGAAGAAAAGGCATTACTCCTCCGTGCGGTGGCACTCTCACATACCGACCTGACGGATTTTGTTATTAAAAATGCGGTACTCGCCGCCAAGGCGGTCATCAAGGAGGCCGATCACGTTCAACTCTCTGAACGCGATAGCCTGCGGGTGATGGAACTGCTGGAAAACCCCGGAACCCCGAACGCACGCCTTTCAAGGGCCGCTAAAGACCTGCAAGAAAACGCATGACCAGACTTGCCTGGTTTGAAGAGCCGATACGTAAGGATCATGATCGGGAAGCCTTCGATTGCGGTGAGGAATCCCTGAATGATTTCTTGCGGCATCATGCGCGAAAGAATCACGAACAGGGCGGGGCCAAAACATTTCTGGCCATCGATGTCGCCGATAAGAAAACCATCCTGGGCTTCTACAGTCTGAGTCCAGCCTCGATAGAATATGCGCGCACCCCATCAATCATTCGGAAAGGTTTGGCCCGTTACGATGTGCCTGGTTTTCGCTTGGGCCGTTTGGCCGTGGACATCCATGCGCAAGGCAGAGGCCTGGGCGGCCAACTCCTGCTTGCAGCAGGCAAGCGTTGTTTGCTTGCTGCGACTGAAGTTGGGGGAATCGTATTGGTCATCGACGCAAAGAACCAACGCTTGGCCGATTGGTATGCAGGCTACGGTGCCCTACCTATGTTGGATAATCCGCTTACCCTTCTGCTACCACTTGCGACAATTGCGAATGCCTTACGAATAACCTGAGGCTGATAGGACGTTAAGTGCTGCAATCAGACCGTGTTGCTCACGGTCCATCCCTAGACCAAATCCGCGTCGACCTTCCAGGGATTCACCATGGGGACACCCGAATGCTGGTAATCCCGTTCGTTACGGGTTACCAGGGTATAACCGTATCGCAAGGCGCAGGCGGCAATCATCGCATCCAGCACGGGCATCGGTTTCCCCGACGTTTCCAGACTGGCAGACAAGGAACCCCACCTCAGGGCGCTTTCGGTATCAAAATCAATAAAACGCCCATCATATTCATTGATCATCGCGAGCAGCCACAGCAGCTGGTCGTGTCTTTTCTTGCCCCCAGGCAAGCGGTCGATGCCCTTGCGCAGTTCACCCAGCGATATGGAACAGACGAACAAGTTGTCGGGTTTTTGGTTCTTCAACCAGCTTACGAGCCCGATATCCGGTTTGGGTTTGATCGTTTCCGATAAGACGCAGGTATCGAGTAAGAAATTCATAACTCCACGTTCCGGCTATAATCAGGAGGCCGGGTGGTATCCAATTCCACTTTGGGACCAGACAACAGATAATCTACAAAGGAACGTTTTTGGCCACTAAGTTTCTCAAAATCAGGTTCCGCAATGAGAATGATGGCGTCCTTGCCGTGTCGGGTTACTCTCTGGGGCCCATCCTCACAGACTAGGTTGAACAATTCGCTAAAACGGGCTTTGGCATCCTGCAAAGGCCAGGTTTTCGTCATGCACACCTCTTGATCCAAGAATAATATGATTAGTCAGACTAGTCAAATATTCTTAATGGAATTCCTTCAATGTTTACCTAAGGGCCCTGTCCAGAAAATCCAGCACCTTGGCTACATTCGCCTTCGTCTCGAAGGCCCGGTCTGCGTGTTCGGCACCTTCCAGGATTTCCAGGAAAACCTTGTCCGTGCCGTTGGCGTTCACCAGCCTATCGGCGAGGGCAACGGAATGCTGCATGGGGACGGTGGAATCGATGTCGCCGTGCTGCAGGAAGAAAGTAGGGGCACCCGTGTGGACGTAGGTTTCCGGGTTTGCCAAGCGGACGCGGTCGGGAACGTCGGCGATGGTGGCACCGAGCAGGCGTGATTCGGGAGAGTCGGGTTTGCCGTGGTCGCGGGGACCGAGGCCACTCCGGGCGAGGTAGCTGTCCATCATCAGAAAGTCGGTGGGACCGTACCAGGCGACTACTGCGGAGACGTCACTGCGGTAGGCCGGATTGCCAAGGCTTGGGTCTTCCAGCGCCGTGACTCCGGCCGTCAGCCCCACCAAGGAGGCCAGGTGTGCACCGGCGGATCCGCCCCAGGCGGCAATGCGGTCTACAGCAAAGCCATATCCGGCGGCGTTGGCCCTCACCCAGCGGATGGCCGCCTTTACGTCCTGGATCTGGGCCGGAAAAAGCGCTTCCTGGCTGAGCCGGTAATTCACGGCCACAACGGCGTAACCGCGCTTCAGGCCTTCCAGCATCGGCAGTACCTGCAGGTCGTTCTTGTCGCACATCATCCAGGCGCCGCCGTGGATGGCGACTATGACCGGGTACGGCTTTTGTCCTTCCTCGGGCAGATAGATGTCCAGCTTCTGGAAGGCCGAGGGCGAGTCCCCTGCCGTCGAGTTCCCTGCGACGGTGTAGGGAATATCCAGGAACCTGTGCGCGACGAAGGAGGTGTCGGCTTTTGGCAATACGTAGATGCCCGATGGTCCGTGGGGGCTGTTTTGTTCACCCATATAAAGCCCTACTTGGACGTGGCCGACTGGATGACGACGGCGACCACTTCACTGCCTATGAACATGCCGACAAGACCTATAAGACCGCCCAGGCCGTGAGGCACGGGGACGGGGAGTTTCAGGAGTCTGAAGATGACGCCGATGGCGAGGCCGACGGCCAGGGAGATCAGTAATTGCTGCATGGATATTCCTTTCATTTTGCCGCCGCCAATGCCGCCACGGGGGAGTGGCGCTTGGCCGTCTTGACGCTCTTCTGGTAGGTGTCGAAGCCGACTGCCGCCAGGAGCACGAAACCTTTTACGATGTACTGCGAATAGGTGCCCATGCCGATCAGCTGCATCCCGTTGCCCAGCACGCCCAGGATGAGGACGCCGGTTACGAGGCCCCACATCTTGCCCTCGCCGCCCTTGAAGGAGATGCCGCCCAGCACCGCCGCGGTCATGCAGGAGAACTCGGTGCCGGGTCCGGTGGACGAGGCGGCCGAACCGGAGCGTGCGAACAGCACGATGGACGAGACGGCCGTAAAAAAGCCGCAGATGGTGAAAATGATAAGCTTTACCTTGACGACGTCCACGCCCGCAAGGCGCGTGGCTTCCTCGTTTCCGCCGATGGCGTAGATGTAGCGACCAAGGTAGGTCTTGTTCAGGATGAAGCTGGCGAAGGCCACGGTAACCATCATCAGGATGACGCTGAAGGGCACGAAGCCAAAGACGTAGCCCTGGCCGATGAACTTGAACGCCGGGGGCAGGTTCAGGATGACGCTCTGCCTGGAGACAATGTAGGAAAGCCCCTGGAAAACGGTCATCGTACCCAGCGTGATGATGAGGGTGTGGACCTTGAGCTTGATGGCGGCTATGCCGTTGAAGAGCCCCAGGGCGACGCCCAGCAGCAGGCCCATAATAAGCGAAAGGGGCAGCGGAATTCCGTACCACTTCATGAAGGCCGCCGTGGAGACGCCCACCAACGACATCTGGTAGCC